>DZCM01000048.1 GCA_022730295.1 Rhodanobacter sp. | reverse complement strand
ACCGCGGTCATCGACTTCGACGTCGGCCTGCGCAACCTCGACCTGATCATGGGTTGCGAACGGCGCGTGGTGTACGACTTCATCAACGTGATCCAGAAAGAGGCCACGTTGAAGCAGGCCCTGATTCGCGACAAGCGCCACGACAACCTGTTCGTGCTGGCCGCTTCGCAAACCCGCGACAAGGATGCACTCACGCAGGAAGGCGTCGGCCGCGTACTGGAAGAGCTCGCCGCGGATGGCTTCGAATACGTCATCTGTGATTCGCCCGCAGGCATCGAAAAAGGCGCGCACCTGGCGATGTATTACGCGGATCGCGCAGTGGTGGTGGTGAATCCGGAAGTTTCGAGCGTGCGCGATTCCGATCGGATCCTCGGCTTGCTTTCGTCCAAGACCCGGCGCGCCGAGCGCGGTGAAGGCCCCGGCCAGCAACAACTGCTGCTGACGCGCTACAACCCGGTGCGTGTCGAGGCCGGCGAGATGATGAGCGTCGGCGATGTCGAGGAAATCCTGGGCATCCCGGTGCTCGGTGTGATCCCGGAATCGGAGAATGTGCTGGCGGCCTCCAACTCGGGCGTGCCCGTGATCCACGACGCCGGCTCCATCGCTGGCCAGGCCTACGCCGATGCCGTCGCCCGCCTCACCGGCGAAGACGTGCCGATGCGATTCCTGGAAGCGCCGAAGAAAGGCTTCTTCAAGCGCATGTTCGGAACCTGAGGAGGATAGTGATGAGCCTGCTCGATTTTCTGCGTCCGCGACCCAAGCACACCGCCAACATCGCGCGCGAGCGCCTGCGCATCATCGTTGCGCAGGAACGCGCGACCCGCGATGGCCCGGATTACCTGCCGCTGTTGCGCAACGAATTGCTGGAAGTGATCCGCAAGTACGTGCACGTCGATCCGGACGCGGTCCAGGTCAACCTCGAACGCAGCGATGATGGCGAAGTGCTGGAGCTGTCGGTGGCCTTGCCGGAAATAGGCAAAGCGACCGGGACGGGTGGCTGAAACAGGCGCCAGCGCCGGTGTCATGCGCCTCGCCGACATCGGCTTCGAGGCGCCCGCCGCCCTGCTCGCGCAACACGGGCTTGAACTGGTGTACGTCGACACTGGCGCACCGATTCCCGGCAGTTTCTGGGGCGAACCCGAAGCCGGCGTGATCGCCTCGCGAGTCTACGCGCGCGGCGACACGCCGCTGCATTCACTGCTGCACGAGGCCTGCCATCTACTGGTCGTCGTCGATCCCGCGCGGCGAGCGACCATCCACACCGACGCCAGCGACTCGAACGAAGAAGAGGACGCCACCTGCTACCTGCAGATCGTGCTGGCTGACGGCCTTCCTGGCTTCGGCCGCGAGCGCGCCCTGGCCGACATGGACGCCTGGGGCTACTCGTTCCGGCTTGGCTCGGCACGCGCATGGTTCGAGCAGGACGCCGAAGATGCGCGAGCGTTCCTGCAGACGCATGGACTCCTGCCCAAGCGCTTGTGACGATCCAGCGTCGTTTTCAAGTATGATTCGACTGCACACGGGAGCTGGCATGCCTCCCCGAACCGCCGGAACATCGGCCGATGATGCCTACCTGACCGGGTATCCGGCGTGTAGGTGTTGCCGTTCGGCAAACCCCTGACGTTCTCGATTCCCGACCATTGACGAGGAGTCGACAACAGCATGCTCAACCATGCCCTGCTCGCGACCGGATGCGGCGCCTTTCTCTGCGCTTGCCTGCGGTATCGCATTGGCGTCTGGTTCAACCCGATCTTGCCAACCGTGCCGTTCGGTACTTTGACCGCCAACCCCCGTGGTCACCCGTTGATGGATTTGATTCCCGGCGCCTTCGCGCAGTTCCGGCTTGCTGGCACGATGCTCGAACGCGCGCGCGGAAAACCCGCAATTGTTCTGCGCGACGCTGCCAACCCAAGCCGGCATGCCCGGCACCGGCGACCCGTGACGAACCCTTCACGGGCTTGCGGTACGATGCAGCAAAGTTGCTGTCCGCACTTGGAGTCTGGCGTCACGAACCTCCGTACCGATCACGAAGGATCAACTCATGAATGACCTCGCGACCCCTGTCGAACCCGCGCACCTGGCGCGCCACGATCTGGCCCTGCGCGAGAAGGCGCAAGCGCTGCTCGCGCACGCCGGCGTCACCATCGACGGCAACCGGCCATGGGATCTTCGGGTCAATGACGCGCGCGCGTTCGCACGCACCTTCGCGCACGGTTCACTGGGGCTTGGCGAGGCCTACATGGACGGCTGGTGGGACGCCGACTCGCTCGACCAGTTCTTTTTCCATGTGCTGGGCGCGAACCTTGACGAGCAATTGCACGATTTCGACACGCTGCGTGCGCACCTGCGCGCGCGCTTTCTGAACATGCAGCGCGGGCGCAAGGCCTTCAAGATCGGCAAGGCCCATTACGACATCGGCAACGATCTGTTCGCGAAGATGCTGGGCAAGCGGCTGGTGTATTCCTGCGGTTACTGGAAAGACGCCACCAACCTCGACGCGGCGCAGGCCGCCAAGCTGGACATGATCTGCCGCAAGTTGCAGCTCAAGCCCGGCATGAGAGTGCTCGACATCGGTTGCGGCTGGGGCGAGGCACTGAAATTTGCCGCCGAGAACTATGGCGTGTCGGGCGTGGGCGTCACCGTTTCGGAACAGCAGGCGCAATTCGCGCGCGAACTGTGCAAGGGACTGCCGATCGAAATCCGCCTGCAGGATTACCGCAATGTCGAGGAAAAATTCGATGCGGTGTATTCGATCGGCATGTTCGAGCACGTCGGCTGGAAGAACTACCGCACCTATTTCGAAGTGTGCCGGCGCTGCCTCAAGGACGACGGGCTGTCGGTGCTGCACTGTATCGGCACCAACGGCGCCCCCAGCCGGCCCGATGCATGGATCGAAAAGTACATCTTCCCGAACTCGATGATTCCGGCGGCTTCGCAAGTGGCGCCCGCACTGGAAGGCTTGTTCGTGGTTGAAGACTGGCACAACTTCGGCACCGACTACGACGAGACCCTGATGGCCTGGATCGCCAACTTCAACGCCGCCTGGCCGGAGTTGTCGGCCAGCAACCCGCGCTACGACGAACGCTTCCGCCGGATGTGGCTTTACTACCTGTCGAGTTCCGCCGCCACCTTCCGCACCCGCCGCGACCAGCTATGGCAACTGACTTTGTCGCCGAACGGCGTGCCGGGAGGCTATCGCGTGCCACGATGATCCGCCCGCACCGCGCCTGCACGGGCGGGCGCAAATCCATGCGCCCGCCGCGCGCGTCACCGGCCGGATGACCGTTCCGTGCGCGACGGCTCGACGCTCACGGCGAGTATCACGGTGGAAATGCCACTGCCATCGCCAGCCGTGAACGTGATGCTGCGCAGGCTGCGGTGCGGTTGTGGATTGGGGAAGCGCAGCGCATAAACGTGGACAGGGCGATCCATGATCGGAAACGCGCGGGTGTCGTAGCCGGCCGCCGCTACCTGCAATCCCTTCGGCAACTGGGACATCCGCAAAGAATTCCATGGCGCTGAAAACTGCAAGGTGCCCATTGATGCACGGCCGCCATCCGCATACTGCAACGTGACCCGCAGCATGTCGTGCGCGATGCTGGTCGCCGCCGGGTTCAGCAGCACCAAGACATCCACCGCGGCGACATCCGGCCGCGGTGACGCAATGTCGAAGGCCAGCGGCCGCTCGCCGCGCGGGCTGTCCGCGACGCCAGTCGCGGCCTGCATCTGGATGCCACCGCGCAGGTCGTAATCGATGCCGAGGAAACGTTGTATGCCGGTGGGCAGCCACTGGTAGTCACCAGCGGCGATCAGTGACGCACTGCTGATGTTCGCGAAGCCGAAGTTGTAGTAATTGGTAAGGTCGATCAGCTCGGGCGCAGCGCGTGGATCCCGTGGCGGAATCTCGCCACCCGGCAGTCCGCGCGCGGCGGGTTGCGGTTTCGACGCTGCCGCCGACGGTGCGCCCGGGTCACCCGCGCGCAGGCTGATGCGCTCGGCAGCAGACGGCGGGCTGCGCAACTGCGACCCGCCGATGCCTGGCGCAAGATCGCGCAGCGCCAGAGCCCGCGCGATCTCCAGCACTGGCCGGGTATCGGGCTGCAGGTTCCATACGATCAGGCGATTGCGCATGCTGCGCGCCAACAGGCTATTACCGTCCGCCGCGAACGCAAGCTGCCAGATCAGGTCTGGCGCCGGCAGGGGCGCACGCAACAGGGCGACCCGCGCCTTCGTAGCGGCGTCGACCAGCACCACGCCATCACGCTGCGCCCGCGCGATCCAGCGTCCATCCTGGCTGACCACGACTTCCGCCCGCGGCATGCCGGTGGTGGGATCGGGCAAGCCGTGCAGGCTGCCGTCGGTGCGACGAACCACCATGCCGGCATCCTCCGGCACCGTCAGCAACGCGCCGCTCGCCAGCGGCACGAGGGCTGTGAGCGGACGCTGTGTGCGCACGCTACGCGCTGTCCCGTCGGCGGCATAGTTGCGCAGCTCGGATATCACCGGGTCATCGCCGCGTGTCATGGCAAGCCAGATTGCCCCGCCGCTGCCGAAAGCCACTGCACGAACATAGCCTTCTTCGAGGATGTCGTGGGGCGCCAGTCGCAAATCGGCGAGTGGACCTGCGACCGCTGCCAGCGTATGGCCGTCCCGCATGCTCACGCCGGCGAAGTTCCATGCCAACAACCGGGTGCCCTCGCGGTTGTAGCCGATCCAGGCCTGCACTCCCGACAGGCGAATGGGGCCGCCGATGCGCTGACCGCGGTGCAGATCCCAGACCTCGGCCACTTCCGCAACGCCCTTGGCATCGTGAGCGAACCAGGTCGTCAGCACGCTGGTGCCGTCCGGATTCAAATCGACGTGTTGCGGCGAATTGGTCAGCGTGACCGGGGTGAAGCGCGGCTTTGCGCTCGCCGTATCGAAGGCATACAACCGCCGGCCTGCCGTTACCACCAAGGTCCGGCCATCCGCACTCAGTTCGGCGAAACCCGGCGGCTGCGGGAATTGGAAAGGCGCGCCGAGGGGCCGTTCGTCGAAGGCACCCACCAGCCGTACCTGCCGGCCCTCAACCACCACCAGGCGGCGCCCATCGAAGCGCAACGTCGCAGGCTTGATCGGCGCCGCGTGCACGCGTTTCAGCACGGCCGGCGGGATGCGTTGAACCTGGATGCCCTGCCCGGTCGCGCTGGCGAGCAGGCGCTTGGCGGGCTGCCATGCGGTGGCATCGCCACCGCCAGACCGACCGGTCATCAGCGTCGCGATGCGCCCGCCCAACGGAACCGCATCGCCGCGATCCAGCTCGAACTGCGTTTCCGGAATCTCCCACAAACCGGCGACACCCGTCGTACCGCTCGCCAGGACCCGCAGCCCGGCGCGGTCCAGCCTGACGCGCTCGGGTTGGACCTCGATTCCAAATGGCCACACCAGCAGGTTGCCGCTGGGCCAGCGCCACAGGTATACGCCACTCTTGCCGGCTGCCGCGGCCAGCCAGGCGCCGTCTTCGCTGAAGGCCAGTTCGTGGATTCCGGTCAGCGGCCGCGGCGACAGTCGCCGCAGTTCGCGCGTCACGGTATCGGCGACGATCACCGAACCATCCGTATCGCCAAGCGCGAGCCACCGCGAATCCGGGCTGAACGCCCATGCGACTTGATGTCCAAATTCGACCGGGTCGATCTTCCAGCTGCGCCGCAGCGAGCCAGTCGCAACGACCCATACCGCGCTCGAATCCGGTCCACGGAAAGCGAAGCTGCGCAGATCTGGCGCGAACAGCAGCGGGCCGGCGTAGGCGATTCCTGGAAACCGCGGCGCGGAGCTCTGGACCCGCCACGGATTCGCCTGCCAATACTCGACACCGCTTTCGGGGTTGAACGTGATCGCGTGTTCACCGTCCGCGCTGTAGCCGAACTCGACGTGCTGCGGATCGGCAACCGGCGGATGTGCCAGCCACTGGCCCGTGCGCGCGTCCACCCGGTACATGAACAGCCCGAACGGGAACGGCGCCACCTGCATGGGCCGCTGGCTGGACAACAGGATTGAACGGCCGTGTGCATCAAATTCCATATGCTCCGGCGCCAGCCAACTGGCCCCGTCAGGATTGCCCGCAACATCGCGTTGCCAGGCCAGCTTGCCGCTGGCGAGATCAAACTTGCGGACAGCCGCGGAATCGCCCCCAGTCGCTGCAAGGCTGGACCCATCGGGGCTGAACGCGAGGACGTTGTTCGTGCCGGGGACCGGCAGCACGTCGATCAACACGGGATTGCGGTGTTCGATGATGCCGAGCATCTTGCGCGCCGGCTGCGCGCGCAGAAGATTCCCCTCGGCTTCCGCTTCGGCGAGATTGGCCAGCAACAATGGCGCGGCCTTCCAGTCCGCACCGGCATCCATTGCGGTCCGTGCCGACACGTCGCGCGAATCCCACAGCCTCGCGTTGGCGGTGGCGGCGTTCGCCTGCGCAAGCCACGCGTTCGCCTGTGCGCGCTGCCATTGCTGGATCGTCGCGACCAAACCGGCCAGCAGCGCCAGCATCGCGCAGGCGATGCTCACCGCGAGTTTCGGCTCGCGCCGTGCCCACCGCGCTACGCGCTGCATCGCATTCAAGGGCCGTGCGTGCACCGGGCGGCCTTCGACGAAACGCGCCAGGTCGTCAGCCAACGCGCGCGCCGTTGAATAACGCTGCGCCGGGTCCTTGCGCAAGCACTTCAGCATGATGGCTTGCAAATCCAGTGGCAGTGCCGGATTCCAGCGCCTCGGTGCACGCACCTGGCCCCGCACCACCAGTGCGAGGGTGGCCTGCGCGCTTTCTGCCTGGAACGGGGCGTGGCCGGTCACGATCTCGTACAAGATTGCACCCAGCCCCCACACGTCGGTGGCGGCGGTCAGCCTCTGTTCGTGCAGGACCGTCTGCTCGGGCGCCATGTAAGCCGGCGTCCCGGAAACCTCATCGTTGTCGAGCGCGAGGACCGGCCCCGGCCGGCGGGCCAAGCCGAAATCGGCGACATGCGGTTCGCCCGCAGCGTCGATCAACACGTTGCCGGGCTTCAGGTCCAGGTGCAGGACGCCAAGGCTGTGCGCGTACGCCACGGCTTCGGCGGTGGTTCGCAGCAGCGCGGCGGCGGATTTGGGCGCGAACCGTGCACCGCACTTCAGCAACGTGGACAGACTGCTGCCTTCCACAAGCCGCATGCTGAAGAAGTGCATGTCTTCATGGGTACCAGCTTCGAACACCGTCACGATGTTCGGATGCTGCATGCGCGCGGCGTTCTGCGCCTCGCGCTCGAAACGCGCGACGAACTCGGGGGATGCCCATGGCCCCTCCGACAGCAGCTTGATCGCAACCTCACGTTCCAGCGGCAAGTGGCGCGCCCGGTAGACGGGGCCGGTCCCGCCCTCGCCCAACCATTCGAGCAACTCGTAGTCACCGAACGACCGTTGCCGGGGATCCGTCAGATCCAGCCGTTGGCTTGCCATGCGCGGCTGGGAACATGACGCGCCTTCCAGCGATCCGCCGGCGCGGGTCAGGCTCTTGAAGGCGAAATCAGCCAGCGCTTGCACGCGCGGTTCTGCGGGAACGCCGGCAGCGGCGCCACGGACGGAATCAGGGCCGGAGACCGGCGCGGTCATGGGCTCGTTCCTCCGCGCTCCCGGCGTGCATTCGTTGGCCGCATGGGTTCGCCGCCGGCCCACTGGCGAACCGGGAACAACCAGTCCGGAAGTCTGGTTTCGGAACCTGCCATATCGCCGCGCCTTCGCCGGCACACCGCAGGCTGTTTTGTGAGATCAGCCCATTGCCTGGACTATACGACCGAATGCCCGGTGCCGCATGTGCCCTCGCAACGAGGCGCGCGCCCCGAAGCCGCGGGACGCGCGCCCAACCTTCGAACACCTGTTGTTACTTGACAGCAACCGGCGCGGCGTGGGTGGCTGCCTGCTGCTGCGCAACGTAGGCCTGTACGACCGCCTGGAAGCGGCGCTGCAAGCGATCGATGCCACCGGTCAGGTGTTCCGGATAGGACGTACGCGCTCCGAACAGCATGCCGATTTCGCGCGGCGAGAAGTTCGCGCGCACCATTTGGTTGAACGTGTCGCAGGCATGGCCGGTGGTGTCGTTCGGCGGCGTGCACTGGCCGATCGGCGGGCCCAGCACTTCAACCGGCGTCAGGGTCTCCGATTGTCCGGCGGCGGATGCGATACCCGCGAACCCGGCAAGGGCGATGGCGATGGAAATCGTGATTGCGTGCAGTTTCATGGTGGTCACCTCTTGAACCTGCAGCAGGTCGTCCTTGACGGGCATGCATGGCGATGGGGGCGCCAGGATCCGGCCGGCGGTGAGGGTTCGTCCCTCGCCATATCAATTCGGGAACCGCGGGCCACGATTACACGCTCGCCGGAAAAAAGTGCGGGCGCACGCAGCGCAAAGCTCAGGAACCGGCGCCCATCGCGCCCCGCAGCATGCGCAGCTCTTCGTCCAGGTCAGCGGGGTTGCTGATGGTTTCCAGCAATTCCTCACGCACCAGCTCGCGCAGGCGCTGCCGCAGCCGGTGCACCGCCACGGCAAGGGTGTTGCGCCGCAGGTGCAAGGCTTCCGCCACGCTGGCGTAGTCACTCTCGTCGGGAGGCTCCACCAGGAATTCGCGCAGGCGTTCAAACAAAGGCAACTTGCCGGCGTGCTCCGCTTCGTCGCGCAACCGCGCCAAGGCACTATCCAGTACCGCGTGTGCCCAGGCGCGCTCGAACGCGTGCTCCGGCGTTTCGCCGCCAGCTGGACATGACGACTCGGAGTCATCCAGCGATTCGAAGCGGTAGCCGCCACCGCGCTTCAATGCCGCGGCTTCGGCGTCGGCATCGATCAGGAATCGCTTGACGGCGGTCAGCAGGAATGAACGGAAGCGTCCGCGCGCAGGATCGGCACTGCTGTGCCAGGCGCGCTCCAGGAACCGCGCAAAGAAAGCCTGGACGAGATCCTCCGCCACGTCCGCGGCGTAGCCACGGCTGCGCACGAAGGCAAGTACCGGCGGGCGATAGGCACGACATAATGTTTCCAGCGCCAAGCGCGCATCGGCGGGTTCGCCCCGCGCACGGATCACCACACTCCAGCGAGTCGTTTCGAATCGGCCCATGGCGACGGTGTCCCCAGGCAGCTGGCAACCCCTGCTTTCGTACCCGAACAGCGGCGTTCTGATTATGCGCGGTTCCATTTGTTTGGCAAAGCCGCGGCCTCGCATCGGGCGCCGTTCGCCGCCACAATGCCGCGACTCCGTTGCTGGACCTGCCCGATGCGCCGCCTGCTCCACTGCACGCTGATTTTCGCGCTCACCCTGTTTGCCTGTGCACCGGCGCTGGCCGATCCAGCACTGTGGGTAGCGAAGAGCCCGACCGCGACGGTGTACCTGTTCGGCACCGTGCACGTGCTGCCGAAGACTGCACAGTGGCATTACCCTGCATTGGACAAGGCGCTGGCGGCCAGCGAAAAGTTGTACGTGGAAGAGGACGACGACGGCAATCCGGTCGCCATGCAGGCACTGGTGCTGAAATACGGGATGGACCTGCAGCACCCATTGTCGTCCAAGCTGGACGCCGCCAGCCGCGCTCGCCTCGACAAGGCGGCGGTGGACGCAGGCGTCCCCGGCGGCGCAACCACCCTGAACGCGATGCGGCCATGGCTCGCGGCGCTGACGATTTCGGTCGCGCCCTTGCTCAAGGCCGGCTACGACCCGAAGTCCGGCGCCGACAAGCAGCTGCAAGCACAATTCAAGGCCAAGGGCAAGCCCGTCGGCGCCTTCGAGACGGCCGAGCAACAGATCAGGTTATTCGCGGACCTGTCGCCGGAACTGCAACTGGACCTGCTGCACAACGCGCTCGATGACTACGCCAAGGGGCCGGGCGAAATCGCGAAGCTCATCAAGTATTGGCAAGCCGGCGACGTCAAGGCCATTGCCGCCAATGGCACCGGCGGCATGCGCAAGCACTACCGCGAGTTGTACGCTGTGCTGCTGGTCAAGCGCAACCGCAACTGGGCACAGCAGATTGATGGGCTGCTGAAAGAGCGCGGAACGTTTTTCGTCGCCGTAGGCACCGGCCACCTCACCGGCCCGGATCGCGTTCAGATCCAGTTGCAGCAGCTCGGCATCCACACCGAACGCGTGCATTGAGTTGCCTGCGCCGCGACAATTCCATGGATTTTAATTGACTCCCGGCCCACGCCGGGACGACGGATGGCCATGACTCCCCTGCAATCGAACTTTGAACAAATCCCGCTGCGCGAGTACGCCGAGCGCGCCTACCTCGACTATTCGATGTACGTGGTGCTGGACCGCGCCCTGCCCTTCATCGGCGACGGACTGAAACCCGTCCAGCGACGCATCGTGTACGCGATGAGCGAGCTTGGCCTCGCCGCGACGGCCAAGCCGAAGAAGTCCGCGCGCACCGTCGGCGACGTGATCGGCAAGTTCCATCCACACGGCGACAGCTCGGTGTACGAAGCGATGGTGCTGATGGCGCAGCCGTTCTCGTACCGCTATCCGCTGATCGACGGTCAGGGCAACTTCGGTTCGCCGGACGATCCAAAGTCGTTCGCGGCCATGCGTTACACCGAATCGCGCATGACGCCCTTCGCGGAACTGCTGCTCGCCGAGCTGGCGATGGGCACGGTGGACTGGGCACCCAATTTCGACGGCACGCTCAAGGAGCCTTCGTGGCTGCCAGCGCGCGTGCCCAACGTTTTGCTGAATGGCTCCACCGGCATCGCGGTCGGCATGGCCACCGACATTCCGCCGCACAACCTGCGCGAGGTGGTGTCGGCGTGCATCCACTTGCTGGACGAACCCGGCGCCAGCGTCGCCGAGTTGTGCGAGCACATAAAGGGACCGGATTACCCAACCGTTGCCGAAATCATCACCCCGCGCAGCGAGCTCGCTGCGATGTACGCCACCGGCAACGGTTCGGTGCGTTGCCGCGGCGTGTACATCGAGGAACGCGGCAACGTGGTGTTGACCGCGCTGCCGCACCAGGTTTCACCTGCCAAGGTGATTGAGCAGATCGCCGCGCAGATGCGCGCGAAGAAGCTGCCGATGCTGGAAGACCTGCGCGACGAGTCCGACCACGAAAACCCGGTGCGGCTGGTGTTGATCCCGCGCTCGAACCGGGTCGACGTGGCGGCGATGATGCAACACCTGTTCGCCACCACCGACCTCGAGAAGAGCTTCCGCGTCAACCTCAACCTGATCGGGCTGGACGGCCGTCCGCAAGTCAAGACGTTGAAGCAGATCCTGGAGGAGTGGCTGCGCTTTCGCAGCGACACGGTGACGCGCCGCCTGCAGCACCGCCTCGAAAAAGTCGAGCGCCGCCTGCATTTGCTGGAAGGCCTGCGCATCGCGTTCCTGAATCTTGACGAGGTGATCCGCATCGTCCGCCACGAGGACGAACCGAAGCCCGCCCTGATCGCGCGTTTCAAGTTGTCGGAAGAACAAGCCGACTACATCCTCGAAACGAAGTTGCGGCAGCTTGCGCGGCTCGAGGAAATGAAGCTCAATGCCGAACGCGACGAACTGGAAGAGGAACGCGCAAAGATCGAGGTGACACTCGGTTCGAAGGCGCGGCTGAAGACGCTGATCAAGCAGGAATTGAAGGCCGACGCCGACAAGTACGGTGATCCGCGCCGTTCGCCGCTGGTCGCACGTGCCGCGGCACAGGCACTGGACGAAAGCGAACTGGTGGCATCCGAACCGGTCACCATCGTGCTCAGTACCAACGGCTGGGCGCGCGCGGCGAAGGGCCACGATGTGGACGCAGCCGCGCTTTCCTATCGTGAAGGCGACGCCTTCCTTGCCAGCGCGCGCGGCAAGAGTTCACAACAGGCGGCGTTCCTCGATTCCACCGGCCGCAGCTATTCCACGCCCGCACACACCTTGCCCTCCGCGCGCGGCAATGGTGAACCGCTCACCGGCCGTTTCGCGCCGGCGGCCGGCGCGCGCTTCGACGCGCTCGCGATCGGCGACAACCTGACGAAGTTGGTACTCGCCACCGATGCCGGCTACGGCTTCCTCACCGGATTCGAAGCGCTGCTGGCGAACAAGAAGGCCGGCAAGCAGGTCATCAACATGGATGACGGCGCACGCGTGCTGGCACCCGCCTACGTGGCCGATCCCTCACGCGATCGCATCGTGGCGGTGACCAGCGAAGGCCATCTATTGATGTTCTCGGTGGCCGACCTGCCGGAGCTCGAGCGCGGGCGCGGCAACAAACTGATCGAAATACCGAAGGCCAAACTCGCATCGGGCGAGGAACGCCTTGCAGGCGTTGCGGTGGTGGCGGAAGGCTTGGGTGAAGTCACCCTGTACGCCGGCCAGCGCAAGCTGACCCTGAAATGGTCCGACCTCGTCGAATACGGCGGCAACCGTGCGCAGCGCGGCGGGCTGCTGCCGCGCGGACTGCGCCGCGTGGATCGAATCGAGACCGCCGCTTGATCAAGGTCCGTGTGAAGGTCAAGGAACTGGCATGCGCCGAGTCGCTGGCTGCATCGAAGTTCTCGACACCCGAGTGGACCGGTAGCGTGGTTTGACCCGTGGCCGCGCCGCTTGGCGTGAACCGCCGGCTTCGTCACAATGACGGGATTGTCCGGGGACACGGCATGCGCTGGATCCGTCGCATCATCATCGCGCTGATCGTCATCGTGGCGGTCACCTTCGCGCTTGGCTGGCGCCTGCTTGCAGGCAGCCGCCCGCAGGCGGATGGTCAGGTTTCACTCAAGGGTCTGTCAGCCCCCGTAACCATCGTGCGCGATGCCGGCGGCGTGCCGGCCATCACCGCGCACAATCGCCGCGACCTCGTGTATGCACTCGGCTTCGTGCACGCTCAGGAACGTTTCTTCCAGATGGACCTGCAACGCCGTGACGCCGCCGGTGAACTGGCCGCACTGGTCGGACCCAAAGCGTTGCCGCTTGATGAAAACCATCGCAAGCATCGCTTTCGCGCGCTGGCGATGCGCGAACTCGCGCTGGCAAGCCCGGCCAACCGCAAGCTGATGGATGCCTATACCGCGGGCGTCAACGCCGGACTCGCGCACTTGCCGGTGCGCCCTTGGGAATACCTGCTGCTCGGCCAGAAGCCCGCACCGTGGACAGACGCCGACACCATCCTCACCATCGATGCGATGGCGTTCGACCTCAATCAGGATGGCGACGATCCGCGCGAATTGAACATCGCCCGCCTGCGCGCGGTGCTGCCCCGAGCGCTCGCCGACTTCCTGCTGGCACCATCACCGCGCTGGGAAGCCCCGATGCAAGGCGGGCCTTCGCCAGCCGTGCCGATGCCGAACTCGAGTGTGTTCGACCTGCGCGCCGTCGCGGCATCGAAGCTTGCGCTGGCCGGCGGCATGCACTCCATCGCGCGCTCCGACGCGGAAAACCACGGCATCGGCAGCAACGGCTCCGCAGTGGGCGGCACGCTCACGGGCGGCGCGGCGCTGCTGGCCAACGATCCGCACCTGCATTTGCGCGTGCCGAACATCTGGTATCGCGCGCAGCTGCGCTATCCCGATCCGGCCAACTCGAAGCAGATGCTCGACCTCAACGGCGTCACCTTGCCCGGCGCACCGGCCATGGTCATTGGCAGCAACGGCCACATCGCATGGGGCTTCACCAACAGCGAAGGCGACTGGATGGACTGGGTGCGCGTCAACGTGGATCCGGCCGACCCGTCGCTATACAAGACGCCAAACGGCTGGACGAAGTTCGCCATGCACGACGAAGTCATCCACGTGCACGGCGCGGCCGATGTCCATGTCAACGTCAAGGACACCATCTGGGGGCCGGTGATGGGCACTGCACCGGACGGCACGCCGCTGGCAATGGCGTGGACCGCGCAGGATCCGCGCGCGGTGAATCTCAACCTGATGCACCTCGAAACCGCGACCACGGTCGCACAGGCGCTCGCCATCGGGCCGGCCATCGGGATTCCCCCGCAGAACTTGGTCGTCGCGGATGCACAAGGCCATGTCGGCTGGACCATCGCCGGCAGCGTGATTCCGATCCGCGCGGGATTTGATCCGTCAGCACCGGCGGATTGGTCGCAAGCCGGCACCGGTTGGATCGGCTACGCCACGCCCGCCCAGGATCCGCGGATCGAGAATCCACCCAATGCGCGCATCTGGACGGCCAACCAGCGCATCGTTTCCGGCGCCGATCTCACCCTGATCGGTGACGGCGGCTACGATCAGGGCGCACGTGCGCAACAGATCCGCGATGACCTCGCCGCGCGCAACCACTTCACGCCGCGCGACATGCTGGACATCCAGCTCGATGACCGTGCCCTGTTCCTCGCCCGCTGGCAAACGCTGTTGTTGGGCGTGCTCGACGCAACGCACGACCCGCAACTGGCGGCCCTGAAACCTTTTGTCCAGGACTGGCAAGCACGTGCTGCCGCCGGCAGTGTCGGCTACCGCATCGTGCGGCGCTTCCATGACAAAGTGCGCGAAAACGTGTTGGCGCCGTTCGCTGCACGCGCGTCCGCGAAGTGGCCGGACTTCGATTGGCCGACGCCCGCGGTCGGCGAATACGCAACCTGGACCATGGTGACGCAAAAACCCGCGTGGCTGCTGGACCCGAAATACAAGGATTGGGACGCGCTGTTGGCCGCCTCGGCGCGCGAAGTCGCCGATGAACTGGCGAAGGTACCCGGTCCGCTGGCCGGCAAGACCTGGGGCCGGTACAACGCCGCGCAAATCAACAACCCGCTCTCGACAGTGTTGCCGACGTGGCTGGCACGCTTCATCGACATGCCACACGATCCGCTGCCGGGCGACAACGACATGCCGCTTGTGTTGCATCCCAAGTTCGGTGCTTCCATGCGGATGGATGTGCAACCCGGCGACGAGGCGCACGGCATCCTCGAAATGCCGGCCGGCCAGTCCGACAATCCCTTGTCGCCATGGTTCGGCCAGGGCCATGAGGCCTGGGTGCACGGCAAGCCGACGCCGCTGCTGCCGGGTCCGGCGAAATACCACCTGACCCTGGTGCCTGCTCACTGAACACGCTCCCATGCAAGGCTTGCCGTGGGCGTGGCAAACCTGTGACCATCGTTCCATGACTTGGCAATACGCAACCATCCGCCACCGTGCATCCGGCATCCTCAGGGCGGCGCTGCTGCTGGCCGCCGCAATGCTGGCGGCCTGCACGCACGCATCGCACGGTGTCAGCAGCCGCGACGTGGTGCTGGACAACGTTCACTATCGGGTCGTGACGATCGACCTTGCGCAAGCGAAGCTCGGCCTGCATTGGCGCGATCCGGCCACTGGCAAGCCGTACGCCAGCATCGATGCCTTGCAGGGCTGGGGCACGGCGCACGGCGAGCAATTGCTGTTCGCCGCCAATGCCGGAATCTACGATGCCGGTGGCGAGCCGCTGGGCATTTACGTCGAGGACGGCAAGACCATCAAGCCGCTCAACACCGCGCACGGCAACCCCGCGTCCGGCAACTTCTCGCTGTTACCCAACGGCGTGTTTTCGATCGACGCCAGCGGGCACGCGTTGGTGCAGACCACCGCAGCGTTCGCCGCCGCGCACCTTGCGCCGCGCGTGGCCACCCAGTCCGGACCGATGCTGGTCATCGACGGCCAACTCAATCGGCATTTCGACGCCAATTCGGACAGCCTGAAATGGCGCAGTGGCGTGTGTGCACCCAAGCCGGATGTGGCTGTGTTCGCAGTCAGCAACGGACCGGTGAACTTCCACACCTTCGCGCGGCTGTTCCGCGACAAGCTCGGCTGCAGCAACGCGCTCTACCTCGACGGCACGCTTTCGCAGATTTACGTCGACGGCGACTACTACGGCGCGCCCGCCTTCATGGTGAAGCCTTACGCCGGAATCTTCGCGGTGTTCGCGCCGGACGCCCCGCCATCCCCTTCCGCACGAGGCATTCCATGACGCATTTCGACGCCCCCGGCAGCCTTCCCGACATCGACATTCCGCCCGAATTCAACCTTGCCATGAGCCGCTTCTGGCGGCGCGCCATGGAGCTGATCGTGCAAGGCTGCAATTTCCACGCGTACGTCGAGGCCATGCGCGACGAACATGCGAAGATCGTCAAGTACACCGACGGTTTCACGGAGTGGCCGCAAGCCCTGATCCTCGCGCGCACGCTCTGGAAGCACACGCCGCAACCCGCACTCGACTACGCGAACGCGTCGCTTCCGGAGCCCGAACGCAACGCGTCCTGTCCGTGCGGTTCCGGCCGCAAATACAAGCACTGTTGCCTGCTCCTCGCACAATCGATGCCGGCGCCTGACGCCAACTGGCTTCCGCTGCTGCTGCAAACCCTGCCGAAAAAGCGCTGGCCGGAACTGGCAGAGAGCCGTGTTTCCATTGCCGTGGTTGCGGCAGCCGCCTACGAATTCCACGAGAACCGGGATCCCGCATCCGTCATCACCCTGCTGGAACCGTGGTTCAGGCAGGACGGCGATTTCATCGGCAAACGGGAAATGCTCCTCGATGCCC
>DZCM01000047.1 GCA_022730295.1 Rhodanobacter sp. | reverse complement strand
CACTTGCCGTTGGGCGATTCGACGCCGTTGAATCAGGTCGTGCTGCAGGCGCCCGGGGTGGTGCAGGATTCCTTCGGCCAGCTGCATGTGCGCGGCGACCACGCCAACCTGCAGTACCGCATCGATGGCGTGATGCTGCCCGAGTCGATCTCGGGTTTCGGCCAGTCCCTGGACACGCGCGCGATCCACAGCATGAAGTTGCTGGACGGCGCGCTGCCCGCACAGTACGGCGAGCGCACCGCGGCGGTGGTGGACATCACCACCAAGAGCGGCCACGAACTCGGCAACGGCGGCGATGCCGGCCTCACCGGCGGGTCGTTCGGCACCTTGAATCCGCACGCCTCGTTGTGGGGCGCCGCGGGCCGCTGGAACTGGTTCGTCACCGCCAATTACCTCGAGAGCGACATCGGCATCGAGAACCCGACCCCGAGCCGCAATGCGATCCATGATCGCACCAACCAGTTGAAGACATTCGGCGACCTGTCCTACATCGTCAACAGCGACACCCGGCTGAGCTTCATCTTCGGTTCGGCCAACAACCGCTTCCAGATTCCGAACAATCCCGGCCAGCAGCCCGCGTTCGGCTATCTGGATCAAACCGCATTCGATTCGGCAAACCTCGACGAGCGCCAGCAGGAGAACACCCGCTTCGGTATCCTCTCGCTGCAGGGCAAGCTCGGCCGCACCGATTACCTGGTTTCGCTCGGGCAGCGCTTCAGCGGCGTCGACTTCCAGCCCGACCTCGTCGGCGACCTGATGTTCGACGGCGTGGCGTCGCGCATCAACCAGGACGATCGCGCCAGCACCCTGCAGGCCGACTTCTCGACGCCGCTGGGCGAGAACAACACCCTGCGCTACGGCCTGTACCAGCAATACGACAGCGCCGCCAGCGCCAGCAACGTGGCGGTGTTCCCCGCCGACGCCGACGGCAACCAGACCAGCACGACGCCCTTCACCGTGCACACGTACAACCGCATCGTTGCCAAGACCCTGGCGGCGTACATGCAGGATGAATGGTCCATCGGCAACGACTGGACCATCAACTACGGCGTCCGCGCCGATCAGTACAAGGCGTTCGGCACCACCGCCAGTCAGTTGAGCCCGCGCCTCGGCGTGGTTTGGCAGGCGACGCCCGGCACCACCGTGCACGCGGGCTACTCGCGTTATTTCACGCCGCCGGCGACCGAGCTGATTTCGAACCAGGACATCGAGCTGTTCCGCGGCACCACCAACGCGGTCAAGAATTACGGCAACAACGTGCCGCTGCCCGAGCGTTCCAACTACTACGACATCGGCGTCTCGCAGCAGGTCGACAACCATCTGACCCTCGGGCTGGACGCCTACTACCGGAAGGTCGCCAACCTGCAGGACGAAGGCCAGTTCGGCGCAGCCTTGATCTATTCGACGTTCAACTACCAGTACGGCAGGGTGCGTGGACTGGAATTCACCGCCAGCTACGACAACGGGCCGTGGGACGCCTATTTCAACCTCGCCCGCGGCCAGGCGCTGGGCAAGCGGGTCGTCACCAGCCAGTACAACTTCAGCCCCGACGATCTCGCCTACATCAACGACCACTGGATCTTTCTCGACCACGATCAGAAGTGGACGTCCTCGGGCGGCCTCAACTACCGGCTTGGCGACGCCACCCGCGTCGGTGCCAACTTCCTGTTCGGCAGCGGCCTGCGCAAGGACGGCGCGGTCCCGAACGGCGCGAACCTGCCTGCCTATTTCCAGCTGAACCTGAGCGTGTCGCACGATTTCGATTTCGCGAGCACCGGCAAGCTGCACACCCAGCTCGCGGTGATCAACGCACTGGATCGAACCTACGAATTGCGCGACGGCACCGGTATCGGCGTGGGTGCGCCGCAGTTCGGGCCGCGCCGCGGCGTGTATCTGTCGGTGAGCAAGGATTTTTGAGCGTGGGTGCGCCGTGGCCATCAGCCGAACGATAACCGTTGCCACGCTACCCGCTGGCGGGCGCCCTGCAATTGACTCGCCACTGACGCCGGCGATCTGGAGCGACGCGGAAGCAATCCGCGCCGCACCAAGCGTGGGCGTCGTCGACATGGGCATGGGATTGCCTCTCGCGGCAGCCAGCGTTGGCACTGCTCCAGCCGTCGATGCGGGGCCGACCCGCTACGCGCCACTGCTGGGGCTGGCATGGCTGCATTTCGTCAACGATGGCGCGGCCAACTTCCTGCCCGGCATCCTGCCAGCGGTGCTGATCGCACTGAATCGTTCCTCTGCGCTCGCCGGTGTACTCATGTTCGTGCTGGTGGCAGGGCAGGCATTGCAGCCGCTGACCGGGTTGTTCGACCGGGCCATCGGGCGGCGCCGGTTGATTTGGTTCGGCGCTGCGGGGGCGGCAATTGGCATGGGGTTGGTCGGCTTCGTGGGCAACCTGTCGTGGCTGCTGGCAGTGCTGGCCCTGATCGGTTTGGCTGGTGCGTGTTTTCACCCGCACGCACTCGCGACCGCACGCGTGTACGCCGGCCGACGCGGTCACTTTGGTACCTCGATCATGCTGCTCGGAGGAGAAATCGGGAGTGGAATGTGGCCGCTGATCGCTGGGGCCGTGGTGAAATGGGGCTCGCTTTCGCTGCTGTGGATACCCGCGCTGATCGTTTTGACAACGCTTCCGCTGGTTCATCGGTTCATGCCGGCACCACCGGTGGCGGGCGGCGAATGGAACGTGCGTTTGCGCGGACGGCGCGCCGCAAGCGTGCGCTTGTTGGGTTACGCGATGTTGCGCAGCATGGCGGTCATCGGGGCAATAGCCTATTTGCCGCTCCTGTGGGAGCGCCTCGGTGGTGGCTTGGTCGGCGGCGCCGCACTCGTGACGACGATGTCGATCGTCGGTCTGGCCGGCCTGCTGTACGGCGGTCATCTCGCTGACCAGATTGGCCGGCAACAAGTGCTTGCGGCGGCTGGCGTGCTGTTGGCGCTGGGTCTTGCGCTGGTGGCATCCGGCAATCCGGTGGCGTTGTGGGCAGGAGTGGTGGTTGCCGGCATGGCCGCCTTCGCGACCTACCCGGTTACTACACTGGAAGGCCAGGACCTGTACCCGGAGAACCCGGCGTTCGGTGCTGGCATCGCGTCCGGATTAGGCAATGCGCTGGGCGCAGGTTTGGTGGCGCTGGCCGGGTTGCTTGCAAGTTGGTGGCCACTGGCGGCGTTGTTCTGGCTATTCTCCGCCGCTGCCTTGGCAACGGTACCACTTGGCCTGCTGACTGTCTCGGCTCGCGACAACCCGGGCAAAACGCAAGTTTCGCGGGAAACAACATGACGGAAGCGGCTACAGGACAGGAAATGCAATGTCGCCGAATTCGTCACCGCCATTGCGCATCATCAGCGTAACGATCATCGGTACCAGCACACCAAGTATCGCGACTCCGTCCTTGATCTGGGCGCGGTTGATGCTGCCGTTCCAGGTGGCGCCGCCGTGGACCAGCTGGTTGCGCAATATGTACAGCCGGTCCAACACGATGGACAGCAGGATTGCAGTGTCGTTGTGCATCACCGCATCGAGTGCGCGCTTTTGGGCGGCGGTGAAACTGATCTCTCATGCAGCGCTTGAATCGTGTTCACGCATGGCGCGCCAGAATGGCTCGAACACGAATTTGTTGTTGATCAGGGTAAGGATGGGGCCGCTGAATTGGCGAAACAGGGCGTCGTGCAGGGTTCGCTCGCCGTCGAGCTGCAGCAGGCGGTCGACGAACTGCCGCACTTGCTCGCGTTCCCGCTGTTCGAAGCCGAACTCGCTGGCGTAGACGGCGTTGAAGGCTATCCACAGGAAGATGTAGCGGGCGTCGTGATCTTGCGTTTCCCGTTCGGCGCGCGCCAACCAGCTGATGGCGCGATGGATGCGGATGCGCAAAGATTCCGGCTGGGATTCCCGCAGTTGACGGTGCTGATCCTTGAGCGCTTCGGCGTCCATGACTTTCCTCCGCGATTCTTGCCGCTTGCAGTTCCGGCCGCGTCGTATTGATCAGCGCGACTGCACGGAAAGTTCGTAGAGCGGCGGTGTCAGCCGCGCCCAAAACGCCGGCCATCACCCACCAGCACCACGTCTGCGGAACGCTGCGCGAACACGCCCACCGTCACCACGCCGACGATCTGGTTCCATTCGGATTCCAGTTTCACGGGATCGGTGATTTGCAGGCCGTGCACGTCGAGGATCCAGTTGCCATTGTCGGTGACGCAGCCCTGGCGCCACACCGGTTGTCCGCCGCGCTTGACGATCTCGCGGGCGACGTGGCTGCGCGCCATAGGAATGACTTCGATGGGCAAGGGAAACTTGCCGAGCACCTCGACGCACTTGTGCACGTCCACGATGCAGACGAATTTCTTCGCGACGGCGACCAGGATCTTCTCGCGCGTCAGTGCGGCGCCACCGCCCTTGATCAGGCAGCGGTGCGGATCACACTCGTCGGCGCCATCGACGTACAACGGAATCTCGCCAACCGAATTCGGATCGAGCACCGGGATACCGTGTTCGCGCAGCAGTTTGCTCGACTGTTCCGAGCTCGACACCGCGCCATCGATGCGTTGCTTGATCTTGGCCAAGGCGTCGATGAAGTATTTCACCGTTGAGCCGGTGCCAACGCCGACAATCATCTTGTCGTCGACGAACTCGATGGCGGCTTCGCCGGCTGCGCGTTTCTGGGCTTCGATGTCCACGGGTTCCCCTTGCTATTCCAAGGCCAGAATGGCCTGCCACTGCGTGTCGGTGACCGGCAGTACCGACAAACGGTTGCCGCGCCGGATGAGTGCGAAGTCGCCGAGCTTGGGCAATGCCTTGATGGCGTCCAGCGTGATCACGCGCCTCAGTTTGCGCACGTAGCGCACGTCTACCAGCGTCCAGCGCGGGTCGGAAGGATCGCTGCCAGCGTCGTAGTGAGCGTTGGCCGGATCGAACTGGGTTGGATCGGGTCTCGGCGCGCCTGCAATCTTGCCGAGACCAGCCGCCCCCGGTACCGCGCAACTTGAGTGATAGATCATCACCGCATCACCCGCGTTCATCGCACGGATGAAATTGCGCGCCTGGTAGTTGCGTACACCGTCCCACGGCTCGACCTTGCGTGTTTTCAGATCGTCGATCGAGAACGTGTCGGGTTCGGTTTTCATCAACCAGTGCTGCACGGGGGCGCTCACTCTGAAGCCGCGGTGGTGGCAACGCAGGCTATCAGTTCTTCGTCGGTCGCGATGTAGTCGAGTGGCACGTCCCACGGCTCCGTCGGAATGGCCGTGACTTCCTGGAACGCATAGCCGATGCCCACCAGCAGCGGCACGGCGGGGCGTGTTGCGTCGCGCAGGAACGCGAGGCTGCTGTCGTACCAGCCGCCTCCAGTGCCAAGCCTGTGGCCCGCGCGATCGAACGCCAGCAGTGGCAGCAGGATGACGTCCATGTCTTGCGCGTGGCGCAATTCCGTAGCCGGTACTTCCGGCTCGGGGATGCCGAAGCGGTTGCTTGTCAGTGGGCCGCCCTGGACATATTCGGCGAACCCGAGCTGTCGTGCCTCGCCCAGTACCGGAAGGAAGTAGCGCTGGTCGCGGCGGTGCAGCGACGCCACGGCAAGATTCAGTGGCAGCTCGCCGCGCACCGTCCAGTAGCCGGCGACGTGGGTGTCGGTGAGGAATTCGGGCAGCGCTTCGAGACTGTGCAGCAGACCTGCCGCAGCGCTCACGCGCTGGCGCGCATCCAGTTCGTTGCGGCGCACCGACATGCGGGCGCGCAGCAGGGCGCGGCTATCGTTCACTTGAAGACTTCCATTTGCAAAACCGTTGCACGGATTCATTCGCGACATCCATGTCGCTCACCCTTCGGGCCGGCTTCGCCGTTCGCGTTTGCAATCCTGCAAACGCAGTCGCTTCGCTTCATCCGGGCTGCCAATCGTGTCATGCGAAGCGGCTGTTGCGAACATTCGTTCGAGGCGGCTGTTGTGAAAAGTCAGGGCAGGGAAGCCCGTTCTGGTTTTGCCGAAGCAAACACACGAGATGGCATCGCGAGGAATACGGGGTGCGGCGTTCATGGATGAACGCAAAAACAAACCGCAAAGACAAACCGGCGCCCTCCACGATGACGATGCGCGCCGAGCGACCCTGATCCTGAGGGATCAAGTGGGCAGGCTAACCAGATTTTCAGGCTTTCCGCTCGCGGCGGACTTGCACAAGGATCCGGTAGTCGCCAGCCCCAGGTCGTACATTAGGAACAAGGCACATGCTGGAGGCGCGCTGTCGTACACCGCAGGGGACGCCAGCACGCTCATTCTAGGGGTGTGTCGAGGGCCGCTTCAAGCTTGCGCCGCAGCATCGCGATGTGCTCGCCGGCATTGCTGGACAGGGTTTGTTGGCTGCGTTGCAGCATCAACAATTCGTGCGTGATGTCGAGCGCCGCGAGCGCCGCGACGCGATCGTAGCCCGGGCTGCGCGAGGCGTGCCGGATCTCGTGCATCTTGCGGTCGAGGTAGGTGACCGAGGCCAACAAGCCTTCGCGTTCTTCGGGCTTGCAGCCGACCAGGAATTCGCGGTCAAGCAGCTTGACCGTGACGGTGACGGTTTCGTCGCTCATTCGTTCACTATCCCGCGTTCTCAAGCGACTTCAGCCGTTCGATCATGGCTTCCACGCGCGCCCGCGCCTGCTCGTTGCGCGTCACCAGCGCGGCGCGCTCGCCGGCGAGTTGGTCGCGGCCACGGCGCAGGCTGGCGTTTTCCTCGGCCAGCCGGCGCATGCGATCGAGCGCGGCGTCCAGCGTGCTTGCGAGCGCGGCGAGTTCTTCTTCGACAGGGCGGACTGGGGCATTCATGGCGCCGAATATACGGGAAAAATCGCCGCCCGGCATGTGACCGGCGTTCAAGTCACACTGGCTCGGCTGGCGGCGTGCCGGTTCAGGAATTCGAGGCAGGCATCGGCCGACAGCGGGCGGGACAGCCAGTAGCCCTGGATTTCATCGCAACGCTGGGCTTTCAGGAACGCCAACTGCTCGGGAGTTTCCACGCCTTCGGCCACCACCTTCAGTTGCAGTGAGTGCGCCATGGTGATGATGGTGGAGGTGATCGCAGCATCATCCGCGTCGGTGGTGACATCGCCGACGAATTCCTGGTCGATCTTGAGGGTGTCGATCGGCAGCCGCTTCAGGTAAGCCAGCGAGGAATAGCCGGTGCCGAAATCGTCGATCGCGAGGCGCGCGCCAATCGACTTCAGTTCACCGAGCAGGCGCACCGATTGTTCGGCGTTGGCCATGACCATGCTCTCGGTGAGTTCCAGTTCGATCTGGTTGGGTGCGATGTCGTGCTCGGCCAGCATGTCGCAGATGTGCAGGGTGAGGTCGGGGCGGTTGAGTTGGGCGGCCGAAAGGTTGATCGCCATCGTGACGTGGCGGTGGCCGGCGTCGCGGAAGCGCCGCAGATCGGCGCAGGCCGTGGCGAACACGTAGGCGCTGAGTTCGTGGATCTGTCCCGATTCCTCGGCCAGCGGAATGAAGGTGCTGGGCGGGATTTCGCCAAGCTCCGGGTGGTGCCAGCGCAACAGCGCTTCCATGCCGGTGATCGTCTCGGTGCGGATCGACATCTTCGGCTGGTAGGCCAGCCGCAATTCGTTGCGTTCCAGCGCGCGGCGCAGCGCGCCGATCAAGGTGGCGTGGTCACGGGCGCGCGCATCCATGCCGGGGTGATACAGCGCCCAAGTGTTGCGGCCGCGTTCCTTGGCGTAATACATCGCGGTGTCGGCGCATTTGAGCAGGTCGGCCGGGGTCTGGCCGTGCTCGGGATACAGCGCGATTCCGATCGAGGGCGAGATCACCGTTTCCTGGGCGCTGCTGATGTTGAGTGGTTTGGCGAAGGCCAGCAGCAGCCGTTGCGCCATCTCTTCGGCGCCGCGGGCGTCGATCAAGTCTTCCAGGACCACCGTGAACTCGTCGCCGCCGAGGCGGGCCACCACGTCGTTTTCGCGCACGCATTGGCGTAGGCGTGCGCCAGCCGCCTTCAGCGTACGGTCGCCGGCGATGTGGCCGAGTGAATCGTTTACGTGCTTGAAGCGGTCGAGGTCGAGGAACAGCAGCCCCACCTTGTGGCCGCTGCGGCGCGCGCTGATCACGGCGGCGCCAAGGCGTTCGCCCAGCAGCGCGCGGTTGGGCAGGCCGGTCAGGGTGTCGTAGTTGGCGAGGTAGCGCAGTTCCTGTTCCGCGCGCTTGCGGTCGGTGATGTCGGTCAGCACGCCGATCATGTGGGTGCGCGTGCCGGCGGCGTCGCAAACTTCGTTGAGCTCCACCCAGCACAGGAATTCCTCGCCGTCCTTGCGGCGTTGCCACAGCTCGCCGCGCCAGTGGCCGCTTTCGGCCAGCACCTGGCGCAGGTGGGTGTAACTGTCCGGTGCGTGGCGGCTGCCGTTGAGGATCGAGGCGTCGCGGCCGAGCACCTCGTGTTCGGCGTAACCGGTCATGCGCGTGAATGCCGTGTTCACCGAGATGAAGCGGAAGTCGAGGTCGGTGACCGTGACCGCCTCACTCATGTTGCGGATCACTTCCGAGGCAATCCGGCGGTCGCGGTCGGCCACGCGCAGTGCGCTGATGTCGCGTTCGGTGCCACACACCCGCAACGGTTTGCCGTTGGCGTCGTGCTCGACGATCTTGCCGCGCGAGATCACCCAGATCCACGCGCCGTCCTCGCCGCGCACGCGGTGTTCAACCTCGAAATGTTCGCTGCGCCCGGCGAGGTGTTCGGACAGGGCGAGGTCCACGGCGGCGAGATCATCCGGGTGGACCATGCTGTGGCGCCACTGGTCGAGTGGCATGGATTCCTCGTGGTGGCCGCCGGGCACGCCTTCCGGGCCGAGCCGCAGGATGGTGCCGCGCTCGAGGTCCCAATCCCAGAACTGGTCGCCGGATCCCCACAGCGCCTGTCGCAGGCGGCTTTCGCGCAGGCGCAACTGGCGGCGGTGGCGAACCTGCTCGTGATGATGGCTGCGCCAGCCCAGTACCGCGATCAGGATCAGCAGGGCCAACGATGCCACGTAGATGATGCGCATCGGCAGCGTCCACCACCACGCCCGCGCGACGTGGATGGCGAGGGTGGCAATGTCGCCGGGTTCACCGTCCGGAAGGATCGACTGGATTTCCAGTTGGTGATCGCCCGGCGGCAGGCCGGTGTAACCGGTCGAGTGGACGAAGCTTGGCGAGCTCCAGTGCTTGTCCACGCCGGGCATCCGGTAACGGAAGCGGTTGCGGCTGGTTGCGGCGTAATCGAGCGTGGCGAAGGTGACATACAGGCTGCGATCGCTGGCGGCGATGTTGATGGCCGTTGAATCGCTGGGCGGCACGTGCAACGCGCCCTTGCCGGTGTATACCGCCGTGATCACCACCGGCGCCTGCTGGTCGCGGCGGCGGATGTTGGCTGGGTCGATGATGTCGAAACCGTGGCCGCCGAACAGCAGTTTGCCGTCGGCTGTGCGCAGGCAGGCGCCGGCGTTGTATTCGTCGCCCTGCAGGCCGTCGGCAACGCCGAAGCTGCGAATTCGTCCGGACGCCGGGTCGAGCCTGCCGATGCCGAGGTTGGTCGAGAACCAGAGGTCGCCGCGGCGGTCCTCAAGCATGCAATCGATGGTGTTGTCGGGCAGGCCGTCGGATAACAGGTAACGCTTGAAGTGCGCAGCTTCGGCGTCGATGCTTTCGAGCCGGCTGAGGCCCGCCAGCGTGCCGGCCCATACCGTACCGTCGTGCGCCACCAGCAGGCTGATCACGATCTGGCCTGCCAGCGAATCCTTGCGCCCGGGAATCTCGCGGAACGTGCGTACCTTGCCAGTGGCGGGATCGATCATCGACAGGCCGCGCGTGGTGCCGGCCCAGATCCGCCCGGACTTGTCTTCGGCGATCGAGATGACACTGTCGCTGCCGAGTCCGGCATGGCTGTCGAAGCGCTGCACCATGCGGCCGGCGTGGTAGTGCACCAGCCCGGCGCCGAAGGGCGCGGCCCACAAGTCGCCGTTGCGGGCACGCAGCAGCACGCGGATCGGGGTCCGCGCCGGCACTCCGTCGGGCTCCGCGAAACTGGCCGTGCCGGTCGCCGGATCGAATCTCACGATTCCGTAGTTGGTCGCCATCAGCACGGTGCCGTCGGCGCCATGCAGCACGCTGTAGAAGCGCACGTCGGCAGGCACGGCAGGCGCCGCGTTGGCCTCGATCCGCCCGGCGCCGGGCAAGGCGGGATTTTTCGGTTGGTGCGCGCGCGTATGCGTGCGCCTGAACAAGTCGGCGATCGCGCCACCGAAGCCGGTGAGCGTCTGCGATGCAGGGTCGTAGCGGACCAGGCCGCGGCCGTTCAAGGTCACCCAGAATTGCCCGCCGGGCGCTTCCATCAAGGCGCGCACGAACAGGTGTGTGCGTGGATCGCCCGACATGTTCAGCACCGCGCGGATGGCGCTGCCGTCCGGATGCGTCCAGACCACGCCGTTGCTGGCCGTGCCGACCCACAACAGACCGGTGCGATCCACGAACAGGGTGGTGATGGGTGAATCCGGCAAGCCGCCGCTGATGCCGACCGGTGCTGGCCGCACGTGGGTGAGTGAACCGTCCGGGTTGATGCGCAGCAAGGTACGGTTGCTCAGGCCGGCCCACACGCGGCCGGCGTGGTCGGCGACGATGGCGCGCACGCCGGTCGGAGGCCCGTCGCCCGAGTGCCACATCGGCGTCAAGGCGCCGGATGCGCGATCCACGCTGGCGAGGCCGGTTGCATCGCCCAGCAGCAACTGTCCCTTGGCTGTGCAGAACAGTGAATTGACTGCCGAGTGGCCAGTCAGCAACACGTGGCCGCTGTTGGCGTGGATCACGGAGACGACGTCGGTGCCCGCCACGGCGTAAATCGAACCGTCGGGGCATTCGGTCATCGACTGGATCGCGACCGAGTGTCCCCTGGGCTCGCGCCACACCGCTTGCAAATGCGGCGCCGGTGCGGCGATCAGCTTGTCGATGCCGAGGCGGCTGCCGACCAGCAGGTCGCCGCCGGCCAGCGGCAACAGGTCGGAGACCGGCAGCCGTTCACGCTGCACGGCAGGGGGCAACGGCAGCACCTTGTTGGAATCCGGATTGAACAGCAGCAGCCCGCTCGAGGATGAACCCACCCACAGCTTGCCGTCGCCAGCATCGGCCAGCGAGGTGATCTGATAGTCGTCAGGGAGGCTGCCGGCGTGGTCGGGCTCGTGCGAGAAGCGGCGCAGCGAATAGCCGTCGTAACGGAACAGCCCGCCCTGCGTGACCAGCCATATGTAACCGCGCTGATCCTGGAAAATCAGCGAAACCGTGTTCTGCGCGAGCCCGTCGCGGCTGTCGAGCTGCTGAAAATAAAAGTCGCGTTGATAGGCCTTCCAGGTGGGCGGCGCGGTGCGCGCACGCGCGGGCGTCGACACCGCCATCCACGCAGCCAGACCCACCGCAGCCAGCGCGGCCCAGCGGCGTGCAGTCTGCGAGACTCGCCTTGCTGTTCGCGGCGCGGCTTGGATCATGGTGGTGGCTGGGGACCCCTGCAGCAATTGGATGTCCAATTCGAGGCGATTCAAGCGTCGCGCCACGTGCGGCCAGTGTACCCAAACCGCGCCAGCGCGTGAAACGTGCCGGATTCGATGCGGCCGCCACGCAGGGCCCTGCTAGGATGCGCCCGGTTGGGCAATCGCGGGCGGGCAACACGGTGGCGACCTGGTCGGATTGGAGTGCGGCAATCGCGCAAGCGAAGCTGGGCGTGACGCCGGCCGAGCTGCATGGCTCGGTCACCGGCTACCTGTGCGCCGGTTGGGGCGGGCGCGCGCACGAACTGCTGGCGTCCTTGGCGCTGGAAAGCGGCGACGCCGGGGCGGACGATGCCTTGCACGCCTTGCTGGATGCCGCAGTGCACGACATCCACGTGCGCTTCCAGCGCGGCGCGGGCGTCGAGCCCTTGCTGCCCGGCGGCGGCGTGGGCGTGCGCGCCGATGCGATGGTCGACTGGTGTCGCGGTTTCCTCGGCGGAATCGGCCTGACCGGCGTGCTGGAAAAACACGGCGGCGATCACGACGTCGACCGCATGCTCGCCGATTTCGGGCATATTGCGTCGATGCATCTGGCCAGCGACGACGATGACGAGGACTCGCTCGGCGAGGTACTGGAGTTCGTCCGCACCGGTGTCGCGCACTTGCACAAGGCGTTCGCGCCGCCAGCGCGCCCATGATCACCGTCGCCGAATTCGCACGCCGCCGGCGCGAGCTTATGCGCATGGCGGGTGCAGACGCCGCACTGGTCGTGGCCGCGGCGCCGCAGCGCATGCGCAACGCCGATGCCGCGTGGCCGTATCGGCAGGATTCCGACTTCCACTACCTCACCGGATTCCCCGAGCCTGATGCAGTGCTCGCCCTGCTGCCCGGCCGCGCGCGTGGCGAGGTGGTGTTGTTCTGCCGCGAACGCGACCCGCAGCGCGAGCGTCTCGACGGCCCGCGGATCGGGCCGGATGCTGCCGCTGCACGCTTCGCACTTGACGATGCATTTCCAGTCGAGGACATCGACGACATCCTGCCGGGCATGCTGGAAGGCCGCGCACGCCTGTATTGCCATTTCGGCCGCGAGAACGAATTCGATGCGCAGTTGCTGCGCTGGATGCGTCGCCTGCGCAGCAGCCGTGGCGGCAGCGTGGTGCCGCGCGAATTCGTCGCGCTCGGGCACCTGCTGCACGAATTGCGCCTGTACAAATCGCCGGCGGAACTGGCGCTGATGCGGCGTGCCGCGAAGGTCGCCGCCGATGCCCAGCTCGCAGCCTTGCGGGCGGCCCGCCCCGGCGCCGCAGAATACGAAGTGGAAGCCGCGTTGTTGCACGCACTGCGTGCGCACGGCGCGGTGCCCTCGTACCCGCCGACCGTGGCCGCGGGCGCCAACGCCTGCGTGCTGCACTACACCGCCAATCGCGGCAAGCTCGCGCGCGGCGACCTGCTGTTGATCGACGCCGGCGCCGAAATTGAATGTTACGCGTCGGACGTCACCCGCACCTGGCCCGTCGGCGGCAATTATCCGCGCGAGCGGCGGGCGCTGTATGAAGTGGTGTTGGAAGCGCAACTGGCGGCGATCGACGAGGTGCGCGCGGGGCGAGCGTTCACCGCAGCACATGACACGGCAACGCGCGTGATCGTTGCCGGTTTGTGCGCGCTCAAGTTGCTCCCGGGCAGCCCGCGCGCGGCCCTGGAGTCGGGCGGCTACCAGCGCTTTTTCCCGCACAAGACCGGCCACTGGATAGGGCTCGACGTCCACGATGTCGGCGATTACCGCGTCGATGACGAGCCGCGCATGCTGGAGCCGGGCATGGTGGTGACGGTGGAACCGGGCATCTACATCGCGCCCGACGACACCTCGGTTCCGGCGAAGTGGCGGGGGCTCGGCATCCGCATCGAGGACGACGTCGCCGTCACCGCGCGCGGGCAGGAAGTGTTGACCGCGGCATTGCCGAAGGACGTCGCCACTGTCGAGGCATTGGTGAACTGATCCGTTCGCCAGGCATGCCGCGACGCACGTGTCCAATCGACCTTGGCGGGGTACACTCGGCCAACGCGATCAACCCCGGGAGATACCTGCATGGCTGGCAACAACGGTTTCTGGGCCCGCAATTCTCCATTCTTGCTCAGCATCCTGCGCATCGTCGCAGCGTTCCTGTTCATGTGCCACGGTGCCGGCAAACTGTTCAACCTCCCCGGCGGTCCGTTCGAGGTGATCGCCTCGGCGAAGCTGCTCACGCTGGCACCTGGCCTGGCCGGCATCCTCGAGTTCGGCGGCGGCTTGCTGCTGCTGATCGGGTTGTTCTCGCGGCCCGTTGCCTTCATTCTCTCGGGCGAAATGGCGTTCGCCTATTTCATGGTGCACTTTCCGGCCAACCATGTATTCCCTTACTTGAATGGTGGCGAGAGCGCGGTGTTGTTCTGCTTCGTGTTCCTGTATATCTCAGCCGCAGGGCCGGGGCCGTGGAGCCTGGACCGCGCGCTGAAGCGCGCGTGAGATTTGGGGTGGCCGGGGCGCGCAGCAGCTGCGCTGCCGCCTCAGCCGACGAACTTGCGGGCGTTGCGGAACATCCGCATCCACGGTGAATCTTCGCCCCAACCCGCGGGGTGCCAGCTCATCTGCACGCTGCGGAACACGCGTTCCGGGTGCGGCATCAGGATGGTCACGCGGCCTCGCGCGGCGGTGAAACCGGCCACGCCCTCGGGCGAACCGTTCGGGTTTTGCGGGAAAGTCTCGGTGGGCTTGCCGCGGTTGTCGACAAAACGCACGCACGTGGTGGCCTTGCCGGCCTTGTGGCCTTCGCCAAACACCGCGCGGCCTTCGCCGTGCGCGGTGACTACCGGAATGCGTGAGCCGGCCATGCCGCGAAACATGATGGATTCGGTGTCCAGCACTTCCAGCGTCACCAACCGCGCTTCGTATTGCTCCGAGGTGTTGCGCATGAAGCTGGGCCAGTGTTCGGCGCCGGGGATGATGTCGCGCAGTTGCGCCAGCATCTGGCAACCGTTGCACATGCCGACCGCAAACTTGGCTTCGTCGGCGAAGAACGCGGCGAACTGCTCACGCAATGCGTCGTGGTACAGGATCGACGCGGCCCAACCGCGGCCGGCGCCCAGCACATCGCCGTAGGAAAAACCGCCGCAGGCAGCGAAACCGGCGAAGTCGGCGAGCTTGTGGCGGCCGCTTGCGAGGTCACTCATGTGCACGTCGACGGCTTCGAAGCCGGCGCGGGTGAAGGCGGCGGCCATTTCAACCTGACCATTGACGCCCTGTTCGCGCAAGACCGCTACGCGCGGATGCACGCCCCTGGCGATGTGTGGTGCCGCGACATCTTCGGCGGGATCGAAGCTGAGCTTCGCGGTGATACCGGGATCGGCGTCGTCGATGCGCCAGGCGCGTTCGGCGTCGGCGCTGTCGGGGTTGTCGCGCAGGCGCTGCATCGCGTGACTGGTTTCGTGCCAGGCGTCCATCAGCTTTTGCCAGTTCCACTTGGCGACGGTTTCGTCGCCGCTGTAGAGCTTGATGCCGAGTCTGGCCTTGGGTCGCGCGATCACGCGCGCCATGCTGTCCAGTCCATTCGCCTTGGCGAGTGCCGCGAAGGCGTCACGGTCGGTTTTGCGGACCTGGGCCACCGCACCAAGTTCCTCGTTGAACAGTGCGCGTAGCGCCCCGTCGGCCCAGCCGTCGAGGAAAATTTCGAGTCCGCAGTGGCCTGCGAACGCCATCTCCAGCAAGGTCACGATCACGCCGCCGTCGGAGCGGTCGTGGTAGGCCAGCAGCAGACCTTGTTCGCGCGCCGCATGGACCAGGGCGAACAGCGCGGCGAGGCGTTCGGGTTCGTCGAAATCGGGCGGCATGCCGCCGCCGCGGGCGAAGGCCTGGGTCAGTATCGAGCCACCGAGGCGGTCGCGCCCCGCACCCAGGTCGATCAGCCACAGCTCAGTGTCGCCCGCATCCATGCGCATTTGCGGTGTCAGTGCCAGGCGTGCGTCGGCGATGCGCGCAAAGGCACTGGCGATCAGCGACACCGGCGCGATGGTGCGTTGTTCTTGCGCGTCGTCCTGCCACAGCGTGCGCATGGACAGCGAGTCCTTGCCGACCGGAATTGAAATGCCGAGCTTGCGACAGAAGTCTGCCGTGGACTCCACTGCGTCGTACAGCGCGGCGTCTTCGCCGGCGTGGCCGATTGCGGCCATCCAGTTCGCGGACAGGCGGATTTCTGCAAGCGAATCGACCGGCGCCGCGATCAGGTTGGTGATCGCTTCGCCCAGTGCCATGCGTGCCGAGGCCGCACCATCCAGCACCGCGACGGGAGCGCGTTCGCCCATCGCCATCGCTTCGCCGGCGTAGCCCTCGAAATCCGCCAGTGTCACCGCGCAGTCCGCGACCGGCACCTGCCACGGCCCAACCAACTGGTCGCGCGCGCACAGGCCGCCGACGCTGCGGTCGCCGATGTGGATCAGGAAGGCTTTGCCGGCCACCGCCGGCATCCGCAGCACGCGCTCGATGGCGGCGTCGAGGCTGATGTTGCTCAAGTCCGGAACGATGTCGAGTTGTGGCTTGATGCGCGTCGCATCGCGCTGCATCTTCGGCGGCTTGCCGAGCAGCATTGCGAGCTCAAGATCAATGACAACAACACGGGACCCGGGACCCGGGACCGGGGACCCGGAAGAGCCGCTTTGGGTGACGACGAGACGTTCCGCCTCCGTCGCGTATCCCACCACCGCGAACGGGCAGCGCTCGCGGTCGCACAGGGCACGGAACGCCTCGACGTCGTCGGGCTGCACGGCCAGCACGTAGCGTTCCTGGGATTCGTTGCACCAGATCTGCATGGGCGACAGCTGCGGATCGTCCGAGGGCACCGCGTCGAGGTCGATCTCGCCGCCGACCCCGGCATCATGCAACAGCTCTGGAATCGCGTTCGACAAGCCACCGGCGCCGACGTCGTGGATCGCGACCATCGGGCTGGAGTCGCCGAGCGCGCAGCAAGCGTCGATCACTTCCTGGCAGCGCCGCTGCATTTCCGGGTTGTCGCGCTGCACCGAGGCGAAGTCGAGTTCGGCACTGGAGGCGCCGGC
>DZCM01000046.1:2588-17519 GCA_022730295.1 Rhodanobacter sp. | reverse complement strand
GTCAGCGTGGTCTTGCCGGCATCCGGGTGCGAGATGATCGCGAAGGTGCGGCGGCGCTGCGTTTCGGTGGCGTGGTCGGACATGGGCTGGCGGCGCAGGGCGAACCCGACATTTTAGCGTCCCCGCATGGGTCCTGCACGGCTTGGACCTGGATCTGCATGCGGACCTGCATGTCGAAGCCGAACGATTCGCCGGCATCGATCCCGAACTTCGAGCGGTCGAAGGACGTCGATGCCTCTACGCCGCAGCGTTCGCGCGGATTGTTCCGTCTAGGGCCGATTGCAGTTGACCATCCACATCGCGCCGAAGCGGTCGGTCAACATTCCGAAGCGGAGCGCCCACGAGGTTTCGGCGATTGGCATGGTCACCTTGCCGCCTTCGCTCAAGGCATTGAACAGGCGCTCGGCTTCGGTAGGGGTGTCCACGAACAGCGAAACGGCATTGCCGTGGATGCCCGGATACGGTTCGCCCGCCGGCGGGCACCAGTCCGAAGCCATCAGGACCGCATCGCCGACTTCCAGCCGCACGTGCGCGATCAGGGCGCTCATTGCGGCAGGCATGTTGTCGCAGCCTGGCATTTCGCCGAAAGTGATTTTCATCGCGACTTTCCCGCCGAGACACTGGGCGTAGAAGTCGAAGGCTTCCGCGGCCTGGTTGTTGAAGAACAGGTAATTGGCAAGCAGCATGGCGATTTCCTCGGTGGTGGAGTGGGATGTTCATCTCGGCGGCGAATGGGGTTGTGCGAAATCGACAACGTACGGAAAGTCGTGATCAAGCCGCCTCGGCCAGCTCCGGGAAAGGCTCGCGCCACGCTTCCAGTTCATTGAGACGCTCGTGCCAGCGCCGCATCGCGGGAAACGCGTCCAGCGGAATGTACGCGCGTTCGGCGTAGGGCAGAAACGCCGCGAGCGCGAAGTCGGCGACGCTGATCGCGTTGCCCACCAGCCAGTTGCGATCTTGCAGATGGTTGTCGAGGATCGCGCCCAGCCGCCGCCAATCGCCGGTGGCTTGGGCGACCGCCGCCGGGTCGGCATTGCCGAGCTGCAAGCGAGGCTTGATGATGTGTTCGAAGTACAGCGTACCGCCGGCGCGGTAGAAATTCGCGAGATCCCAGCTCAACCAGCGGATCACCTCGATCTGGCGGGCGTCCTGCGGCCACAGGTCCGAATCGCAACGCGCCGCCAGATGGCACATGATCGCGGCCGACTCCCACAAAATCCGCCCGCCGTCGACCAGTGTCGGCACCTTGCCGTTGGGATTCAGCGCCAGATATCCGGGCGTCCTGTGTTTGCCTTGGGCGAGATCGACGTATGCATATTCGATCGGTGATTGCAGGTACTTCGCGACCGCGCACACCTTGCGCGGATTCACGGTATCGAACCAGTAGAGCTTCATCGCGGGGTCTCCTCAGCGGTTTACGGGATGATTGGTCTGATGACGGATGGCGGCTCGCGATTTCGACAACCGCTTGCGCGGGATGCGTTCGGGCTTTGATGACGAAGGTGCTGCCGTGCACGGACCGCCCGCCAGCTTGCGCAGGCTGGCAGCGGCTGGTGCGCCGATTTTTTCGCCGAGCCCTCGCTGCGTTTCGCGCCACGCGGGCAGTGCGGCAGCCAGCGCGCGGGTTCCCCTGTGCTTGATCGCCGCGATGCGTGAGCGCGCGTCGCCCGGGGCCGCCCGCAACACCACCCAGTCGTGCTGCTCGGCCACGGCGAGATTGCGCGTCAGGGTGGTGCGGTCGGCGGACAGGAGTTCGGCCAGCTCTCCGATGGATTTCGGTCCGGCAAGGTGCAACGCCGCCAGCAGCGTGAACTGGGTGGCACGCAGGCCGTGCGGGCGCAACGCTTGGTCGAATTCGCGGGTGATGGTGCGGGCCGCGCGGCGCGAGGCCAGGCACAGGCAGCGGGTGGTTTCGAGCAGGGCAGGGTCCGGGGTCACGTAGATAAGTGTAGATACACGTACATGTATCAGTCAAGTGCCGTCAGGGTATCCGTTCGGGCATGGCCAAAGCGGCCTTCACGATGGTAAGTAATATAGCAATATAGACGTCTAAACGTCCAAATGTCGTTGACATGCCTGCTCGCTGTCACTACAGTGCGGGTCATTGCTCATCGAGACCGGCTGAGGGACAGGCCCTTGGAAGCCGGGGCAACCCGCGAAACCCGCAAGGGTTCCGCAAGGTGCCAACTCCTGCGGAGGCGCGCAGCGCCGCCCGAAAGATGAGCCGCACGATCCCGCTCGCCGCGGGATCGGACGGCCATTCATCGGCGCTCCGCAGGCTTGATGTCCCGAGCAAGGCCAGGAGTACCGTCATGACGCTCGCCATTGCACCCGAAGTCGTCCAGCCGCACGCAGCCGAGGCGTTGCGTTTCGGGGCTGCGGCGTCGCACCTCGCCTGCCAGCGCGCCACCCGCCGGGTGCGGATCGCGCCGCGCTTCGGCAAGGGCCCGGTCGAGGCCGGCGCGCGCTACTTGTGGGTCGGCGCGCCGGGCGCTCCCACGGTGATCGTCCAGGGCGGCATTTCCGCCGATCGCGACGTGTGCGCGAGCGCGGCGCATGCAGGCGCCGGTTGGTGGGACACGCTGGTTGGCGCGGGCCGCGCGATCGACCTCGAACGCGTGCGCGTGCTGGCGGTCGATTGGCTGGATGCCGAGGACCTGGGAACCAGCCCGGTTTGCAGCGAAGACCAGGCCGATGCGCTGGCGGGGCTGGCGGATGCCTTGGGCATCGCGCGCATCGAGGCCTTCGTCGGCGCGTCCTACGGTGCGATGGTCGGGCTGGCCTTCGCGGCGCGTCATGGCGATCGCCTCGGCAAACTGGTCGCGCTGGCCGGCGCGCATCGTCCGCACCCGCTGGCGACCGCGCAGCGCGCGGTGCAGCGCGGCATCATCCAGTTGGGCATCGACAAGGATTGCATCGACGATGCACTATCGCTGGCGCGCCAACTGGCGCTGACCACCTACCGCAGCGGCGAGGAACTTGCGCGCCGTTTCGGCGGCAGCGCGGAGTGCCGCGACGGCCGCTTCCGCTTGCCGGTGGAAGGCTGGCTGGAGCACCAGGGCCGCAAGTTCGTCGCGCGTTTCGGCGCACGCCGTTATCTCGTGCTGTCCGAGTCGATCGATCTGCATGACGTCGATCCGCGCGCGGTGCGGGTGCCGGCCAGCCTGATCGGCTTCGCCAGCGACCGGCTGGTGCCGCTCGCCGACCTCTGCGAATTGCAGCAACGGCTCGGCGCGCCGGCCAGCCTCGACGTGATCGAGACGCCATACGGCCACGACGGCTTTTTGAAAGAACACGAACGCCTCGCGCCGCTGCTGCGCGAAGCCCTGCAGGGCCTGGGAGACTGACATGACCGCCAACATCGCCAACTGCACCCGCGCAGTACGCGCCGGCATCGAGACTGACACCCAGCATGGCGCGGTGGTGCCGCCGCTGCATCTCTCGACCAATTTTTCGTTCGCGGGCTTCAACGAAAAGCGCGCCTACGACTATTCGCGCAGCGGCAATCCCACGCGCGATCTGCTCGCCGAAGCGCTGGCCGATCTGGAACGCGGGGTGGGCGCGGTGGTGACATCGAGCGGCATGGCCGCCGTGGCCCTGGTGCTGGAACTGGTGCCGGCCGGCGGCCGCGTGCTGGCTGCGCACGACTGCTACGGCGGCACCTGGCGGCTCCTGGATGCCTGGGCGAAGAAGGGCCGTTTCGAAATTGAATTTCGCGACCTCACCGATCCGGTGTCGCTGGCGGAAGGCTTGGCAAAGGCGCCGTCACTGGTGTGGGTGGAAACGCCCTCGAATCCGCTGTTGCGCATCACCGACATCCGCCATGTCGCGCAGGCCGTGCACGCCGCGGGCGCACTGTGCGTGGTCGACAACACGTTCCTGTCGCCGGCCCTGCAGCAGCCGCTGACGCTGGGCGCCGACGTGGTGGTGCATTCAACGACGAAGTACATCAACGGCCACAGCGACGTGGTCGGTGGTGCCGTGATCGCGCGCGAACCCGAGGTGGCGGAAAAACTGAAGTGGTGGGGCAACTGCCTCGGCCTCACCGGCGCCCCCTTCGACAGCTGGCTGACCCTGCGCGGCCTGCGCACGCTGTCGGCGCGTTTGCGCGTGCATCAGGAAAATGCCGCCGCGCTGGCCGACTTGCTGAACGAACATCCGGCGGTGACGCAGGTGTTCTACCCCGGTATTGCATCCCATCCGCAGCACGCATTGGCGACACGCCAACAGCGCGGGTTCGGGGCGATGCTGAGCTTCGAACTCGCCGGTGGCGAAGTCGCGCTACGCGCGTTCCTGGATGGCCTGCAATGCATCACGCTGGCCGAATCACTGGGTGGCGTCGAAAGCCTGATAGCGCATCCGGCGACGATGACCCACGCGGCGATGGCGCCCGAGGCGCGCCGCGCTGCGGGAATTTCCGACACCTTGCTGCGTTTGTCGGTCGGCATCGAGGACATCGCCGACCTGTCGTGCCAGCTGCGCGCGGCGCTTGGACGCGCGCAAGCTGCGGTGCCCAAACGCGTGGCGGTGCCCGCATGAGCGCCGTGTTGAGCGAGGTCGAGTGTCCACGTCCGGCTTTGCAGGACGACATCGCGGTGGTGCTGTTGGGCACCGGCAAGGTCGGTGGTGCGTTCCTGCAACTGTTGCGCACGCGGGCGGGCGCGAAGTTGCGCCTCGTCGGTGCGGCCAATTCGCGCTACCAGAAAACGACGCCCGCGGAACTCGCCGAGTGGCGCCTGCGCGAACGCCTCGACGCCGGTGGCGAGATCCGCGATAACCGAGGCCTGCTGCGCGCCTTGCACGCCTCGCCGGCGGCGGCGCGCGTGGTGATCGACGCCACCGCGTCCGGGCATCTCGCCGCCTGTCATCCCGAGTGGCTGGCGGCAGGTTGCCACGTCGTCACCGCCAACAAGGCCCTGGCAGGCGGCACCTTGCACGGATGGCATGCGTTGCACGCAGCCTGCAACAGCAGGGCGCGCTATGGCGACAGCGCGACCGTCGGCGCCGGCTTGCCGGCGCTGTCCACCTTGCGGCGGTTGTGCCAGTGCGGCGACCCGCCAAGCCGGATCGAGGGCGTGTTCTCCGGATCGTTGTCGTATCTGTTCAACCAATTCGACGGCAGGCAGCCGTTCTCGACCTTGTTGCAGAACGCGTGTGCGCTGGGTTACACGGAACCCGACCCGCGCTCGGACCTGTCGGGCGAAGATGTCGCGCGCAAACTCTTGATCCTCGCGCGCAGTGCCGGTCACCCGCTGGAACGCGCACAGCTGGACGTCGAGGGTCTGGTACCCGAAGCCTTGCGCGTCGTGGAACGCGATATGTTCCGTGCGCGCATGCACGAGCTCGATGAATCGTTGGCCGCGCGCCACGCACAGGCGACCGCACGCGGCTGCGTGTTGCGTTACCTCGCACGCTTCGATGCTGGCGGCAAGGCCAGGGTCGGGCTTGCCGAAGTACCGCCCGAACATCCGGCCGCGCGCTTGTCCGGCGCCGACAACCTGTTTGCCTTCACCACACCGCGCTATCGCAACCGCCCGTTGGTGATACAGGGCGCGGGAGCCGGTTCGGAAGTGACGGCGCAGGCGTTGCTGGGTGACATCCTCGCGATGGCGTGAGCGGGAAGCGCCCGGGCTTTCGCTGTGCGACGGGAGAGCGAATTCGATCGGCCCGTTGTCGGCAGGGAATCCGCGATACGTGGTTGGGCAGTACCTTCCCGTACCACGATCAATTGGCCATCACAGATGGGTACTCTCGGCCGGCGCTGCGGGCCCGGCCCGGGGGTTCGGTTACCATCGCGCTACGCCACGCGGCGGCGGCACCTTCCTATGGTGGCAGCGGTCGCCGCCATGTTGCCCGGCAGACCAAGAATGGAACAGCTGGATCCACCAGGCACCAATCCTGCGATGCCGATTGCGACGGTTCCGCACGTGCGCCAGATCTGCACGTTGCTGGTGTGCGATCTCGCCGATTCCACGGCGTTGATGGAGCGCCTTGGCGACCAGCGCGCCTCGGAACTGATCGAACGACACGACCAACTCGCGCGCGGCCTGGCGGCGCGCCACCATGGCCGCGAAATCGACAAGACCGACGGGTTCCTGTTGCTGTTCGAGCGTCCGAGCCACGCCGTGGCGTGGGCGATGGCCTACCACCGCGAGCTGCACCAGCTATCGGGGGCCAGCGGCGAGAAGCTGCGCGCGCGGGTCGGCATCCACATGGGCGACGTGGTGACGTGGGAAAACTTGCCCGAGGCCGTGGCCCAGGGTGCCAAGCCAATGGAAGTGGAGGGCCTCGCGAAGTCCATCGCGGCCCGGTTGGCGCAGCTCGCGTTGCCGGGCCAAACCCTGCTCACTGAATCTGCTGCGTCACTGGCCCGGCGTGCGGAAGACGAGATCGAAACCGGCGGAGCCGAACTGCGCTGGTTGAAGCACGGCTGTTACCACCTGAAGGGCTTGCCGGAACCGGTCGACGTGTTCGAAGCCGGCTGCGTTGGCGCGGCACCGCTGCGTGCGCCCGGTAGCGGACGCACCGGCACGCGCGCGGGCCAGCCGCGGCGGGTCTTCGTGCTGGCGCTGGCCGCGGTCGTGCTGTTGGCCGTGGCCGTGGGCGGGTGGTATTGGCAACGTGGGCCGATTGCGTCCGCCATTCCGGAAAAATCCGTCGCCGTGCTGCCGTTCTCGAACGACAGCGGCGACCCGGGTCAACAGTTTTTTTCGGACGGGCTCTCCGAAAACCTGATCAATGCGCTGTCGCAATTCGCGGGGTTGAAAGTCATCAGCCGTAACTCGGCGTTCCAGTTCCGCAACAGCAAGGACACGTCCGCACAGATCGGCAAGGCGCTGGGTGTCGCGCATTTGCTGGAAGGCTCGGTGCAAAAGGAGGGCGGCGAGGTACGCATCACCGCGACCCTGGTCAATGCGCCCGACAGCAGCATCCTGTGGTCGCAGCGCTACGATCGCCCCTATCAGGACCTGTTCGCGCTGCAGGACGAAATCACCAGCGCTGCCGCGGCGGCGCTGCAGGTTGAATTGTTGACTGCGCCCGGCGCGGTGTTGCAGAGCGAGCGTCCGCCGAGCGGCAATCTCGCCGCGTATGCAGCGTACCAGCATGGGGTCGCCTACGACGCTCTCGGCACCGAACAAAGCTTCCAGCAGGCGATCGACGCCTACACTGAGGCGATCCGCATCGACCCGAAATACGCGGCGGCGTATGCACAGCTGTCGAGCACGACGGTTATTCGTGCGGTGCAATTCCAGGGCGGCACGCAGGCGATCGAAGCCTTCGCGCGGGCACGTGCGGCGGTGGACACCGCGCTCGCGCTGAATCCCGATTTGTCGCTGGCCCATCAGGCACGCGCGAACCTGCTGCAGCTCGTGGACATGAATTGGCGCGGCGCCGAAGTCGAGGCACAGCGCGCGTTGCTGCTGGCGCCCAACGATGCGAAGGCCCAATTCGGCCTGGCCTACATTTCACCGGCCTTGGGGCGGGTGCGGCGCGCGGCCGACCTCGCGCGACAGGCATTGCTGGTCGATCCGCGCCATTCCCGCTGGTACGAATGGTTGAGTTATTACCTCGCCGCGACTGGCCAATTCGATCAAGCGCACCAAGCCATCGAGACCTCCATTTCCTTGCGCCCCGATGGCGCCGCCAACTACGAGCAACTCGCGGTCATCGAAATCCTGCGCGGCGATCCGGCTGCCGCGCTGGCCGCTGCGCGGAAGGAGCCGCCGGGCATTTGGCATGACATTGCGATGACCCTGGCCCTGCAGGTTGGTCCCGACCACGCGGCTGCTGATGCTGCGCTGGATGTTCTCAGCAAGCAACACGCGGACGATGCGGCGTACCAGATCGCCGAAGCGTACGCCCTGCGCAATGATCCTGAAGCCACGTTCCGGTGGCTGGAGCGTGCCTGGAGCAATCGCGACGGCGGCGTGTTCCTGCTGCTGTCCGATCCGTTGATCCTGCGCTACAAGGACGATCCGCGCTTCGCAGCGTTCGCCGCGAAAGTCGGGTTGCCCCCCATCACCGATGCGGTGGCGATGAAGTTGTAGGGCGAGTCTTACCCGCGACGCGTCGCGCGACTGCGCGACTCCTGTCGCGCGTGGCGCGCTCCTCCTACAAACGTACGATCGTCTTGCAAAAGGCCAGCAGGTCGTCAAGGTCGCGTTGCAGCACCGCCTCGACGATGGCCGTTTCCAGCGCCCGATACTGATGCACGGCGATGTTGCGGAAGCCGATCATGCGTTGCAGCCGTACGGCCAGATCCTCCGCAATCAGGTGTGCGTCGCCCAATAACTTGAAGCTGTCGCGGCTGGATTGAGGAATGCCCAGGCCGTGTTCGCGGATCAGGATGTTGGCCAGATCGATCGCCGCTTCGCAGGCGCGCAGGATGTTGAGGATGGATGCGTCCTGACGCGTGAAGTCGTGGGCGAAATTCGATCCGGCCGCCGCAAACTCCTCCCGGGCACGCAGGACACTGCGTTCAATCGCAGCGATCTTGCCCAATACCAGCGGGGTGCTCATGCGTGCACGCGTCCGCGCTGCCGGATGTCGTCGCGCAACGCGCGTGTGGCTTCCAGCAGTTCGGCGTATTCGCCAAGCACGCGGGCCTCGAAATCAAGGGTTCTTGCCGGGTCGCGGCGAAACAGCGGGGTTCCGCCATTGACTACTTCCGAACGCAACACACTGCTGGAATCGAGCAGATCGACCAGATCGACGTCGCAGCCGAGGCGTGCCGACAATTCGCGTTGCGCCTCAAAGCGCAGAACCGGATCGAGCGGCGCCGTGCCCAGTACCGCGAGGTCGAGGTCGGAATCGGGGCGGGCATCGCCGTGCGCGCGGCTGCCGAACACGTAAATCGTCTCGGCATCCGGCAGCACGTGCAGAACCGCGTCGCGTACGTGATCGGGGTCGAAGCGGCGATTGGGGCGTGTTATAGACATGCCACGATGGTAGGTCATCGGGACATGCCAGGGAAGCTGTCATGGCTCACGCCGCGGCGAACGCCTCGCGGGTGAGGTTGACCGGATCGCCTTCCGTGCACACCACGTCGTCCTCGATGCGGATGCCACCGTACTTGTGGAAGGCATCGACCTTGGACCATATGACGTCTTTCGCCGCGGGTTTGGCGCGCAATTGCGCCAGCAGCAGGTCGATGAAATACAAGCCGGGTTCTATGGTGACGACCATGCCGGGGGCAAGCGTGCGGGTGCAGCGCAGGTAGGGATGGCCGTCCGGTTTCGGGATGGCGTTGCCCTGCTCGTCGCGCGCGAAACCGGCGACGTCGTGGACCTGCAAGCCGATCAGGTGCCCGAGGCCGTGCGGGAAAAACGTCGAGGATATGCCGTTCGCAACCGCGGCTTCAGACGAACAGGAAATGAAGCCCTGCTCGCGCATGGTCTGCATCAACACATGGTGCGCGTGAATGTGCAGCTCGGGATAGCTTTGCCCAGCGCGTACCTGCTTGCAGAAACCCTGTTGCGCGTGTTCGACGGCGTCGATCAACGATTGAAACTCGCCTGAATTCGCCGCGGCGTAACTGCGCGTGATGTCGGAGTTGTAACCGTGGAAAGTTCCGCCCGCGTCGATGAGGAAGGAATGCGCGTGCGCTGGCGGATTGCGATCGAAGTGCATGTAATGCAGCACGGCGCCGTGCGCGTCCAGCGCAATGATGTTGCCGTAGGGCAGCTGGTGTTCGGCCAGCCGCGTGGCCTGCAAATATTCGCAATGGATGTCGAACTCCGACAGGCCGGCCCGGAATGCCTTTTCCGCAGCGCGATGACCGTGCACGCCCAGCTTGCTGGCGACGCGCATCATGGTGATTTCATACGGGGTCTTGAACGCGCGCCGGTAATGCAGCAGGTTCAAGGCCGCGGCAGGATTGTCCGGACCGAAGTCACCCACCGCCGCATTGGCCTCGCCGATGATCGCGCAGCGCGACGGGTCCTTTGGCAAGTGCGCGCGTGCGTCCTCTGGGTTGCGGATCGTCACGATGTCGAAGTGCTCGACCCAATACCCGGACGGTGCGGCTGGCACCACGTGCCAATAGTCGCGCGGTTGCAGGAAGATCAACTTCGGGCGACTGCCGGGCGTGAACACGATCCAGCTGCCCGGCGCCTCGCCCAGCGGCAGCCAGTGCAGGAAGTGCGGATTGGCCCGGAACGGGAAGCCCTGGTCGTCGAGGAACCAGGCGTGCGGCATGCCAGCGGCGACGGCCAGCGTGTCACGCCCGCAGGCGGCGAGTGCGTCCGCGCTGCGGCGCGCGACTTCGGCGAGGTGCGCGGGATACAGCGCGGAAAGGTTGTCTTGCGGGGAGGCAGTCATGGCGTGCGCCAGCGGAACGGGTTACAGCATGATGCGGCGCAGCGGCGCACAACGCAAAGACTGCGGGGACGCGCTCTTCATGCGGCCACGTGGTCCAACCACTCGTCCAGCAATTTGGCGTCGGTCGCACTGATCGAGATGATGCGCAGGCCTGACCATTGCTGGCCGCCGGTGCTGGCTTGTTCGGTCCACATGGCGTGCAAACCGGTTTCGATTTCTTCGCCGTTGCCGTTCAGCCGAAAACGCACCTGGTACAGCGCGCCATCGCGCAGCGCTTGCTGGCAGATCAGCATCATGCCGTTGCGCGACAGGTTGCCCATCCGGCCGATGGTCTCGCCGGTGATGCTGTCGGTGACCGCAATCGGGGCTGGCACGGGAATGCGCGGGGCGGTGCGGCGTTCGTCAGTCATGTCGCGGCCTCCTCGGTGCTGCGGCCGAACTTGCGCAGGCCCGCAACCAGCGCGTTCCAGGCGCGATCGAGCATGCCGCTGTCCTGCGGCGGCATCAGGCGAACCTGGCCGCGCGCCAGCATGCGTGCGACCTGGTCGAGGGTGCGTTCGGGCGCGGCGGCGCCGCGCGCGTTGACCAGCAGGCAGCGGCCGCTGGCGGGCGCGAACCAAGCCAGCTTGCGGGCAACCCGCTGGCCCTGCTGGTTCACCGTGAATTCCAGCCAGCTGCCAAACGGCAAGCCCTTGAGCGTGTCGAGTGCCTTGCGCTCGGACGGCGTGAGCGACAACTTGCGCGGGCTGGCCGGCGCTTCGGCAACGGCTTCTTCCGGCTTCTGGCGTGCCTTCAGGCGGATCAGCAGTTCAGTCTGGCTGGCTGCCGGCGTCGCGCCTTGTGCGGGGCCCGGAAGCTCAAGCGCGTGGCGCGCGATCTGATCGGCTTCGCCAGCTTGCAGGCCGACCTGGGTCAAGCCGTGGTTGATTTCGGCCGAGAGCTGGTTCTTGTCGCGGTCAGTCGCCGGACCCAGCAGCTGGTCGACGGCTGCCAACCGGCGCCGGTAGCCTTCGCTGTTCTCGCCGTCGCGCAACAGCGTCAGGGTGAGTGCGTCGACCCAGGCGTGCTCAAGCAGCGCGCGCACCAGCGGCGAGGCTGGCTTCAGGGCGAGGCGCTTGTCGACCGCGGCGCGCGCCTGGGCACGCGCTGCATGCAGGCGATCGCGGCCCTGGGCCGCTTCGACCTGCCGGCGCTCGGCGATTTCCGCGCGGCGCGCCAGTTGCTTGAGTTGCGCGTCGAGGTCGTCGGCCTCGCGCTCGAAGACGCCGAGATCGTCGCCCTTGTATTCGGTCGCAACCCGTTGCACCGAGCGCTGCAGGCGCTGGTTCAGCGCGGTATCGAAACTGCCGTCGCTGCGGTCCAGCCACAGGTTGGCGGTTTCCAGCACGTTGTTCAGCAGGCGCCGCGCCGGGTGGTTGCGGGCCGTGAAGAAGTTGCTGTCGGCAAGCGCGACGCGTACCAGCGGCACCTGTAGCGAGGACATCAATTGTTGCGCGGTGCCTTCGCTGCGGGTCTCGTCGAGCAGGCGGTCGAACAACAACGACATCAGGTCCATCGCGTCGCGGTGTTCGGGCTGCAGCTGCGGGGCAGCGCCGCTTGGCGATGCGCGCCGCAGTTGCGCCATCAGGTCGCCACGCAAGCGCTCGCCGGCGTGTGGCGCGGGGGCCGGCAGCGGTTGCGATTGCAGGGTATTGAGCGCGGATTCGAGGTCAGCGAGGGAGGCGACTGAACTGACTGCGCCGGGTGCCGAACCTGCACCTTGCCCGCCAAGGTCTTGGTGCAGCGCGTGCCGGCGCGCATCCAGCAACCCGTGCAACTGTGCCATCTCGGGCGCTGGCGTGGTGGGTGCGGCACCGCTGGGTGGTGAAAAATCCGTGACCGGCGCCATCGGCGTGGTGGGCCGGCTTCCCGATTCGGATTCGGGTTCTTCACGATCCTGTGCGGAAGAAGGCGCCCTGCGCGGCAGGTAACTGCGCAAGTGCGGCAGGATGCCGGCGTCCTTCAGTTGGTCGTTCAGGCGTCCATAGAACGCTTCGGCAGTGGCGAACAGGCGGCGATCGCACAGCCGGTAGAACAACTTGCGGTGGTCGCCCTGCATGCCCAAAGTGCGGGCCGCTTCGCCCAACACCGTGGACAGCACGTGCGGACCCGACGGCAATTCGTCGCTTTCCAGCGGCACTGCGGCGATCAGCACGGCGTAGCGGTGGCACAGTTCAAACAGGGCATTGCTGGCGTGCAGCTCGGTGCGCGATGACAAATCGCCAAGCGCCATGGTTTCGTCGAACTCGTTCGGATCCACCAGGGTCAGGTCGCTGTCGCGCGCGCCTGCGCCGGGCCGCGCGGCGGCGGGTTCCGGCTCGCCGATCGCGGTGAAGCGTTGTTCCAGCAGGGCCATCAGGTAGGCCTGGAAGCCCGGGCGAGAGCGTTTGACTTCGCGCAGCGCTTCCAGTGCCTCGTGCTGGGCCTGGCCGCCGCTGGATTGCTCGGCGATCCGGAACAGTTCGGCTTCCAGGTCGTCCAGCGCCCCGTGCAGCAATGGTTCCAGCAGCTTGCCGCACTCGTCCAGTTGTTGCCCCAGCAGCTGTCGCGCGCGGGGCGCGAGATCGCTGCGGCTGGCGAGTGTCGGTTTCATCGTGGCTGGTCGAGTGGACATCCGTGATACTTATGCAAGTCCCTTGCCACCGCGGTCGCCTCCCCTGATCCCGTCGCGATAGTAGCAGGATGGTGGACGCTGCAAAGTCCCGCCCGCGCGGGCCTCAAGTTCCGGTATGCGGCCCGGGCATGAACAACTCAATCACGTCGTTGAGGAAGCGCCGCCCGAGGGGGGTGGGTTGCAGCAGCTGCGGATCGTCCACCAGCCAGCCGCGGGTGCATGCTTCGTGCCGGGGATCGGCGATGGCGCCGGCGGCGAGTCCGGTGCGCGCGGTGAAAGCTGTGGCACCGATGCCGTCGTTCAGCCGCAGTGCGTTCAACATGAATTCGAATGGCAGCGCGTCCGGGGCGATCGTGTCATCACCACCGATGCGCTTGCCCGTTGTCGCGGACTGCATGTAGGCGAGCGGGGAGCGTGTTTTCCAGCGACGGTGCACGCGCAAGCCGCCCGCGAGGCTGTCCACGGCCCCACGTCCGCCCGGCTGCGGCCCCGAAATTTTTGCGTGCGCGCCGGCGCCGACCCCAAGGTAATCGCCGAACTGCCAATAGTTGAGGTTGTGCGCGCAGCGCCGTCCGGGCTGCGCATAGGCGGAAATCTCGTACTGCGCGTAACCGGCCGCGGCCAGACGCGCCTGACAAGCTTCCTGCATGTCCCAGGCGGCATCGTGGCCGGGCAGCGGTGGTGGGCGTTTGGCGAATGGCGTGCCTGGTTCGAGTGTCAGCTGGTAGTGCGAGACGTGTGCAGGTTGCAGCGCCAGCGCGCGCTCCACATCTGTGAACGCGCCCTCCAGTGTCTGTTCCGGCAGGGCGTACATCAGGTCGAGATTGATGTTGGCGATACCCGCGTCTTGCGCCAACTTGACCGCAGCTTCGGCTTCGCTGGCCGAGTGGATGCGCCCGAGCGCGTGCAGTTTGTCGTCATCGAAACTTTGCACGCCGAAACTGATGCGGTTCACGCCAGCGCGAAGGTACCCATCGAAGCGCCCGTGCTCGACCGTGCCGGGGTTGGTTTCCAGCGTGATCTCGCAGTCGCTGGCAAATGGCAGGCGCGCGGACGCGCCGTCCAGGATTGCCGCAATGGCCTCAGGCGCGAACAGGCTGGGCGTGCCGCCGCCGAAAAACACGCTGATGATTTCGCGCCCACCCAACGCATCGCCGAAGTCGACGATGTCTGCGTCGAGATCCGCCAGCAACGCCGCGACATACTCGCGCTCGGGCATCGCCGCGCGCAATCCGTGGGAATTGAAGTCGCAGTACGGGCACTTCTTCACGCACCAGGGAATGTGCACGTACAACGACAACGGCGGGCATGTTGCCAAGTTGCTGCATCCGGGGGCTTGTGCGCCGGCGGTGCTCGGCGCGACGCTTTTCAAAGCGCCCGTCCGGCGGCCAGGCATTGGCGGAGAAGCATCAGTGCCTGCCCGCGGTGGCTGATGCGGTTTTTCACGGCGGGATCGAGTTCGGCCGAGCCGAGGCCGCCGCCGTCGTCGGGCAGGAACAACGGGTCGTAGCCAAATCCATGGTCGCCGCGCGGCTGCTCGAGGATGCGCCCCGGCCAACGGCCGATCGCGATGAGCGGGTCGGAATCTGTCGCACTGCGCAGCCGCACGATGACACAGGTGTAATGCGCCGTGCGGCGTGCCATCGGTACGCCCGCAAGTTCGCGCAGCAGCTTGGCGTTGTTGGCTGCGTCCTCGCCATGCGTGCCGGCGTACAGCGCAGAATCCAGGCCCGGTGCGCCATCGAGTGCGTCTACGCAAATCCCGGAATCGTCGGCCAGCGCGGGCAGCCCGGAAATGCGTGCGGCATGGCGCGCCTTGATGATCGCGTTCTCGACGAAGGTGGTGCCGGTTTCCGCAGGGGCGGCAATTCCGAGTTCGCGTTGCGTGACCAGTTCAATGCCGCTGCCGGCGAGCAGGTCGCGTAGTTCCGCCAGCTTGCCCGCATTGCCGCTGGCCA
>DZCM01000046.1:0-2488 GCA_022730295.1 Rhodanobacter sp. | reverse complement strand
TCATCGCGCCAGCGCTTCCCGCTGCGCCGTGACCAGTTCCCCGATGCCTTTCTCCGCCAGTGCCAGCAACGCGGCCAGTTCGTCGCGGCGGAAGGCATGCCCTTCGGCGGTGCCCTGCACCTCGATGAAACCGCCGCCGTCGTTCATCACCACGTTCATGTCGGTGTCGCAGTTGGAATCTTCCGCGTAATCGAGATCCAGCACAGGCGTGCCCTGGTAAATGCCGACGGAAACCGCGGCGATCGCACCATGGATCGGGTTGCGCTTCAATGCACCGCGTTTCATCAGCACGTTCATGGCATCGGTGAGCGCGATGTACGCGCCGGTGATCGAAGCGGTGCGGGTGCCGCCGTCGGCCTGCAAAACATCGCAGTCGAGCGTGATCACGCGTTCGCCCAGCGCCGCGCGATCCACGCAGGCGCGCAGGGAACGCCCGATCAGGCGCTGGATCTCCATGGTGCGCCCGCCCTGGCCGCCGCGTGCCGCTTCGCGCTGGGTGCGATCGCTGGTGGCACGCGGCAACATGCCGTATTCGGCCGTGACCCAGCCTTCGCTCTTGCCGCGCAGCCACTGCGGCACGCGTTCCTCGACGCTGGCGGTGCACAGCACGCGGGTGTCGCCGCAGGAAATCAGCACCGAACCTTCGGCGTGCCTGGTGTAGCCGCGCTCGATGGTGATGCGGCGCAATTGGTCGGGCGCACGGCCGGAGGGGCGGGTGAACGACATCGCAGAGGTATCCGCACAAGGGCCGGTCAGTTTACCATCGCGCATTGGGGCGCCGATCGGGAAGCAACATGATTCGAAGCATGACCGCCTACGCGCACGCGGAGGCAAATACACCACAGGGATGGCTGGCGTGTGAGGTGCGCGCGGTCAATCATCGCTATCTTGAATGCAGCGTGCGCCTGCCCGACGAATTGCGCACCCTGGAACCGCAGGTGCGCGAACGCATTGCGGCGCGGCTGTCGCGCGGCAAGGTCGATGCGACGCTGCGCTATCGTGCGCCGGCCGCGGCGAGCGCGCTTGCTCTGGATGAGCGCACGGTCGGGCAACTCGTGCAGCTTGCAGATGCCCTGCGCGAACGCTTCCCGCGATTCGCCACCGATTTCGCGGGGCTGCTCGCCTGGCCGGGCCTGTTGGTGAAGCCGGAGCTCGATCAGGAAGGGTTGGTGAATGCCGCGCGGGCTTTGCTCGAACAGACGCTGGACGAATTCATCGCGGGCCGTGAACGCGAGGGTGCCACGCTGGCCACGGCGCTGCGCGAACGGCTGGACGGCATCGAACGCGTGCTGGCCGAGGTGCGCTCGTTCTTGCCTGAAATCCGTGCCACGTTGCGCACCAAGCTGGAAGCCCGCCTGGCAGACTTGCAGCAATCCGCCGAGCCCGGCCGGCTGGAACAGGAACTGGTGTTGCAGTTGTCGCGCATCGACGTCGACGAAGAACTGGACCGTCTCGCCGCACACGTCACCGAGGCACGCCGCGTACTGGCACTCAGCGAGCCAGTGGGTCGGCGCCTCGATTTCCTGATGCAGGAATTCAACCGCGAAGCCAACACCCTGGGTTCCAAGTCGGTCGATCAGCGCAGCACCCGCGCCGCGGTAGAACTGAAAGTGCTGATCGAGCAGCTGCGCGAGCAGGTGCAGAACCTGGAATGAACGGGCGCCACGCTCCGGGAATACTGTTCATCGTTGCGGCACCTTCGGGGGCCGGCAAATCGACGCTGGTGAATGCGTTATTGGAACGCGAGCCGGGAATCGCCTTGTCGATTTCGCACACCACGCGCAGCCCGCGCCCGGGTGATGCCGATGGCGTGCAGTATCACTTTGTCGATCGCGCGCAATTCGCAGCGATGGCCGCCGCCGATGACTTCCTGGAGCACGCGAACGTGTTCGGCAATGGCTACGGCACCTCGCGTGGCGCAGTCGAGCCCGCCCTCGCCAGCGGGCGCGACGTGCTGCTGGAAATTGATTGGCAGGGCGCGGCGCAGGTGCGTGCGAAGATCCCCTGCCTGTCGATCTTCATCCTGCCGCCGTCGCGTGCCGAGCTTGAACGTCGCCTGCGTGCGCGCGGTACGGATAGTGCGGCGACGATCGAGCGGCGACTCGCGGCGTCGCGCGATGAAATCGCGCATGCCCACGAGTTCGATTGCATCGTCGTCAATGACCGCTTCGAGGATGCCGTCGCCCAATTGCAGGCGATCGTGGTTGCGGCCCGCGCAGGCGCGCCGCCCCCCACGGGTCGCCATGCAGCACTGATTGCGCAGCTGCTCGCAAGCTGAGCCGGGGTTTCCTCGCGGACGGGGATGTGCGCGAAGCGCGCGGAACGCCCCCCTGCATTCACTCCGCCGCCGCCTGCGCGAGCCGTGTGGCGAGCAGTGCGCGCAACGCGGCGAGGCTGATCCGGTGGCCCGTGGCACCGGGCCACGCGGGGGCTGCATCGAGGTCGTCGACCACGGCCGCCGCGCCGGTGAAATCGCTGCCGGCGAAGT
>DZCM01000045.1 GCA_022730295.1 Rhodanobacter sp. | reverse complement strand
GCGTCCTCGCGGTCACGCCGGGCCTGGCAGGACACGCACAGGCGCACCCCCGGAACGGCTTTGCGCCGCGCCTCGGGAATCGGCGCATCACACTCTTCGCAATGGCTCAGACCGGGGCCCTTGCGCTGTTTGCTGCGCGCGCGCGCAACCGCATCGGCAACCGTTGCGTCGATCTGCTGCTGTACCGCATCGTCGTTGACAAAGCCTTTGGCCATGCCCCCAAGCTGAGGCCGGCCGCGCAAGATTGCAAGCGGGACGTGCGGGCAACAGCACCGGTTACCCGGCAGGGGTCTGGCAGAGCGTCGCCACTACCCGGTTGCGGCCACGAGCCTTCGCTGCATACATTGCATCGTCGGCCGCCGCGATCAGCAGGTCCACCGACGGCAGTTCCATGCCCGGCAACGCGACGCCCACCCCGACGCTCACCGAGACGCAGGGCCCCGCCAATGAATCGGGATGTGGCATTGCCAATTTCTCCACTCGCTTGCGCAAGTCTTCAGCCACGCGTACGGCATTGTCCTGGTTGCAGCCCGGCAGGATGATCACGATTTCCTCGCCGCCGTAGCGCGCAACCAGATCACTTTCGCCGCGCACGCTCTCGCTGCAAAGCTTGGCGAGCACTCGCAGGCATTCGTCGCCATGCAGATGCCCGACCGCGTCATTCAGTGCCTTGAAACAATCCACGTCCACCATCAGCAGCGCCAACGGCTTGCCATCGTGCAGGTACCGCAGCCAATCCGCTGCCAGCCGCTCGTCGAAACAACGGCGGTTGGCGATGCCGGTCAAGCCATCGCGCAAAGTCAATTCGCGCAACTTGCGGTTGGCATCCTCGAGTTCGCGCACCAACCGGGTCATGTGGATTGCACCGGCCACCTGCTCAGCGATCGCGTCGAACACCGCGCACACCTCGGGGGTGAAGAAATCGCTGCGTGTGCTTTCGAGATTCAGCGCGCCGTGCAGGCGCTCGCGGTGCCGGATCGGAACCAGGTACTCGGAGCGCACCGCGTTGTGGCCAGGCAGGTAATCAGGGTCCAAGGCCACGTCCGCGATCAGTTGGCTGCGCCCGGTTCGAATGCAGCGCCCCGTCGCGCCCAGACTCACCGGCCACGGCATACTCGTTGGCGGCTCGAGGTTGATCGAGCCCGACCACACCTCTTCGATGAAGTGGGTACGTGACTCATTCAAGAGGATGATGCTGGCGATGGTCACCGGCAGGCGGTTGGCAATACAATCGACGATGGATTTCAGCACCGTCTCCAGCGTATCGCCCTGCATCGCGGCGTGTGAGACCTGGGCAAGGATTTCGGTCAACATCGCCCGCCGCCCGTCGGAATCGCGTTCGTCCCAAAGCGGGTGCTGACTACGGATATCGACGGTTCTGGCTTCGCTTGCTGCCATCGAAAAATACCTCGCCGATAGCAGTGTAGCGGCTTTGGTTCCGGATCACGCAGCGTCGGATGGCTGCCGCCCAAGACGTGGTTCTCCCCCGGCATCGTCGCACTACCATCACGCCGGGCCCGCAACCAACAGGAGACAACCCATGGCAGCCACGAAGACCAGCAACACGGGCAAGACATCTGCCGGATTCACCGCCGGCGAGCGCGCCGCGATGCGCGAACGTGCGCGCGAATTGAAGGACGCCAAGCGCGGCGAGAATGGCGAGAAAGCCGTCTTGGCGGTGATCGCCAAGCTCCCGGAACCCGAGGGCAAGCTGTGCGAGCGCTTGCACCAGCTCGTTCGTGCCACCGCGCCGCAACTCGTGCCCAAGACCTGGTACGGCATGCCCGCGTATGCCAACGCCGATGAAAAGGTGGTCTGCTTCGTCAAGCCCGCCTCAAAGTTCAAGGACCGCTACCTCACCCTCGGCTTCAACGACGCCGCGAAGCTCGACGACGGCGCGATGTGGGCGACTTCGTTTGCGGTCCTCAAGCTGGGCGCGGCCGAGGAAAAACGCATACGCGAGTTGGTGCAGAAGGCAGCGCGTTAGTCAGGTCGCCGTTCAAGGATCGCGCTGCACGGCAGCAGAGCGAATCTGCCCGGCGTGTTGGCGCCAGTCACGCCAGCGGAGTGATCGTCGAACGGCGCACAGATGGCCAACCCGTCCTCAGACATCACCGGAGAAGCAATCCACAATTCCGTGAACGGGCAGGAAATTCCGTTGCCATAGCGGTTCCAATCGGGGTCGATTGGGGGTACGCTCGGCGTTCCCCTGACCCGAACCGGAGCACCGCCATGGCACTGTGGAAAGAACCCGCGAAATCCCCCTCGTCCGGCTCGTCGGATGCTTACAACCCCGCGCGCTTTGATTCCCCGGAAGCGGCTGAACCCGCCCCGGCGCCCAGGGCTTCGTACGGCAGCGTCGAAACCACCCCGGCCCCGGCACGCTCCGCGTCCGAATCGCTGCTCGCGACAGACATCATCATCGAAGGCACGATCGAAGGCGCCGGCCACGTGCGCATCGCCGGCCGTTTCAAGGGCGACATCAATGTACGCGGCGACCTCACCATCGAGCACGGCGCCAAGGTCAACGGCAGCGTGCATGCCGAGCGCGTCACCGTCGCCGGCGAATTGATCGGCAACATCGAATCCGCGGTGCATGTCGAATTGCTGCAGACCGGCGCCCTCACGGGCGATGTGAAGTCGAAAACCTTCAGCGTCGCCAAGGGTTCGCGGATGCGCGGCCAGGCCGAGTTCGGCTGGGACGACAAGGCCGACGTCACCGACATCCACAAGAAGAATGGCAACGGGAACGGCGTCGCAAAATGAGCGCGCCGAATGCAGGCACAGCAGGCGCAACGCGCGTTTGCCCGCACTGCCGCGAGACCATCCTGGATAGCGCGCAAGCCTGCCCGGCTTGCCATCACCGGCTGCGCTACGGGGGGCCAGCCGGTGACCTTGCCCCGGCGCCCGCGGCACTGACACCGCTGCGCGTCGAGGGCAGCTTCCGCAACCCCGCTGACAGCGGTGCGTGGGAATATTCGATGGTGCTCACGATCCGCAACGAACGCGGCGAGGAAATTGCGCGACGGCTGGTCGGCGTCGGCGCCATCCGGCCCGACGAGCAACGCACCTTCACGCTCAGCGTGGAAATGAATCCGGCCGACGGCAAACGCACCCGGCATTGAGGCGGGCCGCTCGCGCCGTCATCACGTGCGCGATGGCGGTACCAGTTTCAGCTTTGATCCCGCCGGTTGCTGCTTCGGCTTGAGCATGTGTTCCAGCGCAGCCGGCGGCAACGGATACGCATACAGATAGCCCTGCCCTTCCACGCATCCTGCCTGCAGCAGGAACTCGTGCTGGGATTCCTTCTCGATGCCTTCGGCGATCGTGGTCAGCCCAAGGCTGCCCGCCATCGCCAGCATCGCGCGGGTGATGGCCACATCATTGCTGTCGCCGGGCAGCCCCATCACGAACGAACGGTCGATCTTGAGGTAGGCCACCGACGGCAACTTGAGATACGCCATCGACGCGTAGCCAGTGCCGAAGTCGTCGATCGCCACGTCGATGCCGAGTGCGTGCAGGGCGCGCATGGTGCGTTCGGTCTCCTCGCCCAGGCGCAGCATCGCGCCTTCGGTGATTTCCAGCACGATGCGCCTTGGTTCAACGCCGTTGGCCTGCAGGGCATGGCGGATGCCTTCGACGAATCCCGCGTGCCCGAACCAGCGCGCTGACACGTTCACCGCAACACGGATGGCCGGCATGCGGGTATCGTCCCAGATACGAATCTGCGCGCACACCGCGCGCATCACCCATTCGTCGATGCGGTGGATGACGCCGATGCTCTCGGCGATGGGAATGAAATCGCCCGGCATCACCTCGCCGCGCTCGGGATGCCGCCAGCGCAGCAACGCCTCGACCGCGACAATCCGCCCCGTGCGCATTTCGACGCTGGGTTGATAGACGATGCGGAACTCGTCATTGAGCAAGGCCTGGCGCAATTGCGCCGCCAGCAGCATGCGCTGGCGAGTGTCGGCCTGCATCATCGGCACATAGAAACGCCAGGCGTTGCGCTCCTCGGTCTTGGCCACGTACATCGCGGCATCCGCGTTGGCCATCAGCGTTTGCGCGTCATCGCCGTCCAGCGGGAACCCGGCGATGCCGATGCTGGCGCTCACCGCGATTTCGTAGTCGTCGACGTGGAAGAGTTCGGCCAGCGCGGTCAACATGCGCGTGGCATGCACGGCGACATCTTCGCGCGCCATGTCGCCAACCAGCAGCACGGTGAATTCATCGCCGCCGATGCGGCCGACCACATCGGTTTCGAGCAATTCGTGGCGGATGCGCTTGGCCACCTGCTTCAACAGCCGGTCGCCAACCGCGTGGCTGTAGCTGTCGTTGATGAACTTGAACGCGTCCAGATCGATAAACAAGACGGTGACGGCGCGGTTGTCGTACCGCGCACGCTCGATCTCAGCTTCGCAGCGGCGCTGGAACTCCACGCGATTGACCAGGCCCGTCAACGCATCATGCGTGGCAAGGTATTCGAGGCGGCGGCGATCGGCCTTGGCGACGGAAATGTCGCTGAACACCGCCACGTAATGCTGCACCCGATTGTCGCCGTCGCGAATGGTGCTGATGCCGAGTTTTTCCGGATAGGCGCTGCCGTTGAGATGCCGGGCCTGCACTTCGCCGGACCAGTGGTTGGCGGCGGCCAGTTGATCCCAAACGGACTCTGGCATCGGGCCGCCGTCGGCCATGCGGCGCCAGTCATCCAGACGCGTACCCAGCAGCTGCTGCTCGCCGAACCCGGTGATGTTGGTGGCCGCTGCATTGACCGACAGCACGCGGCGCCCGGCGTCGGCGATGATCACGCCCTCGGCGATGCTGGCCAGCGCCTCGGCCGCGATGCGGCGAACGCGCTCGCTCTCCATGCGCTCGGAGACGTCGCGCAGGATCACCTGCCGCACCACCCGGCCGCCCCATGCCACCATGCTGCTTTGCGTTTCCACCTTGCGCGTCCGGCCACCGGTGCTGCGCAGTTCGCCAAAACCCGAAGCGCCTTCGCGCACCACGCGACTCTCGAACAGCTCGACATAGCGAAACCCGAACAGCGTTTCGCGTTTGCGCCCGGTCCATTCAGCGGCGGCGCGGTTGGCATCGAGGATGCGCCCGCTGTCCTCATCCACCATCACCATCGCATCGGCCGCTGAATCAAACAGCAGGCGGTATCGCGCTTCGCTGCCACGGATGCGGGCGAAGGTGCGCCGCGCCATCAACACCCACAACACCACCGCAAGGACGCTCGCCAGCAGCACGACCGCATACACCGCCTTGCCGAGGGTGACTGCACCATCGGCGAGCGTCGCCGAAAAGTCTATGCTGCGCGGTTCGATGAATTTGTTGATCGCAGTGATGCGGCTGCGCTGCCGGCTCGCATCATCCGGGGTCACACTGCCCGCGGCCCAGGCGCGATGCAATTCATCCGCGATGCCGCCGAGTTCGATGATCGAGGCATCGGTGGATCGCCACACATCCAGCGAGTGTCGCATGTAGGGCGCATGGGCGAAGTGATCCAGCATGAAGATCATGCCGGGAATCGCGCTGGGCATCGCGTGGCTGCGTCGCATTTGCGCAGCTACTGCGTCGTGGTCGTAGTGCCCGGAATGGATTTGCTCCCGCACCGAACGGTACCCGGTCAGTACGGAATAATTGCGCTGGAAGCCGGCGTAGTCCGCCGGATCACCCTTGCGGGCATATTCAAGCAGGTCGATCGAGGCCTGCTTTTGCGCCTTGGACCAGACGCTCTCCCCGTTGAGGAACCCGGCGAGGGCGGTCTGGATTTGCATCGCCGCCCAGGTCAAAAGAAGCACGAACGCGACGACCGCGATCAGGGCGCAGGCAAGCGGCAGCAATCGCATTGCCAACGGGCGGCGCCGGGATTGGGTGGAACCGTGAGGCATGGATAACACGCCTTGACGGATCAGTCGGACCCGATCCTAGCACCGCCCGCGCCCGCTCGACGCGGTCGAGTTCACGCGACGGTCGATCTGCACAAGGGTTGCTGGGGCAATACGGTACGCCATGTCCACGCAGGCTGCGCCGTCATCTCTACCCAGCGTCGCCACCCGCCCCGGCCGTACAGGCGTGCCGCGGTGATCGTGCGAGCCCTGCCACAATCGCCGCGCCCCGCCGTTCAGCGCGGCAGGCCGGCTCTCAAGATACGGAAAACCCACCTTCCAGATCAGCGAGCCATAGCCGAACAACCACACGCTGTCGACGCCGGTGAAATCCTGACGGACACGATTGCGGGCGGTGGTGTCGAGGGTGGTGTTGTCGTGGCCTGCAGTCTCGCGGCCACGCTGCGCGTCATCCATTCGCCAGGGCGTAGTCGATCGCTGCGCAAGCGGCCGCGGCCTGGGCTTCGTTGCATTGCGCAGGGGTCGCGCGCGGACTGTCTGGATAAACCTCGGTGGTCGTGCGGTAGCGTGCATCGGTGATGCCCGCGCACAGCCCCAGCTTCACCACTTCGTAGTTGATGACGCCCGGCCCCACCACCGGCGAGCCGATGAGCGTGCCGTCCGGATCGGCCGGCGCGATATGCGTGACCTTGGCCACGGCGGCAATGATGGCCTGCTGGAAGGCCGGCTCGGGACGTTCGCTGTCACCGCACAAGTAGAACCCGTCAGGAATCGTGCCCGGCTGGTACGGCTTGCCATCGCGCGCGGCCAGCGCCGGACGAAATTCGGACTCGTCGCTGTCGGTGGTTTCGTGCAGGTCGATGTGCATGCGCACCAGCTTGCGGAACGGCGCGACGAAGCGCACCAGTGCGGCCGACTCCGGCGCCGGGCTGTTGGCGGTGAAATTGCGGTTCGGGTCCAGCGCCAGGGGATCCCAGCGATTGATGCGCTCGTAACCCCACGGACTGACGCAAGGCACAATGACAAGGTTGGCACGGCCGGCGTAACACGCGGCATCCCGCTGGGCGAAGCGCAGCGCGCCATGCACGCCGCTGGTTTCGTAGCCGTGGACGCCACCGGTCAGCAGCATGATCGGCAAGGCGCGATTCCAGTTGCGGCTGGTCAGCGCGAACAGTGGATACCGGTCCGGCGCGTAATCGAGCTCACCGTAGCGATGGATTTCGAAGCGGTCGCGCAAGCGCTCCACTTCCGAGAGCACCTCATCGGCATAGCTGCGCCGCTTGCGTTGGTGCGCGCGCCACGCCGTCTTCTCGGCCTTGCCCCAAGGCTTGCCAGGCGTCCCGATCGGATATGACTGCGTCATGTTCGTGTCCATGCTCAGCGAAACATGCACTCTAGCACCAGCAACCGGACTTGCTGGTATCGCGAACGGTGCGTCACCGCTTACCAATGGCACATGCACGCGGCCGCAGCCGAATCCAGTATTGGCCACGTTTGTGCGCTGGTCCGAGCGCCGCGAATCCAACCACTTTGGGGAGTCCTTCCATGAAACAGACGATGCTGGTGATCTGCACCTGCCTTGCCCTCGCCGCCACCGGATCCGCGTATGCGGCCGCGCCGCAAGCCAAGCCCGGCGCGGCCGCGCCTGCGGCACCCGTGGCACCGCCGCACGACCTGAGCGCAGTCACCCACGGCAGCGTCACGATCAACGGCAAGACCATCCGCTACACCGCGACGACCGGCGTGCTGATATTGAAGAACAAGGACGGCAAGCCCATCGCCAGCATGTCCTACGTCGCCTACACCAAGGACGGCGTGAGTCCGGCCGCGCGACCCGTCACCTTCCTGTACAACGGCGGCCCGGGCTCTTCCACCATCTGGCTGCACATGCTCGCGTTCGGCCCCAGGAAGGTCGTGGTCGGCAGCGGCACCCTGACGCCGCCGGCGCCCTACCAGTTGGTCAACAACAATGACAGCCTGCTGGACGCCAGCGACCTGGTCTTCATCGACGCGCCAGGCACCGGTTTCGGCCGCGTGATCGGCAAGAACGATGGCGGCGCAGGCACCGCCAAGGATGTCTACGGCGTCGATGCCGACGCGCACGCCTTCGCGCAGTTCATCACCCGCTACATCACCCTCAACAACCGCTGGAACTCGCCCAAGTTCCTGTTCGGCGAAAGCTACGGCACCACCCGTTCGGCGGTGCTGGCAAACATCCTCGATAACGACGACAGCGTGGGCCTGAACGGCGTGATGCTGTTGTCAGCCATCCTCAACTACGACATCAGCGTCGATTTCCCGCAGATCAATCCGGGCGCCAACAACCTGTCGTTCGTCCTCGGCTTGCCAAGCTACGCGGCCACCGCGTGGTACCACCACAAGCTGCCGCAGCAACCGGCCGATCTCGAAAGCTTCCTGAAGCAGGTCGAGCACTATGCGACCACCGACTACGCGCAGGCGCTGATCCAGGGCTCGCAGCTCGATCCGGCGACCAAGCAAAAGGTTGCCGAGCAGTTGCACCAGTACACCGGTTTGCCGACGGCTTACATCCTGAAAGCCAACCTGCGCGTCAGCGGCGGCCAGTTCGCGCACGAGCTGCTGGGCACCAGCGACGACGTGACCGGCCGGCTCGACTCGCGCTACAGCGGTCCCGCACTCAACCCGATGGCGGAGGAAGCCGGCTACGATCCGCTCGATTCGGCGATCGACGCACCAACGGTTTCGGAATTCAATGCTTACGTCCGCGACACGCTCGATTTCGGCAAGGGCATGACCTACAAGCCTCAGATCAACGTGTTCATGGAATGGGATTTCAAGCACAAGCAGCCGGGCATACCCTTCCCGTTGCCGGCGCTGCCCAATGTGATGCCCGACCTCGCCAATGCCATGAAGCAGAATCCGCAGTTGCACGTATTGCTGCTCGGCGGATACTTCGACCTCGGCACGCCGTACTATTCCGCCGAGTACGAAATCCACAACCTGCCGATTCCGGAAAAACTGCAACAGAACATCAGCTATCAGTTCTTCCCGTCCGGACACATGGTGTATCTCGACCCCAAATCGCACGACGCGCTGCACGCCGCCGCGGCCGCCTTCATCGACGCGCACTACCGTCACTGACCGGAACACCCGGAACCCGGGGCGCGGTGCTCGGCCGCCCCGGGTTTCCATGCGCCATCCCCCGGACTTCGGTCATCGCGTCCAGCCAAGCGCGCCGCTGCTAATCCGCCGCCGCGCCCCTGGCCGCCTCGCCGGCCGCGTTCGGCTTACGTGCCCAGGACAGCATTTCCTTGAACTTCGGCGGCGCGCCAGAGTTGAGCAAGCCCCGCTTGAAAATCCGGCCGGACAGATACATCGCAACGATCACGGTACCGAGCAACAACGCGGTCGTGGCGATATAGTCGATCATCGGCGGTGGCGCACCCGAGCGGCACATCATCAGGAACGGCGTCAGCGGCGGCACATACGACAACACCCGTGCCCACAGCGCGGTCGGATCCTGCGCCACCGGCACCATGATGATCAGCGGGATGATCATGAACAACATCACCGGCGTCATGTAGGGCTGGGCTTCGCGGATGTTGTTGACCGCGGCACCGATCGCACCGGTGACGGCCGCGTACAGCAGGAACCCGAGCACGAAGTACACCAGGAACCACATGATGTTCCAGGCGCTGATGCCGGCAAGGATGGCGCCCGCAAATCCACCGAGGTTGAACATGCTTCCGAACACCGCCAGCAGGCCAAGGATCAAGGTCAGCCAGCCGCCCACCATGGTCACGCCCACGCCCGCAACGCCGAGCGTCTTGCCAGCCATGATGTCGGACGGTTCGATCGCCGCCAGCAGCGTTTCCGCGATGCGGTTCGATTTCTCCTCGATCGTCGCCAGCATCAGCAGTTGCGCAATCTGCATGATGGAAATGAACAGCAGATAGACGTAACCGACGGGCAGCCACTGCGCGGCCTGCTCGGCGGAGGTCGCGGTCTTGGCACCGTTCTCGGTGACCAACTGGTTGTCGAAGGACACGGCCTGGCCGATCGATTTGGCCTGGGCCGTGGTGAGCCCGGCCTGCGCTGCGCGCCGCGCCTGCACCACCGCCGACAGCTTCGCGCTGAACCAGTCACGCAGGTCGGTGTCGGTGAGGTTGTGCGAGGCGTACTTGAACTGCGCATCCGCCGCGAGCGGATCGGATGGCAGCACGAAATACGCGTACAGGTCACCCTTGCTGATGGCATCGCGCAGCGAATCCGATGCTTGCTTGACGCGCTGGTACTTTGCGATCGAGAGATTGCGATCAACTGAAGCCGCCGTCTCCGGCGTGAGCGCCGCATACCACTTGGCGAGTGCGTCGCGATGGGCCCAGATGGCGAGCGCATTCGCAGACGTCGGCACAGGCTTGCCGGCCGCCAAGGCCTGCGCGAGATCCTTGCGCGCCTGTTCGTCAAGCTTGGCTGCAGCCGGCGCGATCGCGGCGAGCACCGGCGGCAAGCCGTGGATTGCCTGCGCTGGCGTGCGTGCCGCAAGGTTCAACAACCTTGAATAATCGTCAGCGGCAATCCGCTGCTCAACGGCAGGCAGCAGCCAGCCGGACTGATCCACCACCGCGTAGCGCTGTGCCGAACTGAAGTGCTGGATCAAGGATGGCACCAGCATGATCGCCAGCAGGATCGCGGGTGACAGCAAAAGGGAAATCCAGAAGCGTCGCCGCATCACGTAGGCGACATAGTCGCGTTGCGCCACCAACCAGACATTACGCAGCGTCATGGGCGTCCTCCACCGTGGCGAGGAAAATCTGCTTGAGCGTCGCTTCGCGGGTATCAAAACGGCGGATGCGCACGCGCTCGACCAATGCCTTAAGAATGACCTGGGTATCGGCACCCGGCGCCAATCGCAGCTCGGCGTGCTGGCCGGCGTCATCCGCGGCGACAACGCCCGGCAACGACGCAAACGCCCCTGCGTCGCCTTCGTAGTCGACAATCACGCTGCGCTCGGCACGCGCCTTGACCTCGGCCAGGGGCCCATCAACCTTGCGCAAACCATGGTCGATGATCACCACGGAATCGCAGATCTGTTCGGCGTGTTCGACCACGTGGGTGGAGAAGATCACCGTGCGCCCTTCGCGCTTGAACTGCCGGATCAGGCCCAACACCATTTCCGAGTTGACCGGGTCCAGCCCCGAAAACGGTTCGTCCAGCACCACCAATTCCGGATCGTGCAGGACGGCGGCGATTACCTGCACCTTCTGCGCCATGCCCTTGGACAAGGTGTTGCACTTGGCATTGATCGACGCTTCCAGACCGGCTGCCGCGAGGCGTGTGCGCCCGCGCGCGCGCGCTTCGCGCCGATCGAGGCCGCGCAACTGGCCGAAGTAAGTCACCATGTCCAGCACCTGCATGTCCTTGTACAGGCCGTTTTCCTCGGGCAGGTAACCGGTGCGACCGCGCACGTCGCGCGGAGCCTTGCCATCAAGCACGCTGACGCTGCCACCATCCGGATCAAGGATGCCGGTGATCATGCGCAAGGTCGTTGTCTTGCCCGCGCCGTTGCGGCCGAGGAAGCCGTAGATCGAACCTGCAGGCACATTCAGCGAGAGCTTGTCGACGGCGGTGTGGGCGCCGAAATGCTTGCTCGCGGCTTCAATGGAAATTGCGTTCGACATCGGTTTTCGTCACTGGCGAAACGCTGGATGATACATGCCAGCCAGTACCGGACCGGCGCTTCACGAGCGTTCGCTGACAAGTGTCAGCGTTGAAAAGGAGTGCCGCATCGGTCTCCAGCGGCACGGCCAATGCCACTGGCAGCTCGTGAACGCCTACAACGGCCAGCCGATCACGCACATCGAAGTGCAGACCTGGGCGCTCGGCATCTCGACCATCGGCAACCTGTGCCCGGTCCACGCTGCATGAGACGAAAGCGCGCGACAGGTGCGTTCACGCTGCGGCGCTGTCGTTCGCGTCAGTCGGAAGGACTGGCGCACTTTGACGCGCCGGACCAAACACGCCCTTGTGCTGGAAATACACCATTCCAGCCGCCGCGCGCATCGGCCGCGTTGCCAGCATCAGGTTGAACGCGGCGTCACTCTGAAAGTGATCAAACAGGAAGCGCAACACACGTTTGGCGCGAAACCGCGGGTAGGAATCAACGAACCAGCCACTCGGGTCTTCGCGCTTGCCGGCCAGGTAGTCGGCGATTGCATGCCCGGCAGCAAGGCCGTGCTTCAACGCCGTGTGGATCCCGCCGGCCGTGACTGGCGACACCATGCCGGCGGCATCGCCCACCAGCAAGGCGCGCTGCGTTGCCACCGGATTGACGATGCCGCCGCATGGAATCATCCCGGCACGCACGGCGCCTGGACGCTGCGTGCGGAAATCAAAAACCGGCGCAATCTTTTCGAGGAAGCTGGCCATCGCTTGCTGTGGCGGCGGCGCCTCGCCACGCACGCGGCGTGCCAAACCCACTTGCACTACGCCGACCCCGGCCAGCACCCAGCCGATGTAGCCACGCGCAAGCTTGCGGTCGATGAAGCAATGCAGCCTGTTCGGCTCGGCGATTTCGGCACCGGCGTATTCGTACTCGATGCCGAACAATTGTGCCGCATTGCAGCCCAGCCCGAGCGCACGCGCCACGCGTGAGCGCGGACCATCCGCGCCCACGAGATAACGCGTTTCGCCAAGATCACCCAGATCGAAACCGCTGCGTTCGCGGTGTGCGTCGCGGAACACCTGGCCATAACGGATTTCGGCACCTGCGGCTTCCGTCTTGGCGGCCAGCCAGCGCATCACGTTCGGCGTGCCGGTCGCAAGAAAGTAGTAGCCCGGCGCATCAAGATCGACATGGCGCAGGTTCGGTGCGTACAGGCGCACGCCGGCGATGCGCCGCACCAGTGCGGCCGGCAGGTCGTCCAGCAAGGTGATCTGGTCGACCGCATCCTTGACGATGATGCCGGTGGTGTGGAGTTTTTCACCGGGGTCGGTTTTCTTTTCAACCACGGTCACGCGCAAGCCCGAACGCGCCAGCGCATGCGCGCAAGCCAGCCCGGCGAAGCTCGCGCCCACGACTACACAGTCACGCCGGCCACCCGCAGTTTCGGTCATCGTCCGCCCCTCCAATGCGTCCACGACATTCTGCGCGACAAAGCATTAACCTCAACCAATCCCGCGCCCGTGCGCCCCGGATTGCATACGCCATGAACGATCACTCCGACCGCGCCAACCTCGACTTCACACCCGCGCAGATGCAGGCCATGGGCGAGAACGTGTTGCGCCGCGTGACGTCCCATCTCGCCGCCCTGCCCGACCTGCCCAGCGGTGGCGACTACGCCGGCATCGAGGAACTGTGCCGCGCCATGCGCGAAGCACCGCCCGAGGCGGGCGCACCGTTGGATACTTTGCTCGATCCCTTGTTCAGCGAATGGATCCCGCGCTCGTTCGGCACATCCGGCCCCGGCTATCTCGCCTACATCCCCGGCGGTGGCGTGTATACCGCGGCGCTGGCGGATTTCATCAGCAATGCGACCAACCGCTACACCGGAGTCTGGAAAGGAGCGCCAGCACTGGTGCAACTGGAAGCCAACGCGCTTGACTGGCTGCGCGAGTGGATGCAATTTCCTGAAACGGCGCGAGGGCTCTTCACCACCGGTGGCTCGATGGCAATGTTCAACGCCATCGCCTGCGCGCGCGAAAAACTACTCGGCGCCGACATCCGCCGCGGCACCCTGTACGTGTCATCGCAAGCGCACCACTCGATCACCAAGGCCGCCAAGCTCGCCGGCATCGCCCACGATCGCGTGCGCGAAATCGACGTCGATGGCGATTACCGCATGCGCGTGGATGCACTCGAGCGCACGCTCGCCGACGACCGCGCCGCCGGCCTGAATCCCTTCATGGTGTTTTCCACCGCCGGCACCACCAACACCGGGGCGGTCGATCCGATCGACGCGGTAGCCGACATTGCCGCCCGCGAAGGCTTGTGGCATCACGTGGATGGCGCCTATGGCGGCTGCTTCCACATGGTGCCGGAGCTGCGCCCGTTGCTGCGCGGCCTGCCGCGCGCCGACTCACTTACCCTGGATCCGCACAAGGGCCTGTTCCTTCCGTACGGCACCGGCATGCTGTTGGTCCGCGACGGCGAGGCATTGCGCTTGCTGCATTCCTCGACCGCAGGTTACCTGCCCGACAACCAGACCGAGTTTTATGATCCGGCCCAATACGGCCCCGATCTGTCACGCGGCTTTCCCGGCCTGCGCGTGTGGCTGACGCTGAAGTTCTACGGAGCTGCGCGCTACCGCGCGGCCCTCGCCGAGAAGCGCGAACTGGCCGTGTGGGCAGCGCAAGAGATCGCAAAGATCCCCGGCATCGTGATGGACGCACCGCCGCAGCTGTCGCTGTTCGCATTCCACATCGAAGGCGCCCAGCTCGACACGCTGGCAGCGCAAAACGCCGCCACCCGCACCCTGATGGAACGCGTCACCGCGCGTGGCAAATTGATGCTGACTGGCGCGCAAGTGGGTGACCGGTTTCTCGGCCGCGTCTGCGTCCTGAGTTTCCGCACCCGCCGCGTGGACATGGAAACCTGCGTGCAGCAGCTCGCCGAGGAAGCGGCGGCGCTGCAATCGACCCGGCCGTGAGCAAGCCGGATGCCAGCGGATTGCCGGGTATCATCGCCGGATCCGTGCCCATGGCACAATGCGCCTGCAGGCCGCACCGTGGCCCTGCTTCCCGACTGGATCGAGAGCCCCTGAATGCACGTATCGCTTTGGATCTGGCTGGCAACGATCGCCGGCGTCGTCGCGCTGCTGGCACTGAGTTTTTTCACGCACATCCGTACCCCGCACGACCCTTCCCTCAAGGAGGCAGCCATCTGGAGTACATTCTTCGTGATGGTGGCACTCGTGTTTGGTGCCGGGCTGACTGCAGCGTGGGGATGGGATCGCGGCATCGAGTACTTCGCGGGTTACATCACCGAAAAGAGCCTTTCGGTGGACAACCTGTTCGTGTTCGTGATCATCATGTCGAGCTTCGCGGTGCCGCGCATCTACCAGCAAAGGGTCCTGCTGGTCGGTGTCGTCTTGGCGCTGATCCTGCGCACGATCTTCATCCTGATCGGCGCCGCGGCGATCGCGCATTTCAGTTGGGTGTATTACATCTTCGGGCTGTTCCTGATCGCCACCGCGCTGAAGCTCGCGTTCGAAAAACACGACGAGGATGAAACTTACAAGCCCAATTTCATGGTGCGGCTCGTACAAAAAATCCTGCCAACCACGCATGAATTCGACGGCGCCAGCATCACTACACTCGTAAACGGCAAGCGCCACCTGACGCCGATGATGCTGGTGATGCTGGCGATCGGCATGACCGACGTCCTGTTTGCGCTCGATTCGATTCCCGCGATCTATGGCCTCACTGAAGTGCCCTACATCGTATTCGCCACCAACGCGTTCGCTCTGCTCGGCCTGATCGAGCTGTACTTCCTGATCGGCGGGTGGCTGAAGAAGCTCGTTTACCTGAACCTTGGTCTGGCGGTGTTGCTTGGCTTTATCGGCATCAAGCTGGTCATCGGGGCCATGCATGACAATCAACTCTCATTCCTCAACAGCGGCAAGCCGATCCACATTATCCCGGCGATCCCGACGTGGCTGTCGCTGGTCATCATCGTGTCGATCCTCGCCATCACCACCATTGCCAGCCTCGTGAAGATTCGGCGGGATTCGACGACCACGGCTTGATGGCTGGAAAATACCTGGCAGACCCACTGGTCTGACTGTGCGGCCAGCGGATCAAGCCGAAGTCATCCACGCCACCGCGGGCGCAGGCGATCCACCTTCCATCCGTGCCGCCGCAGCATGGCCAGGGCAGGGTCATTCGCGCTGCACACGCCATCCGTTTTGGCAAGCGCGAATGGTTTGTCGCCTGCACAGATGCCCGATTGAACTGACCGCTTCAACGCATGCGAAACTTGGCGCTGCCCGCCCCCTCCCCCATGCCATGCCGATGCTGCGCCTCACCAACCTGCGACTCCCGCTCGACCACGCCGCCGACGCCTTGCCCGAGGCCATCTGTGCGCAACTGGGCATCCCACGCGACGACCTGCTGAAGGTCAGCGTATTCCGGCGCGGCTACGACGCCCGCAAGCGCGGTGCGATTACGTTGATCTACACGCTCGACATCGAGGTGGCCGACGCGACCGCCTTGCTGACCCGGAACATCGGCCATCGCGACCTGCAAATTGCGCCGGACTCCCGCTACCACCCGCTATCGAAGGTCACCGGACGACCGCCACACCGGCCAGTCGTCATCGGCTTCGGGCCGTGCGGAATCTTCGCCGCGCTGATCCTCGCCGAAGCGGGCCTTGCGCCGATCGTGCTGGAGCGCGGCAAGGCCGTGCGCGAGCGCACGAAAGACACCTGGGACCTGTGGCGCAATCGCCAGCTGCACGAGGAATCCAACGTGCAGTTCGGCGAAGGCGGCGCCGGCACGTTTTCCGACGGCAAGCTGCACAGCGGCGTTCACGACAAGAAGAACTACAACCGCAAGGTGTTGCAGGAATTCGTCGACGCCGGTGCGCCGGAAGAAATCCTCTACGTCAGCAAGCCGCACATCGGCACCTTTCGGTTGGTGACGATGGTGGAGAAGATGCGCGCACGCATCGCATCACTCGGCGGCGAAATCCGCTTCGACCAACGCGTGGATGACCTGCTGATTGATACCGACACGCAAGGCAAACGCCAAATCCGCGGCGTGCAGCTGGTCGGCGGCGAGACGCTGCGCAGCGACCACGTCGTGCTGGCGCTCGGCCACAGCGCCCGCGACACCTTTGCGATGTTGCACACGCGCGGCGTGTACCTCGAATCCAAACCCTTTTCGATCGGCTTTCGCATCGAGCACCCGCAATCGCTGATCGACCGCGCGCGCTTCGGCCCGCAGGCTGGGCATCCCGTCCTTGGCGCAGCGGATTATCACCTCGTCCACCATGGCAAGGATGGCCGCTCGGTCTACAGCTTCTGCATGTGCCCCGGCGGCACCGTGGTTGCCGCCGCCAGCGAACCCGGGCGCGTGGTGACCAACGGCATGAGCCAGTACTCGCGCAACGAACGCAATGCCAACGCGGCCATTGTGTGCGACATCACGCCCGCCGACTTCGCGCCCTATGGCGAAGGCCCGCTGGCCGGCATCGCGCTGCAACGGCATTGGGAAACCCACGCGTTCGACTTGGGCGGCGGCGATTACAGCGCACCCGCGCAGCGCGTCGGCGATTTTCTCGCGGCACGTGCGACCACCGCACTCGGCGACGTCACGCCTTCCTACCAGCCCGGCGTGCGCCTGACCGATCTTTCGACATCCCTGCCCGCCTACGCGATCAAAGCCATCCGCGCCGCCATCCCCATCTTCGATCGCCAGGTACGCGGCTACGCCCTGCCCGATGCGATCCTTACCAGCGTGGAAACGCGCACCTCGTCACCCATCCGCATCCGCCGCGACAACGAGCACCTGCAAAGCCTCAATACACGCGGGCTGTATCCGGCCGGCGAAGGCGCTGGCTATGCAGGCGGGATCCTCTCCGCCGCCGTGGACGGCATCCGCGTGGCGGAAGCGTTGGTGTCATCGGTTGCGCCCACATCGCTTGCCAGCCCGCCGCACCCAGCCTGAACCAATCCGGCACCGGCAACCCCGACAAATTGGCCCGGTCCCCCATTTTGCCCCTTTTTCAGGTTACACTTGTCGGGCAGCGCTTGAGGCAGACTCGGATGCACTGCGTAAACTTGCGGCGAGTTCGCCTCACTCCATGCCGTAATTCATCCATTGTTTTCAAAGGTCATGTGTAATGTCGGATCGACAGAGCGGTACAGTCAAGTGGTTCAACGATGCCAAGGGCTTCGGCTTCATCACCCCGGAAAGTGGTGACGACTTGTTCGTCCACTTCCGCGCCATCCAGGGCAACGGCTTCAAGTCGCTGCAGGAAGGCCAGAAGGTCACCTTCATCGCGGTGAAGGGCCCGAAGGGCATGCAGGCGGACCAGGTGCAGGTGGCATAAGCCTCCTTGCCAAGCTTCAAGAAAAGCCCGCTTCGGCGGGCTTTTTTGTGCCCGGAGCGTGG
>DZCM01000044.1 GCA_022730295.1 Rhodanobacter sp. | reverse complement strand
TCGTTGGGGCGATTGTGCAACCGAGGATGTGCCAGCCGAGGACGTGATGGAGTCGCAGCCGGACACCGCACAAGTCGAGTTCGAAGCCCAAGTCGAAGCGCTGCGGCGCAAGTTTCTCGACGGGCTGCCGGCGCGCCGGGCTGCACTCGACGAGGCGTGGCGCGGCTGCCGCGACGGTGGTGATGACGCGCCGTGGCAGCAGTTGCGCGAGGCAGCCCACAAGCTGGCCGGTTCGGCACCGTATTACGGACTTGAAGCGATCGGACTGGCCGCCCGGAATCTGGACCGCTTGTTGTCAGGACGGCCGCCGTGCCGGACGCGCGCACTCGCGCAAAGCGCGCTGGCGCGCGTCCACGCCGCGCTGGATGCGGTGACTGGCGCCGCCTGATCGATTGGCCGCGCCGCAGGTGGCCCGCTATGCTTCCCGGTTCAGTCGTAGCCGGTGTGATGGCAATGAGCAATCCAGCGAAATCCGTATCCCTGATTGGCGCGCCTACCGATATCGGTGCGGGTGACCGCGGCGCCTCGATGGCCCCGGAAGCGATGCGGGTCGCGGGCTTGCCGCAGGCGCTGGCTGCCCGCGGGCTCGACGTGGCCGATCGCGGTAACCTTTCCGGACCGCAAAACCCGTGGCTGCCGCCGGTGCACGGCTACCGGCATTTCGACGAAGTGGTGGCCTGGACGCACGCGGTGTGCGAGGCCGAAGCCGTGGAACTGGCGGCTGGACGCCTGCCGATCCTGATGGGTGGTGATCATTGCCTCGCGATTGGTTCGATCAGCGCTGTGGCCCGCCACTGCCGCGCACACGGGCGCAAGCTACGGGTGCTGTGGCTGGATGCGCACACCGATTTCAACACCGCAGCCATCAGCCCGTCCGGGAATATCCATGGCATGCCGGTGGCGTGCCTGTGCGGTTATGGGCCGGAGGCGCTCACGACGCTGGCCGGCAGCGCCCCGGCGATCGCGCCGGAGGTGATCCACCAAATCGGCATTCGTTCGGTCGACGCGGCCGAAAAGAAGCTGGTCCACGAGGCCGGCATCGAAGTCTTCGACATGCGCTACATCGATGAGCACGGGATGCGCGGGGTGATGGAGCAGGCGCTGGATGGCTTGGACGAAAACACCCACCTGCACGTCAGTTTCGATGTCGATTTTCTCGACCCGGCGATTGCACCCGCGGTCGGCACCACCGTGCCCGGCGGTCCCAACTACCGTGAAGCACAGCTGTGCATGGAGATGATTGCCGACACCGGGCGGCTGGCCTCGCTCGACCTCATGGAATTGAATCCGGCCTTCGACGAACACAACCGCACGGCCGAACTGGTGGTGGATCTGGTGGAAAGCCTGTTCGGCAAGTCCACGCTGGTGCGTGCCTGAAGGCTGTTGGCACGCTTTCAGGACGGCGGACCGGAGCTGTATCACACGTCAATCGAGACGCGCATCAACAAACTGCAGTCGCCCTCGTCAACAACTGTGACGGGCCACGCCGTGCGCGCCGTTGTGCACGCGTCTTGCACCATAGTCGTGAGCGCCGCACCGTTGTGCGACTTGTGAAGGCAGGACCGGGGACATCGTGGCTAGCCGCGCCAAATCGCAAGGAGTCCTGGACGCCGTTCCCGGTGCACGGGCGACTTTGCGCTGGTACGGGTGGCTGGCGATAGGCCTGCTGGTGGTGCCGGCGGCGGCACTGGCGATATTCGCGACCAAGGAAGATGCCGTTTGGGTCGCCAGTTGGATCGCTATTGCATTGCTCCTCGTTGGCCTGGTGGCATTGGCCGCGACCGGCCTCGTGTTGTTCGTCGCGCTGTCGCGCATGCGGCGCGTGGGCGAATTGGCACAACTGCTGTGCGAGCAGGGCCCCGATCCGATTTTCGTGAAGGACGTGTCGTATCAGTATCGTTACGTCAACGAAGCGGCGGCAGCCTTGATCGGGCGCAGCACGGCAGGCGTACTCGGCCGGCCCGACAGCCAATTGCGGCCCGGCAATGAATCGCTGGCATTCGAGGAAAACGACCGCGTATGCCTCGAACGCGACCTGCCCACGCTGTTTCGCGAAACCCAGACCGTGGCCGGCGGCCGCACGCGCAGCTTCCTCGTCTCCAAGCGCCCGTTGCATGACGCGCGCGGGCGCATCACCGGGCTGATCGGCTCCGCGCGTGACATCACCGACGAGCTGGAATTGCAGAAGTTGAATCGCCGTCGCGGCGACGAGACGCGCGCTTGGTTCGATCTCAATCCGCTGCCGGTGGTGATTTTCGCCAGCGCTGACTTGCGCATCCTCAAAGTCAACATGGCCGCCGAACGTTGCTACGGCTACAGCCAGTCGCAGATGCTGCGGATGCGCCTGCCGGAGTTGTTCGCGCGCGAGGAAGTCGACCGCGTGCGCAAATACCTCGGTGAGGGGGGGCAGGCCGTGGCGCCCGGCAGCGTCGCATGGCGGCACCAGAAGGCCGATGGCGAATCGTTCGCGGCCTTGACGGACATCGCCAACCTCGCGCACGAAGACGTGCCGTCGCGGGGGATGATGGTCCGCGACGTGTCGGAACTGAACACTGCGCGGGCGGCCCTCGAATCCATCAAATCCCGCTATGAGGATCTGGTGGAATCGGGTCTCACGATGGTGTGGGTGCATGACCTCGACGGGCGCCTGCTGCGGGTCAATGACGCGCTTGCCGATGCGCTCGGTTACGAGCGCGAGAACATGCTGGGTCGCGGCCTCGCCGATTTCGTCCCGGATGATTCGCGCGAAACCTGGACCGACTACATGGAACGCGTGCGCAGCCTGCGCCGCGACGCCGGTGTGTTGCATGTCGCCTCCCGCAATGGCGAGCGCCGCGTCTGGCAATACCAGTTCGTTTGCTACCCGGATGCCGAACCGACGCCGTACGTGCTCGGCACCGCCCAGGACGTTACCCTGCGGCATCGCTACGAGCTGCGAATGCGCGACCAGAACAAGCGCGACTCCCTGACCGGTTGCCGCACGCGCCGCTATCTTGATGCGTTCGCGTGGCAGGCCGAGCCCGACCAGACGTGGGGTTGCATCGTGACCGACATCGATTACTTCCGACAGGTCAACGCCAGCGAGGGACGCGAGCGTGGCGACGAACTGTTGAAGGAAATGGCCAGCATGCTGACGCTGTCGGCCGGTTCGGGCGATGCCGTGGTGCGCCTCGGCGGTGACGAGTTCGCGATCATTGTGGCGAATGCCAGCGCTGATGGCGTGCAGGAACTCGGCGAGCGCCTCGCCGCGGCGGCGCGCGATGGCATGCCGGTGGCGTTTTCGCTCGGCTGGGCTGTGCGTGAAGCCGGCGAACCGCTGGAATCGACGTTGCGGCGCGCGGACAAGATGCTGCTGTTGTCGCGGACGCACGAGCGGACTTGACGGCGGTTGTCTGCGCCCACGGTTGCGCAACGCTTATTGCGCCGCAGCATGGCGCCGCTTAGCATTCCCGCTTTGCCCTGCCGTAGCGCGGGGTACCTCGGGGCGTGACGAATGATGCGTAGCCATTATTGCGGTTTGATCGGGCAGGCTGAAGCCGGCCAACGCGTGACCCTGTGCGGTTGGGCGGATGCGCGCCGCGACCATGGCGGCGTGGTGTTCATCGACCTGCGCGACCATGAGGGCATCATGCAGGTGGTCGCCGACCCGGAGCGTGCAGACGTGTTCGCGATCGCCTCGAAAACCGGCTATGAGGATTGCCTGAGCGTCACCGGCACGGTGCGCGTGCGTTCGAACATCAACGAGAAGATTCCGACCGGCCGTTTCGAAGTCGTTGCCGAATCGATCGAACTGTTGAATGCCGCGCGCGACCTGCCTTTCGCGCTGCATGAAAATCCCAACGAGGAAATGCGGTTGAAGTACCGCTACCTCGATTTGCGCCGCCCGCAGATGCAGCGGCTGATCCGCACCCGCATCAAGCTGGTGCAGGCGTTGCGCCGCTGGCTGGATGCGCGAGGATTCCAGGACATCGAAACGCCGATCCTCGCCAACGCCACGCCCGAAGGCGCGCGCGATTACCTGGTGCCGAGCCGCGTGCACCCGGGCCAGTTCTACGCGCTGCCGCAGTCGCCGCAGCAGTTCAAGCAAATCCTGATGATCGCCGGCTTCGACCGCTACTACCAGATTGCGCGCTGCTTCCGCGATGAAGACCTGCGCGCCGACCGCCAGCCGGAGTTCACCCAGCTCGACATGGAGTTCGCCTTTGTCGAGGAACAGGACGTGCAGGATTGCGTCGAGGCGTTGATTCGCGAGGTGTTCCGCGCAGTCGGCGGCATCGAATTCCCCGATCCGTTCCCGCGCCTAACCTGGGTCGAGGCGATGACGCGCTACGGCTCGGACAAGCCGGATTTGCGCTTTGAGCTTGAACTGGCCGACGTCGCCGATGCCTTGAAGCACCTCGAATTCAAGGTGTTCGCCGGGCCGGCGAATGATCCGGATGGGCGCGTCGCCGCGCTGCGTGTGCCCGGTGGTCAGGAGTTGTCGCGCAAGCAGCTTGATGACCTCGCCGCGCATGCCGCGAAGTTCGGTGCCACCGGCCTGGCGTGGTTGAAGGTGGAGGACACCGCCAAGGGCCTCGCTGGCGTCAATTCGCCCGTTGCGAAGTTTCTCGACGAAGCCGCGCTTGCCGCGATTCTGTCCAGGACCGGCGCGCACAACGGCGATGCGCTGCTGTTCGGCGCGGGCAAGTGGAAAACCGTCAGCGAATTCATGGGCGCAGTGCGCTTGAAGGTCGCGCGCGACCGTGGGCTCGTGACGGCCAGCTGGAAGCCGCTGTGGGTCACCGACTTCCCGATGTTCGAATACGATGAGGGCGAGCAACGCTATTACGCGCTGCACCATCCGTTCACCGCGCCCAAGGTGGATGATGCCGCGGCGCTCAAGGCCGATCCCGCGCACGCGGTGAGTCGCGGCTACGACATGGTGCTGAACGGCTACGAGGTCGGCGGCGGCTCCATCCGTATCCATCGCCCCGACATGCAGAGCGCGGTGTTTGGCTTGCTCGGCATCGGCGAGGACGAGGCCCGCGCCAAGTTCGGCTTCCTGCTGGATGCGCTGAAGCGCGGCGCGCCGCCGCACGGCGGCATCGCCTTCGGCATCGACCGTTTGGCCATGCTGCTCGGCGGCACCGACGCAATCCGCGACGTGATTGCCTTCCCCAAGACCACCAGCGCCCAGGACCTGATGACTGATTCGCCCAGCCCGATTGACGCCAAACAACTCGCCGAGTTGCATATCCAGGTGCGCGACGACGAGCCGGGGGTTGCGGGCCCGGGCTAAACGAGCTTTGCCACGGATTTTCACGGATGCATACGGATCAAGCTTTAGCCGGGGTGATTCGCTCTTGTCGTGTCAAATTGCTTTGTTTCGTGCTGTATCCGCGTGCATCCGCGTCGAGTGCTCCGGTCTTTGCTCCTGATCCGTATGCATCCGTGAAAATCCGTGGTAAAGGCCGTTGCCTTCTGTCCAGCATGCGGCGACAGGCCCGCTGACCCGGTAGAATCTTGCCCCTTCCTCATTCAGCACGGTCTCACCCATGGGCAGAGGTCCTTCCATCGCCGGCCGCAAGAACGCGCAAGACGCCAAGCGCGGCCAGATGTTCACCAAGCTGGTCCGCGAGATCATGGTCGCGGCACGCGCCGGCGGCGGCGACGTCAACGGCAATGCGCGGCTGCGCACGGCGGTCGACAAAGCCATCGTCGCCTCGATGCCCAAGGACAACATCGACCGCGCGATCAAGAAAGCCACCGGCGAGCTCGAAGGCGTCACTTACGAGGAATTGCATTTCGAAGGCTACGCGCCCGGCGGCATCGCGGTGCTGGTTGAATGCGTCACCGACAATCGCCAACGCGCCGTTTCCGATGTGCGCCACGCCTTCGCCAAATTCGGCGGCAATCTCGGCACCGATGGCTCGGTGGCTTACCTGTTTCACAAGGTCGGCGTGTTGTCCTACGAGGCCGGCGCTGGCGAAGACAAGATCACCGACGCTGCGATCGAGGCCGGCGCAGACGACGTGAAGGTGTGGCCGGAAGACGGCCAGATCGACGTGCTCACCACGCCGGAATCCTTCGAGTCCGTGCGTGTGGCGATGGAGGCCGCGGGGCTGAAACCTGGCCACGCCGAGGTGACGCGACGCGCCGAACTCGATGTGCCCGTGGCCGCTGATCTTGTTGATGCGGTGCAGAGCTTGCTTGCGCGTCTGGAGGAATTGGACGACGTGCAGAACGTTTATTCCAACGCTGACCTGCCAGCGGGATGATGGTGGCCGTCGCCGCGCCTCTGCGCATCCTCGGGATCGATCCGGGTAGCCAGCGCACGGGCGTCGGTATCATCGAGGCCGATGCCACGGGGAAGCTGCGTTGCATATTCCGTGCGACGCTCAAGGTGGCGGGCGAGGAGACGTTTCCGTTACGCCTGAAGCGCATCTACGACGAACTATCGGACATCATCGACGCGCAGGCGCCGGCCGAGGCTGCGATCGAACGCGTGTTCATGGCCAAGAACGCCGATTCGGCGTTGAAGCTTGGACAGGCGCGCGGTGCCGCGATCTGCGCCGCGGTGGGGCGCGGCCTGCCGGTCAGCGAATACGCGCCGAATGCGATCAAACAGACCGTCGTCGGCAAGGGCCACGCGGGCAAGGAGCAGGTGCAACACATGGTGGGAATACTGCTGAATCTGCATGAACCGCTGCAGGCCGACGCGGCCGACGCGTTGGCAATCGCGATCACGCACGCACACATGCGCGCGAGCGAAGCGCGCACCGGCATCGCCGCCGCTGCGTGGGGACGCCGGCGATGAGTCGCGCGCTGTTTCGGTCGCCAGTCCCCGGCCCCCAGTCCCCGCTTCGGGGGGGGCTCCAATGATCGGTCGCTTGCGCGGAATTCTGGTGAGCAAGCGCCCGCCGTGGGTGCTGGTCGAGGCCGGCGGCGTTGGCTACGAGATGGAAGTGCCCATGTCGACGCTCTACGACCTGCCCGGGGTTGGCCGCGAGGTGGTGTTGCTGACCCACTACGCGCACAGGGAAGATACCGTTGCGCTGTACGGCTTCCTGCACGAGGACGAACGTACGTTGTTTCGCAACCTGCAGAAGGTATCCGGCATCGGTGCGCGCATCGCGCTGGCGGTGCTGTCTGGCGTGTCGACGAATGAATTCGCGCGCCTGGTGCAGGCGGGCGACGTGGCCGCGCTGACGCGCATCCCCGGGATCGGCAAGAAAACGGCTGAGCGCATCGTGATCGAATTGCGCGATCGCGTGGCCGTGACGCCGGGCGCCTTGCCCGGCGCACCGGCGAATCTCCCGCGCGATCCGCGTGGCGAGGCCGAGGCCGCATTGCAGCAACTCGGCTACAAATCCACCGAGGCCGCGCGGCTGGTGGCTGCGGCCGCCGCCGATGGCGACGATGCCGAGGCGATCATTCGCAAGGCCCTCAAGGCTGCGCTGGGACGGTGACGGACAAGACCGCCAGTGTCGGCCCCGGCAATGGCACCGGCAAGACCGCCACCCGCGCGCTGGTGGTCGGTGCAATCGGCGTGGTGTTCGGCGACATCGGCACCAGTCCGCTGTACACGCTGCAGGAAGCCTTCAGCGGTCCGCACGGCATGCCGCCGGAGCCTTTCAACATCCTCGGTGTGCTGTCGCTGATCCTGTGGACGCTGGTGATCGTGGTGGCAGTGAAATACATCACGCTGATCATGCGCGCCGACAACAAGGGCGAGGGCGGCGTCATGGCGATGATGGCACTGGCCCAACGTGCGACCCGCGATCATCCGAGCACGCGCAAGCTGGTTGCATTGGCGGCGGTATTGGGCGCGGCACTGTTTTTCGGCGACGGTGTGATCACGCCGTCCATTACCACGCTGTCCGCGATCGAGGGTTTGCAAGTTGCCGCGCCCGCATTGTCACATTGGGTCGTCTGGGTTGCGGTGGCCGTGTTGTTGGGGGTGTTCTGGTTCCAGAAAAACGGGACCGGCCGTGTCGGCAGTGTGTTCGGGCCAGTGATGTGCCTGTGGTTCGTGTGCATCGGACTGATTGGTGCATACAACATCGTGCAGCATCCGCTGATACTGCGCGCGGCCAACCCCTGGTACGCGGTGAATTTCTTCATCCACCACGGCAGCGGTGGGTTTCTGGTGCTTGGCGCGGTGGTGCTGTGCGTCACCGGGGCTGAAGCGCTGTATGCGGACATGGGGCACTTCGGTCGCAACCCGGTCAAAATTGCCTGGTACGCCTTCGTGATGCCGGGATTGTTCCTGAATTATTTGGGTCAGGGTGCCTTGCTGCTGCATCACCCGGAAGCGGCCAGCAATCCGTTTTTCCTCGCGGTGCCAAAGTGGGGCCTGTATCCGATGATCGCGCTGGCGACGGCGGCCGCCGTGATCGCCTCGCAAGCAGTGATTTCGGGCACGTTCTCAATCACCCGCCAGGCGATCCAGCTCGGCTTCCTGCCGCGCATGCCGGTGGTGCACACCTCTGAAGCGGAAGCCGGGCAGATCTACCTGCCGTGGATCAACCGCATCCTGTTGATCATGGTGTTGCTGGTAGTGATCGGGTTCGGGTCGTCGTTGGCGCTGGCGGGCGCCTACGGGATCGCGGTGACCGGCAGCATGACCATCGACACTGTGCTGTTCCTGATCGTGGCGTGGCGGATGTGGAAGTGGAGCCCGGCCCTGGTCGGTTTGCTGGGGCTGGCGTTGCTGATTGTCGATCTGTCGTTCTTCGGCGCCAACACCTTGAAGATTCTGGACGGTGGCTGGTTCCCTCTGGTGCTGGCGATCGCGGTGTTCACCGTGCTGACCACCTGGCGGCGCGGGCGCGCACTGGTATTGCGGCAACTCAAGCACGGCGGTCTCGCGCTGGAGCCGTTCATTGCCAACATTGCCGAGCACCCGCCGACGCGCGTGGAAGGCACGGCGATCTTCCTGGTCAGCGACCCCGACGCCGTACCGCACGCACTTTTGCACAATCTCAAGCACAACAAGGTGCTGCACAAGCGCAACGTGATCCTGACAGTGGATACGCTGGAGACGCCCTATGCCGATCCCGACGAGCGAATCCAGCTTGAAGACCTCGGCCACGATTTCCACCGGCTGACGCTGCGCTTCGGTTTCGCCGAAGACCCCAATGTCCCCGAGGCGATCCACGCGTGCGGAAAGGCTGGCCTCGACGTCAAGATGATGGACACCACGTTCTTCCTGTCGCGCGAAACCATCGTTGCCACCAATCGGCCCGGCATGGCATTGTGGCGCGACAAGCTGTTTGCGTACCTGGCCCGCAACGCGCTGCCGGCCACCGCGTTCTTCAGCATTCCCGGTAATCGCCTGATTGAGCTTGGCGCGCAGGTGGAGATCTGACTTGTCGAATGGCGCATGGCGCGCGGGGACGTGTGCCGTTACACTGCGCGCCCACTCCGGCGGGCAGGGTTCGGAACCATGCAGGCCAATGCTTCAGACCAACGGCTTTCGCCATCCACGCGCGCGCTCGCCCTCGGCGCGGTCGGCGTGGTGTTCGGTGACATCGGTACCAGCCCGCTGTACACCTTGCAGGAAATCTTCAGCAGCACCTACGGTCTCGGCGTCAGTCGTGAGACCGTGCTGGGCGTATTGTCGCTGGTGTTCTGGGCACTGCTGCTGGTGGTGACGCTGAAGTACGTCATGTTCGTGATGCGCGCCGACAACAAGGGCGAGGGCGGGATCATGGCGTTGCTGGCGCTGGCGCGGAACAGCGTGCGCAGCCAGCCGCGGCTGCGCTGGCTGATCGCGCTGGTCGCGATCTTCGGCGCGGCGCTGTTCTACGGCGACGGCGTGATCACGCCTGCGATCTCGGTGCTGTCGGCGGTCGAAGGCATCAAGGTGGCCGCGCCAACACTGACGCCGTGGGTGGTGCCGATCAGCGTGGCCATCCTGCTCGGGTTATTCCTGCTGCAGAAGTTCGGCACCGCGCGCGTCGGGGGATTGTTTGCGCCGGTGATGTGCGTGTGGTTCGTGGTGATCGCCCTGCTGGGAGTCCGCATGATCGCGCGCGCGCCGGAAATCCTGCTGGCATTGAATCCGTACCACGCGATCCGTTTCTTCGATTCGCATGGCATCGCCGCGTTCCTTGCGCTGGGCGGCGTGGTGCTGGCGGTGACCGGGACCGAGGCGTTGTACGCGGACATGGGGCATTTCGGCAAGACCCCAATCCGGCGCGCGTGGGTATTCTTCGTGTTTCCTGCATTGCTCCTCAATTATTTCGGGCAGGGCGCGCTGCTGCTCGGCGAGCCGCAGGCGAGCGGCAATCCGTTCTACCTGCTGGTGCCGCATGTCTTGTTGATTCCGATGATCGTGCTCGCGTCGGCGGCCACGGTGATCGCCTCGCAGGCGGTCATCTCGGGTGCCTTTTCGATGACCCGCGAGGCCGTGCAACTGGGCTATTCGCCGCGCATGCGGGTGGTGCACACGTCCAGCCGCATGTCTGGACAAATCTTCGTGCCGTGGATCAACGGCATGTTGCTGGTGCTGGTGATCGCGGCGGTGATCGGCTTTCGTTCATCGGAAAATCTTGGCGCCGCGTACGGCATTGCCGTGACCGGCACCATGGTGGTCACGACCTTGCTGATGTTGATCGTGGCCGTGCGCATGTGGCACTGGAAGCTGCCGCTGGTCATGGCGTTCGGTGTTGTGTTCCTGACCATCGACCTCGCATTTTTCGGCGCGAATCTCCTGAAGGTCGAGCATGGCGGCTGGTTCCCGCTGGCGCTGGGCCTCATGCTGTTCACGGTGATGACCACCTGGAGGCGCGGGCGCGAGCTGGTGCTCCGGCAATTGCAGCACGGTGGGCTGGCGCTGGCGCCGTTCGTGGCCAGCATCGCCGAGCATCCGCCGCTGCGCGTGCCCGGCACCGCGGTGTTCATGACCGCGAACCTGCAGGCGGTGCCGCACGCCTTGCTGCACAGCATGAAACACTTCAAGACGCTGCATGCACGCAACGTGCTGCTGAACGTTGAAACACTGGAAGCGCCGTTCGCCGGCGAGTCCGAGCGCATCGAGCTGCACGATCTCGGGCACACGTTCCACACGCTGACCCTGCGCTTCGGCTTCGCCGAGGATCAAAACGTGCCGGCAGCGATGGCTGCCTGTGCGAAACACGGCCTCGCATTCGACATGATGGACACCACTTTTTTCCTGTCGCGCGAAACCATCGTTGCCACGCGCCGTCCCGGCATGGTGTTGTGGCGCGACAAGTTGTTCGCATTCCTTTCGCGCAATGCGATGCCGGCGACCACGTTCTTCGACATCCCCGGCAACCGGCTGGTGGAACTTGGCACGCAAGTCGAGATCTGACGGCGAACCGGGAACGCGGCTGCATTTCGTGGGGACTCATTTCGTGACGACGGTGACGCCCGCCTGTCGCGGCGCCGGCGCGCAGGTGCGCGCGCGCAAGCCGTCGAGCCAGGTCGTGACCAGCGGCACTACGGCTTTTTCCGTGCTGCCGGAAAAGCCCACGCCGGCGAGGTTCAGGTGCGTGGCTCCGTCGATCACCGCGAGACGGTCGCAGTGGCCCGGCGGCAAGGCGTCGAATGCCCGCGTCCGCCAGCGGTAGTCGCCGGCCAGGCCGCTGTCGCTGGTGCCGGTGATCATCAGGATCGGGGCGCGAATCGTGGCATCGGCGTCGCGCGGAAACTGCGCATCCCGGCCGGACGGCGACAACGCAACGTAGGCGTCGAAGCCGCCGTCCGCACGCAGCCCCGCGCGGTTGCGCGCGCCGGCTTCGAGCTGCACGGTGCGCGCGCCCATCGAATGGCCGATCAATGCAGTGAACGGCACCCGGCAACGCGATTGCGCCCACTGTCGCGCGGCATCTATATCCATGAAGCGCGCACGGTACGCGGCCGGGTCGTAGACCATGGCCGACACGCCGGCCTGGATGCCGTGCGTGCGGAGGATGTCGCGCATCAGCGCCGCCTTGCCGCTTTCCCTGTGCCCGATGGCGATCGCGCGCCATCCGGCCGCGCTCAACGCCTCGCCGAGATAGCGCAAGTCGTGCCGATCGCCGCCCGCCCCGGGCGAGAGCAGCGCCAGCGGCGGGCAACCGCGCGGATGCGCGGGTTCGTAGACCAGCAATGCGGTGGTGGCGCCATCCGCGCGCTTGACGTCCAGCGTCTGCTGCGCGCGTGTGGCGCAGGCGCAGGCGCACACCAGCAGCGCCATTCCTGCAGGCAACTTCGTTCTGCGGATCATGCGGATAGGCTCCGGACACACGGCGCGCTTGCGCCGGAACGAGAGGACGGGCGAAGTGTATAACGCCGATCCGCACTGGCGACGCTGCGGGGCTCTGCCATAATCGCGGCATGAGCGATTCCCGCGTCGTCGATGCCGGCGAAATTCCCGCCGAGCAGGTGGTCGAAGCCAGCGTGCGGCCGCGCACGCTGGCCGAATATGTCGGGCAGGCGACGATGCGCGAGCAGCTGGCGTTGTCGATCGAGGCTGCGAAAAAGCGCGGCGAGGCGCTCGACCACGTGCTGGTGTTCGGGCCGCCGGGACTCGGCAAGACCACGATCAGCCATGTCGTCGCCAATGAGCTGGGCGTGAACCTGCGCAGCACGTCCGGCCCGGTGCTGGAGCGCGCGGGCGATCTCGCCGCGCTGCTGACCAACCTGCAGCCGCGTGACGTGCTGTTCATCGACGAGATCCATCGGCTGTCGCCGGTGGTCGAGGAGGTGTTGTACCCGGCGCTGGAGGACTTCCAGATCGACATCATGCTGGGCGAGGGCCCGGCCGCGCGTTCGATCAAGCTGGATTTGCCGCCGTTCACCCTGGTCGGCGCGACCACCCGCGCGGGCATGTTGACTTCGCCGCTGCGCGATCGCTTCGGCATCGTGCACCGGTTGGAGTTTTACAGCGCGGAAGAGTTGGCGACGATTGTGGCGCGCTCGGCACGCATTCTTGCTATTCCTTGCGACGACGACGGCGCGCGCGAGATCGCGCGGCGCGCGCGCGGCACCCCGCGCATTGCCAACCGCCTGTTGCGGCGTGCACGCGATTACGCCGAAGTTCGCGCGGGCGGATGCATCACCCGCGCGGTCGCATCCGCTGCGCTGGAGATGCTGAGGGTGGACGAGGGCGGTTACGACGAACTCGATCGCCGCTTGCTGAGACTGATCCTGGAGCAGTTCGACGGTGGTCCAGTGGGCGTGGAATCGCTGGCTGCGGCGCTGGCCGAGGATCGCGACACGATTGAGGACGTGCTGGAACCGTACTTGATCCAGCAAGGCCTGATGGCGCGCACCGCGCGCGGGCGCACCGCTACCGCGAAGGCGTGGCGTTACTTCGGACTGACGCCGCCACGGGGCGCCGAACCCGCGATGAACCTGTTCGATGACAAGGTGTCCTAGTCAAATGGTCGCTGTGGGCGCGCACGCACAACCGGCATTCAGTTGGCGGACACGGGTTTACTGGGAAGATACCGATGCGGGCGGCGTGGTTTACCACGCCGCCTATCTCAGGTTTATGGAGCGCGCGCGCAGCGAGTGGATGCGCGCGTGCGGATTGGGACAACAGGCGTTGCGCGAAAGGTTTGGCGTGGTCTTCGTGGTGCGTGAACTTGACATCGACTTCGACAAGCCGGGACGGCTGGACGACGAGCTGGATGCCACGCTGTGTCTTGCGCGCGTGCGCGGCGCCAGTTTCGACCTCGCCCAGACCATCGTGCGCGCTGCCGATACTGTCACGCTGGCACGCGCCGATGTGCGTATCGCCTGCGTCGACGCCGGCCATTTCACGCCCGCGAGAATTCCCTCCGACGTTGCGGCATTGATTGAACAAGGAACCCTGCAAGCATGAACGGCTCCATCAACATCTTCGACCTGGTGCTGCATGCCAGCTGGCCAGTGAAGATCGTTTTGGCGATCCTGGTCATATTTTCGTTTTCGTCGTGGGTCATCATCTTCCGCAAAAAGGCGATGCTGGATGCCGCGACCCGCGACGCCGACGGCTTCGAGGAGCGCTTCTGGTCCGGGATTGACCTCGCCGCACTGTTCCGCGAGATCGGCAAGCGCGCGGGGGAGATGGGTGGACTCGCCGCCGTGTTCGAATCGGGGTTCCGTGAATTCGTGCGCCAGCGCCAGCGCGGCGGCGAAGACCGGCGCGCGGTGCTGGAAGCCTCCGAGCGCGCGATGCGCGTGGCCGGCACGCGCGAAGTCGAGAAACTGGAGAGCAATCTCGAATACCTCGCCAACGTCGGCTCGATCAGCACCTACGTGGGGTTGTTCGGCACCGTATGGGGCATCATGGTGGCGTTCCAGGGCCTGGGCAGTTTGAAGCAGGCCACGATTGCGACCGTCGCGCCGGGCATTTCCGAGGCGCTGGTGGCGACCGCGATGGGCCTGTTCGCCGCGATTCCGGCGGTGTGGGCGTACAACCGTTACTCCACGCGGCTCGAACGCCTGACGGTGCGCTACGACACCTTCCAGGAAGAATTGTCGTCGGTGCTGCAACGGCAGATGCAAATGGAGCCGCCGCCAGCCCACGTGCACCCCGAAGCGCGGGCAAGCTAGGGGCGATCGCCATGGCCTTGCAACATCGCCGTCAACGCCGCCGCCGGATGGCTGAAATCAACATCGTGCCCTACATCGACGTGATGCTGGTGCTGTTGATCATTTTCATGGTCACCGCGCCGATGCTGAACCTCGGTGCCGACATCCAGTTGCCGCAATCCGCCGCCAAGGCATTGCAGGACGAAAAGCGGCCGGTGATGGTCTCGGTGGACCAGCAGGGCGAGGTGTTCCTCACGTTGGGCAAGAGCCCGCGCGAACACGTCGACGACGACGCGCTGGTCAAACAAGTGTCGGCCTTCGTCAAGGAGGACCCCAAGGTCTCGGTGCTGCTGGGCGGCGACAAGCGCGTCGACTATGGCCGCGTCAACCAGGTGCTGGGCCTGTTGCAACAAGCTGGCGTCGCCAAGGTCGGATTGATGAGCCAGCCGGAGACGACGCTGGTACCCGCGGGCAATGCAAAGCACTGACGTCACGTCACGCGCGGTCGTCTATTCCGCGCTGCTGCACTTAGGAATCGTCGGCTTCCTCGGGCTGGCGTTGCTCAACTGCACGCGCTGGGAATCCTTGTCCAACCTGTTGCACCTGCCGGCGGCGGTGCGCCCGGTCACGTGCAGCCCGGTGCTGCAGCCGTTCGAGGGGCCGGTCATCGAGGCGACGCTCGTGGGGCCTGCCGGCGCGCCGCTGCCGGCTGCGTCAAGGCACGCCCCCAAGGCCTCGCCGCGACATGAACAAAAGGCCGAACCCAAACCGAAGCCGCCGCCGGCCGCCAACGTGCGCGTGTTGCCAACGCCGGTGCCGCAGCCGCAACTGCGGGATCAGGAAAAAATCGCGCAGATCGCTGAGCAGAAGGCCGAACAGGCCAGGCAGGCGCAGGAAGAGCAGCAGAAACAGCGGATGGCCGAACTCACCAAGGAGCAGGAAGCCGAGCGCATCCTGAAAGAGCTGGCGAAGGTCAAGGCGCAAAGCGCCGCGCAGCAACGCCGGGTCAACCTTGAGCAACAAAAAGCCGCGCAGCTGGCGGACTTGCGAAAGCCCAGTGAAAGCCAAAACGCGCAAAATGTGCCGGTGGCCAAGCAGGCGATGACGGGACAGGCAGGCAACAACACCGATGCGTATGCGGCGGCGTTGACGAACGTGATCACCGCCCACTGGAACCGCCCCTTCGACACGCCGCCGGGCACCGTGTGTCCGATCGAGATCAAGCAGACACGGGGGGGTCAGGTTCAGGATGTCACAGTGTTGCCCAGTTGCCCCTTGAACGATGTCGGCAAGCATTCGGTGAAGGCGGCGGTATTGAGTTCGTCGCCGTTGCCGTACCAGGGCTTCGAAAAGGAATTCGTGCCCGACCTCACCTTGAATTTCATCACTCCCGCGCAGCAATGAAAGGCTTTTCAATCATGCGAATGCCGAAACTCATGTTGGGCCTGCTCCTCACGGCGTGCGCCGCGCTCTTCGCGACGCAGGCAGGGGCGCAAAGCCTCACCCTGCAGATCGTCAACGGCGTGCCGTCGGCCATCCCGATCACCGTGGTGCCCTTCGGGCAGGTCGGATCCGGCCCTGCATCGCCGATCAACGTGGCTGCCATCATCAGCATGGATCTGGATCGCTGTGGCGTGTTCCGCACCCTGCCAGCCAGCGAAATCGTGCAATCGCCCAGTACCGGCGCCGACATCAAGTTTGCGACCTGGAAGCAGTTGAAGCAGGACTACATCGTGGTTGGGCGCACGTCGTATGCCAATGGCGTGCTCACCGCGAACTTCGAGTTGTGGGACGTCAACCAGCAGCAGAAGCTGCTGGCCATGCCGATTGCCATGCAGGGCAGCGACCTGCGCCGGGTCGCGCACCAGATCGCCGACCAGATCTACCAGAAGATCACCGGCACGCGTGGTGCCTTCGACACCCGCATCGCCTATATCACCATGGTGGGCCTCGGCGACAAGGCGCAGTATTCACTGGTGATCGCCGATTCGGACGGGTACAACCCGCAGACCGTGGTGCGCTCGCATGAACCAATGCTGTCGCCCACCTGGTCGCCGGATGGCAGTGAGATCGCCTACGTGTCGTTCGAGAGCGGCGATTCGGCGATCTACATCCAGAACGTCGCGACCGGTGCGCGCAGGCTGGTTTCCAACCGGCCCGGCATCAACGGTGCCCCGCGCTTTTCACCGGATGGCAAGAAACTCGCAGTAAGCCTATCCTTCCAGGGCAACCCCGAGATCTACATCATGGATCTTGGAACGGGTGCACTCACACGGCTGACCCACAATCTGGCGATCGATACCGAACCCTCGTGGACGCCGGACGGCCAGAACATCATCTTCACCTCGGACCGCTCCGGCAAGCCGCAACTGTATGAAATTCCAGTCACAGGCGGCACTCCACAACGCCTGACTTTTCAGGGCCAGTACAACGCCGACGTGGCGGTCAGCTACGATGGCAAACAGCTGGCAATGGTGCAGGGCAACGGAAACGTGTATCGTATTGCAGTGATGAACCGCTCCCTCGGCGGTCAGGAGCACTTCGTTTCCCCAGGGAATCTCGACGAATCTCCAAGCTGGGCCCCCAACGCCAGCATGCTTCTTTACGCAGCCACCGAAGGTCCTCGCGGCGTCCTGTACGCAGCGTCGGCAGACGGGCGGGTGCGTCAGCGGCTGGTGCTGAGTGACGGCGATGTCCGCGAACCCGCTTGGGGGCCGTACCGGAATCCGTGACGCCGCATTGACCATCATCCTGATTGAATAACCGTTGCAAACCCCCCTCACGCTCAAAAAGAAGGAACGTTTCGCCATGAACGCAACCGTTCGCGTCTCCATAGTTGCCCTGTTTTGCCTCGCTGCCGCTGCCTGCGCCCAGAAGCAGGCAGTCAAGCCGGCCCCGCTGCCGGAAGCCGTACCTGCCACCGCCGCACCAGTCCAGACCGAAGGCGTATTCACGCCCGCCGATCTGCAGAGCAACGCCTGCCTGCGCACCCGCGTGATCTACTTCGATTTCGACAAGAGCGACATCCAGTCGCAATTCAACGACATCGTCGCCTGCCACGCCAAGTACCTGCGCGACCGCCCGATGGCACGCATGACCATCGAAGGCAACACCGACGAACGCGGCACCCGCGAGTACAACCTCGGCCTCGGCGAGCGCCGCGGCAATGCGCTGGCCAGTGCGCTGGAAGCGGACGGAGCCTCCGCTTCGCAGATCAAGGTCGTCAGCTACGGCGAAGAGCGTCCGGTGTGCCTCGAGCACAACGAAGCATGCTGGCACCAGAACCGCCGCGACAACATCGTCTACACGGCCGAGTGATCGCCGTGAGGGCGTCTGCCCGCATGCGCTGCATGCCGAGCAAAGTCGCAATGATCATGGCCGCTTCGGCGGCCATGATCGTTGCGGGCGCGGGCATGTCTGCGGCGGCGTGGGCACAGGACGCGGCGGGGGCCTCGACATCGCCGACGCCTGCG
>DZCM01000043.1 GCA_022730295.1 Rhodanobacter sp. | reverse complement strand
CCAATTCCGGCGACGCGCCGATAGCGTCTAGAATCTTCCCATCTGACCTTGCGGGACATAATCGCGGCGCGGCCTGTGCCGCCTCGCGCAAACCTACATGGGCGTTCGAGTGGAGAACTGCGATGAAAAAGAAGGTCTGCGCGGCAGCAGTGCTGGCACTTGCGACATTCACGGTCATGGCTGCATCGCCGGATGACAAGACGCTTCTGCATATTCCCGGCAGCAGCACGCAGGGGTACACCAGCGAGCAGATCACGAGTTTGTTCGTGGCGCCTGACTGGTGGCCGCAGGATCATCCGACGATGCCGCAAATCGTCGCGCACGGACGCGGCAAGGCATGGCCTTGCGCACGTTGCCATCTGCCGACCGGGCTGGGGCGGCCGGAAGATGCAGCGACGGCCGGGTTGCCGCTCGCTTACATCTTCGAACAGATCAAGGCATTCCGCGATGGCGACCGTGCCAGTCCGATCATGCACGAGGAGTTGAGCCACGTCAGCGATGCCGACCTGAAGCGGGCAGCCGTCTATTTCTCCTCGTTGCGTTTCACGCCCTGGACGCGCGTGATCGAGACGGCGAGCGTGCCGAAAACCCACATGGAGTACTACGGACTGGCGCCGATCCCGGGCGCCGGCAACGAAGCGATCGGCAACCGCATCATCCTTGTTCCAGCGAACCCGGAACTTACCGGGTTGGGCGATACGCGTTCGGGATACATTGCCTACGTGCCGCCCGGCAGCATCGAGCGTGGCGCGACGATCGCCGCGAAAGGCGTGGGTGCGGCGCCGGCGTGCGAATCGTGTCATGGCGCCAACTTGCGTGGCGCCGGCGATATTCCACCGCTGGCTGGGCGCATGCCGAACTACATCGTACATCAGTTGCTCGACTTCCAGGACGGCAAGCGCCGCGGCCCCGCGACGCTGCCTATGCAGCAGGAAGTGTCGAAGTTGACACTCAACGACATGATTGCCGTCGCTGCGTACGCTGCTTCGCGCAAACCCTGACTTGATTAGCATCGATCTTCAACACGATTGCACATGGACTGCCATACGAAACGTCGTCATTCCGGGGCCATCGCCAGCTTCATCGGCGATGGAACCCGGAATCCAGCTTCACAGGCAACGCCAGGAGCTGGATTCCGGGTTCTACCCACGCGTGGCGCGGGCAGCCCCGGAATGACAAGGTAACTTTGTTGAACTTCAGCGCTAATCAGGAACCCTTCTTCAGACGGAGAGTCGTGATGAGAGCTCCTATGCGCACGGTGTTGATCACGCAATGAGCTGCTGCCGGTTTCATCGACATCTGCCCCCTCTCCTTGCAATCGCTCAATCGGTACCATCATGCCCGATGCGAGTGGCCGCTTTTGGAGATTTCGCAAAGACGATGACTGGCAGGTTAGGGCCGAAGCCGGAAGTTGACATGCAAGTCAGTGAGCCGCTTCGGCCGCTGCCTGCTGCCAGCCCTCAACCCAACAAGCGTGACGCGATCATGGAATGAATTTCGGGCAGGCGTTCGAGATCCTCCAGCGCGACGCATTCGTCGACCTTGTGGATGGTCGCGTTGACCGGACCGATCTCGACCACCTCGGCACCGAGCGGCGCGATGAAGCGGCCATCGGAGGTGCCGCCGCCGGTACTGGCTTCGGGTTCGATGCCGCACACCTCGCGGCAGACGTCGATCACGACTTCGCGCAAGCGTCCGCTTTCCGGCGCATGGAAGGGCTCGCCGGAGAGGTTCCATTCGATTGCGTAGTCGAGCCCATGCTTTTTCAGCAGTTTTTCTGTTCGCCCACGCAACGTCGCCGGTGTGCTTGCGGTGCCGAAGCGAAAATTGAAATGCGCGATGAGTGAACCCGGAATCACGTTCAGCGCGCCGGTGCCGCTGGCGATGTTGGAAACCTGGAACGAGGTCGGCGGAAAATCGGCGTTGCCCTCGTCCCAGGTCGTGGCGGCCAATTCCGCCAGAGCCGGTGCAGCGGCGTGGATCGGATTCTTCGCCTTGTCGGGATAGGCGACGTGGCCTTGCACGCCGTGCACGGTCAGCGTGGCGGAGAGCGACCCGCGCCGGCCCACCCGGATCAGATCCCCCAGCTTTTCCTTGGACGACGGTTCGCCCACCACGCACCAGTCGATGCGCTGGCCGGTTTCGCGAAAATGCTGTGCAACGCGACGCACGCCGTCGAGGTTGGCCGGGCCTTCCTCGTCGCTGGTCACCAGCAGCGCCACACTGCCCTTGTGGTCCGGGTGCGCGCCGACGAATTGTTCCAACGCCACCACCATCGCTGCGACACCGGATTTCATGTCGGCCGCGCCGCGTCCGTACAACATGCCGTCGCGCACCGTCGGCTCGAACGGCGGCGATGTCCAGTCGGATTCCGGACCAGACGGTACCACGTCGATGTGTCCAAGGAACACCAGCACCGGATCGCCGCTGCCGTGTGTCGCCCACAGGTTCGACACCTCGCCGTAGCGCAGGTGCTCGCAGCGAAACCCGGCGACTTCGAGTCGCGCCGCGATCAACGCGATGCAGCCGGCATCGTCCGGGGTCAACGAACGGCGGCGGATCAAATCGCAAGTGAGATCGAAAACTTCACGCATGGTTTGCATGCCTCAGGCCGCGATGACGGCACCAAGCAAGTGCCCCACGCCAAACGTGATCGACGCCGCCACCGCGGTGATCACGAATTGGCGTGCGATTGAGAATCCCAGGCCACGGCCCGTGAACAGCGAGGTGCCGAGCGCGATCAGGCACAGCCCCACGAATGTCGTGACCATGCTGGCGATCATCGCGACGCTGCCGCCGACGATGAAGTACGGCGCCACGGGGAAGATCGCGCCGAAGGCAAAGAAGCAGAACGACGAAATCGCCGCACTCCATGCCGAGCCGCCAAGCTCGGACGGATCGACGCCGAGATCTTCGCGCACCAGCGTATCCAGAGCCGTGCGCGGCGTTTCCGAAAGATGTTCGGCGAGATGCTCGGCCTTGGCGCGGCCGAGACCCTTGTCGCGATAGATACCGGCGATGTGGCGCTGGCCCTCTTCCGGCGCCACCGCCAGGCGCTCCGCGCGTTCAGTGATCTGCGCCTGATAGAACTCGCGCGAGCTGTTCACCGACAGCCACTCACCCAGCGCCATCGAGCACGAACCCGCGACCAGGCCCGCGAGGCCGGCCAGCAACACCGCGTGGTTGCCGGTGGCGGCACCGGCCATGCCCATCACCAGACTGACGTTCGACACCAGCCCATCGTTTGCCCCCAGCACCGACGCGCGCAGGGTGTTGCCGCCTGCCGCACGATGCCGGTGCGCCTTGGCGCGTCCGTCGGCGGGAACGAAATGATCTCGGTGCCCCTCGCGGTCGACAGGCGTCTCGAGATGATCGGCATGCTCAAGCCTGACCACGGTCGGCATCACGAATCCGGTGCCGAACCATTGCGCCAGCGCACCCAGCACGCGCACGCGCATGCGCGGATGCAGCGCAGGGATTGGCGCACCGAGTTGGCGCAGGCGCGATTCCCAGAACGCCGCGTTGGCGCGCTCGCCGTCGGCGATGCGCCGGTAGGCCCGCGCCAGACGGGCATCGGCGGCCACGCCGGCAAGGCGCGTGTACAAAGCCTCGTTGTCGCGTTCGACGCGCAGGTTTTTCAGGTAACGGCGGGTGCGTTGATCGATCACGCTACGGCCTGCTCACTTGCCGAACAGTTTCTTGAAGGCATTGTCGCTGAAACCAACGCTGACCGAACCATCCTCGCGCACCACCACGGGGCGCCGGATCAACGCCGGATACTCCTTCAGCAGCAATGTCCATTCCGGGTCACTGCCGGGATCCTTGCGTTGCGGCAACAGATTGCGCCACGTCGTCGAAGCCTTGTTGACCAGCTTCTCCCAGCCGCCGAGTTGCACCGACCAATCCTTCAACGTCGCCGCCGGCACCGGGTCCGCACGGTAATCGATGAACGTGAACCCGACCCCGAAACGATCGAGCCAGTTGCGCGCCTTGCGGCAGGTGTCGCAGGTGGGCAAGCCATACAGCACAACATCACCCATCATTCTCTCCCGACGCTTGCAATCAAGAGCGATTCATCCGCGAATGAACGCCAATGAACGCGAATAGAAGCAAATAAAGCAGAACAGCCGCACTGCACGTTCGCAGTCACGAGAATGACACCAAGGGATGGGGGAAGACGTCGCGAGCACGTTGATCCATTTGCGTTCATTCGCGTTCATTCGCGGATCCTCGCTTTTCCTGGTCTCACGCGCGCAGCAACTCGTTGATGGATGTCTTGGAGCGCGTCTTTTCGTCCACGCGCTTGACGATCACCGCTGCGTACAAACTGTGCGAGCCGTCCGCCGCTGGCAGCGAACCGGCCACCACGACGCTGCCAGCAGGTACGCGACCGTAGGAAATGGACTGCGTGGCGCGATCGTAGATGCGGGTCGACTGGCCGAGGAATACGCCCATGCCGAGCACGCTGCCATGCTCGACGACCACGCCTTCGACGACTTCCGAACGCGCGCCGATGAAGCAATCATCCTCGATGATGGTCGGACTGGCCTGCAACGGTTCGAGCACGCCACCGATACCGACGCCACCGGAGAGGTGCACACGCGCGCCGATTTGCGCACACGAGCCAACCGTCGCCCAGGTATCGACCATGGTGCCCGCACCGACATGCGCGCCGATGTTGACGTAGCTCGGCATCAGCACCGCGTCCTTGCCGATGAAGGCACCGCGGCGCACCAGCGCACCCGGCACCACGCGCGCACCCGCCGTGCGAAACGCAGCCGCATCCACGCCCGCGAAGCGCAGCGGCACCTTGTCGAACGCGGCCATCGGACCGCCGTCCATCACCCGCACGTCGTGCACACGGAAATACAGCAGGATGGCGCGCTTGATCCATGCATTGACCTGCCAGCCTCCCTGCCCATCCGGCTCGGCCACACGCAGTGCGCCGGCTTCCAGGGCATCCAACACATCGTCGAGGGCGCGCGCCAGCGCGGCATCACCCCCGAGCCCAGGCGTGTCGCGACGCTCCCACGCCGTATCGATCAGGGCTTGCCATTCATGCATGCGTGTTCTCCTGGCCAGCAGTCATGCTGGCGGGTGTCAGCCGCCGCTGCAATGCCTCGCGCAACGACTCCCGCTCAGCGTCATCCAGCGGTTCGTCGTGGCGATCGCTCAGCTCGAAGAAGTCTTCGACTTGATCGCCAAAAGTGGCGATGCGTGCGTCGTGCACGCGCACGCCCGCGTCGAGGAACGCCTGCGCGATGGACACCAGCAATCCGGGACGATCACTGCACACCAGAGCGAGCCTCGTCACGGCGCGCCCATCCCCGCCGTGGAAGTCGATCCGCGGCGGACGCTGGAAGTGCCGCAACCTGCGCGCAAGCCCCCGATGCGCGGGATGGGTGCGCAGGAGCGTGACCGCAAGCACGCGCAGCAGGGCGTCGCGCAAACTCGCCACGCGCTCGGCCGAAAGCGGCGCCTGCGAGCCGGACTCGAGCACCGTGAACGTATCCAGTGCGCGCCCGTCACGCGTGGTCATCACGCGCGCGGCGACCACGTCCAGACGCAAGCGATCCAGGGTCGCCGCCACGGCCGCGAACACGCCATCGCGATCGGGCGTCACCACGAATACCTCGGTACCTCCACGCACGCCCGGTGGACGCACCGCGACCACCGTTTCGGAAGCGCCCGCGTCGAGCATTGCAGCCACCTGCCAGGCCAGCATCTCCGGCCGCTGGCGCAGCAAAGCGGCGTCCGGAAACTGCGCGAGCACGCCAGCCGCCGCCAACGACGCGTAGCCACGCTCGCCCAGCAACGCCAAGGTCTGTTCGCGTGCTTCGCGCACCCGCACTTCAGCCCGTGCGGGCCGCTGCAAGTCGCGCCGCAACACATAGCGCGACGCCACGTACAGATCAGCGAGCAGACGATCCTTCCACGAGTTCCACAACTTCGGATTGGTGCCGGCGATGTCGGCGATTGTCAGTAAATAAAGCATGTCGAGCCGGTCCCAGTCGCCCACCTGCACCGCGAAACGATGCACGACTTCCGGATCGGCGATGTCCTGGCGCTGCGCCGTGCTGCTCATCATGAGATGCCAGCGCACCAGCCATGCGACGTTCTCGGTATCGTCTTCGCCCAAACCCAACTTGTGGCAAAACGCTCGCGCCTCGGCTTCACCGAGCTCCGAGTGGTCGCCGCCACGGCCTTTGGCAATATCGTGGAACAAACCCGCCAAAAGCAGGATTTCCGGTTTGGCGAGGCGGGCGAACGCGTCGCACGCCAACAGCAGCGACTCGCGGGTTTCCGGCAAGGCGTAGCGCGCAATATTCCTCAGCACCCGCAAGGTGTGTTCGTCCACCGTGTAGACATGGAACAGGTCGTATTGCATGCGCCCGACCACGCGCGCGAACGAGGGCAGGATCGCCGCCAGCACGCCATGACGGTTGAGGTCTTCCAGCACACGCACTGCGGGGGCGCCACGGCGCAACAGCGCAAGCATGGCCGCCAACACATCCGGATTGCGCGACAACGCACCGCCGTGCACCACCAGCGCATGTTCCACCGCGCGCATCGTGGCGGCGGTGATGCCGGTGCAGCCCTCGGTGTCGAAGCGTCGCACGAAAATTTCGATCAAGCCTTCCGGCGCGCTTTGCAGCAAATCGGGATCGCGCATTTCGAGTCGATTGCCGCGCAACCCGAAATGACCGTCGAGGTCGCGCGCCGGCGGCAACGGGTGCATGAATTCATGCAGGCGCTCCAGCAACTGCATCAGCAGCCGTTCGGTGATGCCGGCCGCGCGGAAATAATCCTGCATGAAGCGTTCGATCGCGGCATTGCCGGTGTTGTTGGCGTCTTCGTAGCCAAGGCGGGCAGCGAGTGCACGCTGCCAATCGAACAACAGGCGTTCCTCGGCGCGCCCGGCTTCCAGGTGCAGACCATAACGGTCGCGACGCAACACCGTGCGCGCCTCCAGCAGTGCTTCGCGTTCGCTGGCCTCGAGCAAATGTGTACGCACGAGTCCGGCGAGATCATCGACGCCCACGATGCGCTTGCCCAGCCACCGGATCAGGTCGAGGTTGCGCAAGCCACCCGGCCCATCCTTGATGTCGGGTTCGAGGTTGTGGGTGGTGTCATCGAAGCGCGCATGCCGCGCGGCGCGTTCTTCCAGCTTGGCCGCGAGATAGGCATCCGCCGGCCACACCTGCCGATCATCGACGAGCTCCTGCAGCGCCTGCGCGAATCGCGCGACACCCGTGATGCGGCGCGCATCCAGCAGGCTGGTAAACACGCTGACATCAGTCAAGGCAAGCTGGCGGCACTGCGCCAACGTGCGCACGGCGTGGCCAGGTTTCAGGCCTACGTCCCAGAGGCGGGTGAAGAATCCCTCCAGCGCCCGCACCAGCCCCGGTTCCGGATCGGGGGCGTGCAACACCAGCAAGTCAATATCGGAATACGGAAACAACAGTCCATGCCCGAAGCCGCCCACGGCAAACAAGGCCGCGGCGTCGGTTTCACCCACGCAGGCAGACCACAAATGCATGCACACCGAGTCGACAACCTGCCCACGCGAACGCGCCAACGCCGCTGCATCCACGCCCTGCCGGAACGCAACCGTCAGCGCCCGCGCATGATCATCCAGCAGTTGTCTGAGCGCCGCGCGCGCGTCCTGAGACACACCCGAGCGCGGCAGTGCAGGCGGCAGGCGGGGTGGCGGCGGCGTTTGGTGCGTCTGGGAGGCGCTCACCACACTCACCAATGTCCCAACTAACCATCCGGCCACGCGGTCAAAATTTCATAGCCATCATCGGTCACGGCGACGGTGTGCTCCCACTGCGCCGAGAGCGAGTGATCCTTGGTGACCACGGTCCAGCCGTCCGGCAACTGGCGGGTGTTGCGCTTGCCGGCATTGATCATGGGCTCGACCGTAAAGGTCATGCCCTTCTCCAGGCGCATGCCATCGCCGGCATGCCCGTAATGCAGTATCTGCGGATCGTCGTGGTAAATCTTGCCGATGCCATGCCCGCAGTATTCGCGCACCACGGAATAACCCGCCGCCTCGGCGTGCTGCTGGATTGCGTGCCCGATGTCGCCCAGGGTGGCGCCGGGGCGCACCTGGCCGATGCCCAACATCATGGCCTCGTAGGTGGTGTCGACGAGACGCTTGGCCAATACCGAGGGTTCGCCCGCGAAATACATGCGCGAGGTGTCCCCGTGCCAGCCATCCTTGATCACGGTGACGTCGCAATTGACGATGTCGCCTTCCTTCAGCACCTTGCCGGAGCTGGGGATACCATGGCAGATCACATGGTTGACCGAGGTGCACAGGGTCTTGGGAAATCCGTGGTAGCCGATGTTGGCCGGGATCGCCTTTTGCACGTCGACGATGTGGTGATAGGCGATGTCGTCGAGCTCCTCGGTAGTCACGCCCGGTTTGACGTGCTCCTTGAGGACCGCCAGCACTTCGGCGGCAAGGCGTCCGGCGACGCGCATCGATTCGATTTCTTCGGGGGTTTTGGGGATGACTGGCATAGCGTGCAATTATCCTCCATCCGGCACGAACTTGCAGCCTCGGCCCGTCTTGGCGCCTTCCACAAACGCCATGACGTTGCGATCCGGGTCGCGCACATAGAACTCGCAGCCGTAAGGCATCTGGCGCAGTGGCACCGCGAATTCCGCCCCGGATTGCGCAAATTCCGCCGCCAGCGCCGCGGCATTGCGCACGCCGAGACAAGCATCAATGTGGTCCTCCTGCTGCGACACCGAGAGGTTGCGCACCTCGCCCGGCACGCATTTCAGATGGATGCGACAGCCATCGCGCTCGATGCTGGCGTAAAAATCAGCGTGGCTGAATTCCACAGCGAAGCCGAGGCACTCGCGGTAGTACACCAGCGCGCGCGCGAGGTCGGCGACGGCGAACACGGGTGCCGCGTAGCCGATGCCGCCGGATCGCTCGCCGGACTCTCGTACGTACTGTCGAAGCTGGAAGACATTGCCTTCCGGATCAACCCCATCGACCGCGCGCATGCCAGGCATCGACCATTCGCGTTCGGGCGGCTCCAGCACGCCGCCGCTGTTGGCGACGCACGTTCGCAGCGACGCAAGATCCGTGACGGCAAACGCCAGTTTGATGGCCGCAGCGCTGCGCCGCGCCACCGGCGCGGCCTCGCCAATCGCATCGGCCATCGCCGCCGGCACTGCGTGCAGCGTCAGTTCGAAGCCCTCGCGCCGCAGCACTACGTAGCCCGAGCCGCGCAAGCCTTCGCAAAAGCCCAGCGCATCGACATAAAACATCGCGAGCCTTTCAACAGCCGATGCGAACAACACCGCACTCGCCGGTACTTCCTGCATTACTACGGATTCATCCGCCATGATCATCTCCAGTCAACGCCGCAAGCGTCGCCCGGGTGTGCTCGATCCATTCCCGCGACACGCGCTGTGCGAGTTGCGCGTCGATGCGTGCCACCGCCCCCCGGGCCAGTACGGCCACAGCACGGCCGCGTTCGCTCAGGCGCACGATCAACCGGCGGCGATCGTTCGCATCCACCTCACGCAACAAATAGCCGCGTACCACCAAGGCATCCACAAGCTGTCCGGCTGCTTGCTTGGACATGCCGAGCTGGGCGATCACCTCGCCCAGCGGCAAGCAATCGCGCGCAATCGCGCCAATCACGAACACGCCGTTGCGCGGCACGTCGTCATGACCCTCCCGGGCCAACTCGGCGCCGATCGCGTCGGCGTAAACTTTCCTGCATGCCCGCAACAGGGCTGGCATCGAGACGGCATGTGGCTGCGGTTGTGAGTGCACGTGACGACTATATAGTCTCAAAACACTATAGTCAATGTTATTTACTACTACGCGGACGATCCCACCCACATTGCCTTTCGCGCCCGGCATGCGTAGAATTGGCAGGCTTTGTGAAAGCAAGACCGTCCACGCCGGACGTCACCGGCGAATCCACACGCAGGCCCTGCATCCATCGTGATGTGCCGGCACCGGGGTCCCCGCAAGGGGTCGTTGCCGGAGGTCTGCGGAAGCCCAACCCCGGAACCTGTCGCGCACTTTGCCGTCGATGACGGCCGCGCGTTTCGTGCGAACGAAGCAGGTTCCCACATCGGAGTTACATCCATGCCCCAAGTCACCATGCGCCAGATGCTGGAAGCCGGCGTGCATTTCGGCCACCAGACCCGTTACTGGAATCCGAAGATGGCGCCGTACATTTTCGGCGCGCGCGGCAAGATCCACATCATCAACCTCGAGTCGACGGTGCCGAAGTTCACCGATGCGATGAACTTCATCTCCGGGCTGGCACAGAAGCGCCGCACCGTGATGTTCGTTGGCACCAAGCGCTCGGCGCGCGACGCGATCGGCGAAGAAGCCGCACGTTGCGGCATGCCGTACGTCAACGCCCGTTGGCTCGGCGGCATGCTCACCAACTTCCGCACCGTCAAGCAGTCGGTGGCGCGCCTGAAGGAACTGGAAGCTGCCGAAACCGACGGTACCTTCGAAAAGCTGGTCAAGCACGAAGTGCTGTCGCGGCGGCGTGAGCGCGACAAGCTGGAGAAGTCGCTGGGCGGCATCAAGGACATGAAGAACCTGCCCGACGCACTGTTCGTGATCGACATCGGCCACGAAAACATCGCCGTGCTGGAAGCCAAAAAGCTCGGCATTCCGGTGGTCGCGGTGGTCGACACCAACTACGACCCGACCCTCGTCGACTACGCCATCCCCGGCAATGACGACGCCATCCGCGCGGTGCAGCTGTACACGCGCGCCGCCGCCGACGCCGTACTGGAAGGCAAGGCTGCAGCGCCGCTCCAGGGTCGCGTCGATGACAGCGAATTCGTCGAACTTGACGCCGAAGGCAACCCGGTTGCCGGCAAGGACGAGGATGGCAAGAAGCCCAACCGCCGCCCGGTCAAGAAGGCTGCTCCGAAGCGCGACAGCGACTCTGCCGAGTAATCCCGGCACCCCGCGACAACCACTGCCGCGGATCGTCACCGTGGCGCCATGCACTGGCATGGCGCCCATCCTTCCCCAGCACCCGTCGAATGGGCGGGCGCCAACACGCAATGAGGTAAATCCATGCAAATCACCGCCGCGATGGTCAAGGAACTGCGCGAGCGCTCCGGCGCCGGCATGATGGAATGCAAGAAAGCGCTGACCCAGAACGATGGCGACATCGACGTCTCGATCGAGTGGCTGCGCAAGCAGGGCCTCGCCAAAGCCGACAAGAAGGCTGACCGCGTCGCTGCCGAAGGCCGCATCGCGATGGCTGAAGCGAACGGCAACGGCGTGCTGGTCGAGGTCAACTCCGAAACCGACTTCGTCGCCAAGGACGAGAACTTCCTGAAGTTCGCGGCCGACGTCGCGCAGACCGCACTCATCAGCGGCGCCCACGATGCCGAGGCACTCAAGAACGCAGCGTTTGCCGGCGGCACCGTCGAACAAGCCCGCCAGGCGCTGGTCGCCAAGGTCGGCGAGAACGTGCAGGTACGTCGCCTGGTGCGCGTTGATGGCGCATCCACGCTTGGCGCCTACGTGCACGGCGGCCGCATCGGCGTGCTGGTCGCGCTTGAAGGCGGCGATGCCGAACTCGCGCGCGGCGTGGCGATGCACATCGCCGCGATGAACCCGCAGTACGTCACCCCCGAGGACGTCCCTGCCGATTTCGTGGCCAAGGAAAAGGAAATCTCGCTGGCGCAGATGAACGAAAAGGACAAGCAGAAGCCGGCCGAGATCCAGGAAAAGATGCTTGCGGGCAAGATCAAGAAGACCCTCAACGAAGTCTCCTTGACCGGCCAGCCGTTCGTGCTCGACACCAATGTTTCCGTGGGCGACGCGCTCGCCAAGGCCAAGGCCCGCGTGCTGTCGTTCCACCGCATCGCGGTTGGCGAAGGCATCGAGAAGGTGGTCGAGGACTACGCTGCGGAAGTCGCGAAGGCGATGCAGGTGTAATCGCGAAACCTCGTCTGAACGTAAAAAGGCCGCGAGCGATCGCGGCCTTTTTGTTGAGTGCAAGCTAGAATGCGTGCGTTTGCCCACCACGGAGCCCCGCATGCCCGCCGCCAAGCCCAAGTTCAAGCGCATCCTGTTGAAGCTGTCCGGCGAAGCGCTGATGGGCTCGGGGGACTACGGCATCGATCCCGATGTGATCGGCCGCATGGCCGATGACATCCTCGAAGTTCGCAAGTCCGGCGTGGAAATTGGCGTCGTCATCGGCGGCGGCAACATCTTTCGTGGTGCGGGACTCGCTGAAGCCGGCATGGATCGCGTCACCGGCGACCACATGGGCATGCTCGCCACGGTGATGAACGCGCTGGCGATGCAGGACGCAGTGGAAAAGCGCGGTGGTTTCGCGCGCGTGATGAGCGCGCTGCAGATCCACGACGTCTGCGAGGACTTCATCCGCCGGCGCGCCGTTCGGCACCTCGAGAAGGGTCGCATCGTGATCTTCGCCGGCGGCACCGGCAACCCGTTCTTCACCACCGATTCCGCGGCGGCATTGCGTGCAGTGGAAATCGGTGCCGACCTGCTGCTGAAGGCCACCAAGGTGGATGGCGTGTACAACGCCGACCCGAAGAAAAAGAAGGACGCGCAACGCTACGCGCACGTCAGCTACGAGGAAGTGATCGCGCGCAATCTCAAGGTGATGGACACCGCCGCGATCGCACTGTGCCGCGACCACAACATCCCGTTGCGCATCTATGACATGACCCGCGCGGGCAACCTGATGCGCATCCTGAGCGGCGAACCCGTGGGCACGCTGGTCAGCAACGACTGAGCGCAGCGCCCGCTTGCGCTTTCCCGCGATGGCGCAGGCTACGCACCTCAAACCCCGCCGTCCGGATTCGCCGGCAACCTTCGCGCCCCGCGCGGGTATCACGCGAACAGGGGCCAATCGTGCGGGGGCGACACGCGGTCATGCGATAATCCGCGATCGTTTAGCCATCCCCAAGCGAATCCGCAATGCCGCGCGAAATCCTGGCCACCAGTGCCCTGCCCTACGCCAACGGGCGCATCCACCTCGGCCACATCGTCGAGCACGTCCAGTCCGACATCTGGGTGCGGGCGATGCGGATGGCCGGGCACACGGTGCATTACGTGTGTGCGGATGACGCGCACGGCACCTCGATCATGCTGCGCGCGGAGAAGGAAGGCATCACGCCCGAAGCACTGATCGATGGCGTGTGGCGCGAACACACCGCCGACTTGCGTGACTTCGGCGTCGCTTACGACCACTACTCCAGCACCAACGGCGAAACCAATCGCGAACAGACCTACCGGATCTGGAACGCACTGGTCGCCAGCGGCCACGTGGAATCACGGCCGGTCAAGCAACTGTTCGATCCCGAGCGGCAGATGTTCCTGCCCGACCGTTTCATCAAGGGCGAATGCCCGAACTGCCACGCCAAGGAACAGTACGGCGACGCCTGCGAAGTTTGTGGCAACACTTACAACCCGATTGACCTGATCAATCCCTACTCGGTCGTGTCCGGTGCGAAGCCGGTCGCAAAGGAATCGCAGCACTTCTTCGTGAAGCTGGCCGATTTCGAGGCCATGCTGAAGGAGTGGCTGGAAGAGCGCCGCGCTGCCGGCGGCCTGCAATCGGAAGTCGTCAACAAATTGAAGGAATGGTTTGCCGACGGCCTGCGCAGCTGGGACGTGTCGCGTGACGCGCCCTACTTCGGTTTCGAGATCCCCGATGCGCCGGGCAAGTATTTCTATGTCTGGGTCGACGCACCGATCGGCTATTTCGCCGCGTTCAAGGAGCTGTGCGAAAGCGGCACGAAACCTGGTTTGCAGGCCACGGACTTCGAACGCTTCATCCGTGCGGGCAGCGACACCGAGATGATTCATTTCATCGGCAAGGACATCATCTATTTCCACACCCTGTTCTGGCCGGCCATGCTGCACGGCGCGAACCTGCGCATGCCCACGGCTGTAAACGTGCACGGATTTCTTACCGTGGACGGCGCCAAGATGTCGAAGTCGCGCGGCACCTTCGTCAACGCGCGCACCTACCTCGAACACCTCGACGCCGACTGGCTGCGCTACTACCTCGCCTCGATGCTGGGGCCGACGCTCGCCGACATCGACCTCGACCTCAAGGCCTTCGAGGAACGCGTGAACTCGCACCTCGTCGGCAAGTGGGTGAACATCGCCAGCCGCTGCGCAGGTTTCGTGCACAAACTGTTCGATGGCAAGCTGGCCAACGCGCTGCCCGCCGCAGAACGCGTGCGCTACGCCGCCGCCGCATGCAAGTTGCAAGCTTGCGCGGCGCTGTACGAAGCGCGCGATTACGCCGCCGCAATGCGCCTGATCATGGAAGTCGCCGACGAGGCCAATGCCTATGTCGCGGAAAACGCGCCATGGACGATGGCGAAGGACGCAGCCAGGCGCGCCGAACTGCACACCGTGCTGACCCTGGCATTGAACTACTTCCGCCTGCTGAGCCTGTGGCTGGCACCGGTCGTACCCGTCACGGCAGCGCGGGCCTTTGCATTTCTCGCCGACACACCGACGCGTTTCGAAGCCGCGGATGCGCCCCTGCTCGGCCATGCCATCGCGCCGTTCCACACGCTCGCCACCCGCATCGACCCGAAACAAATCACCGCCATGATCGAAGCTTCGAAGGAATCACTCGCCGCGACACCCCCATCCGCCGGCACGCCGTCACCTTCCAAAGCGAGCGAGGCAAGGCAAGCGCTGCCTTCCGTCTCACCGAACCCCGTTTCGCCGAGTCCCGAGTCCCGAGCCCCGAGTCCCGACTTCATCTCCATCGACGACTTCGCCAGGCTCGACCTGCGCGTCGGCAAGGTCATCGCCTGCGAAGCCGTGGACGGCTCGGACAAGTTGCTGCGATTCGAACTGGACGGCGGCGAACTCGGCAAGCGCCAGATTTTTTCCGGCATCAAGGCGGCCTATCCGCAACCCGAAACCCTGCTCGGCCGCAACGTGGTGTTCATCGCCAACCTCGCCCCCCGCAAGATGCGTTTCGGAGTCAGCGCAGGCATGATTCTTTCCGCAGGAACCGGCGGCAACGACTTGTTTTTGCTGGATGCTGACCCGGGCGCACAGCCCGGCGCGAGTGTGAAATAACCGTCACGCCAGCGCCACGCTTTCTTTGCGTTTCGGGGGCCATGCTGCGAGCTGCGGGGCCGTCCGGTTTGCCACCAACACCACACCGCCGGCCGCCGCGCTGGGCTGCACGCAGGGACGACGGTCATGATCAGGCACTGGGCTTTCTTCAGGCAGAGCGATACCTCGTTCGGGACGTTCTACCCCAAGCACTACATCGTCGCGGGCTATCCGAGCTTCGAGGCTGCGCAGGCCGCCGAAAACGCGTTCACGACAGCCGGCACGTCCGGCAACGACGTGCGCGCCGCCACCGGCGACTTCGTCGTCAATCAGCTTGAGGCCCATCGGGAAGCCAACTGGATGGAGCGCGCCCAAGCGCACGTGGCCCAGTTCGCCGGTACCGAGACCGGATACCTGCAGACCGACGCCGAACTTGCGCGCAGCGGTGGCGCCTTCCTGTTCTTCTACGCGCCCGACGACGACCACGTTCGCAAGGCCCGGAGCGTTTTCGCAACGTACCGGCCGACGTTCGCCCGGCGCTACCTGCGCGGCGCCATCGAACGCCTGATCGATCCCGCCGCGAACCCTGTGGCCTGACCGCCGGCACTGCAGGCGCCGAAGCATATTTGGTATCGTGCCGCTATCGACTTCAGGATCGCGGGGTGTTGCCATGTTGTTCGCACCAATCCGGCCGTCGCGCACGTTCACGTCGCGAGCCGCAGTTGTCTGCATGCTGGCCCTGTTGCTGGCGGGTTGCGGCACGCTGGGCGCGCCGCGGCACGCGCCGTATCCCAGCACGCATCTGACGCATTCGCCGCGCCACGTGTTCGTGATCGTGCTGGAAAACCAGTCTTACCGCGTCACGTTTGGACCGAAATCGCCAGCGCCGTATCTCGCCTACCAGTTGCCGAAGGAAGGCGCGATGCTGGGACGCTACTTCGCCATCGGACATCGGAGCCTCGACAACTACCTCGCGATCATCAGCGGCCAGGCACCCAACAAGGCCACCCAAAACGACTGTCCCGTATTCACGGAATTCAAGCGCAGCGCGCCGGGCCTTGACGGCAATGGACAAGTTCTCGGTGAAGGCTGCGTCTATCCCGCCGACGTCAAGACCCTCGCCAACCAGTTGCAGGTCGCGGGTTACAGCTGGAAGGGTTACATGGAGGACATGGGCGCGGACCCATCCCGCGAAGCCGCGGCCTGCGCGCATCCCGCGATCGGTGCGAAGGATCCTTCCCGCATCGCCACCGCAACGGATCAGTACGCCACCAGGCACAACCCGTTCGTGTATTTCCATTCGATCATTGACGATGCCGCCAGCTGCGCCACGCACGTCGTCAACCTTGATCAGTTGCCACAGGATCTCGCCAGCATTGCCACTACGCCGAACTTCTCGTTCATCACGCCCAACCTGTGCCATGACGCCCACAACACCCATTGCAAGACCGGCGAGCCCGGCGGGCTGGTGTCGGCCGACAAGTTCCTGCGCCATTGGGTGCCGCTGATCACCGCCTCGCCGGCATTCAAGCAGGACGGCGTGTTGATCATCACCTTCGATGAAAGCGAGTTCAAGGAAGGCAACCGGCCCGATGTCGCGGCCTGTTGCGGTGAAACGCACCCCGCGGGCTCACCCTTGCCGGGTTTGAAAGGCCCCGGCGGCGGGCTGATCGGTGCGATCGTGCTGTCGCCGTTCGTCAAGCCGGGCACCGTGTCCAACGTTCCCTACAATCACTACAGCCTGCTGCGCAGCATCGAGGACTGGTTCGGACTGCCTTACCTCGGCTATGCCGGGCAAGTTGGACAGCGCTCGTTTGGCAACGACATCTTCAACAACGAACCAGCGAAAGATCAAAAGCCTTGACACGGATAAAAGCGGATAACAGCGGATAAAAGCAAAAAGTTACCCCACGCTGCAAATCCGTGAAGATCCGTGGCAAACGCTTTTTCCGCACACGCACTCGGGAACGAACATGACCTCTCGCTCACTTCTGGCAACCCTTGCAATCTTGTGCACCATCGCAACCGCTGCGCCCGCACTCGCAGCCGGCCCCGCATCATTGAAATCCGCGCCGACGATGCAGCAGGTGCTGGACGCATCAAAACCCTCGGACTGGCGGCCGCTGAACCCGAACGACACGCTGTACATGGATCTGCCCGAAGGCCGCGTGGTGATCGAACTCGACCCCGCGTACGCGCCGCTGCATGCGCAGAACATCCGCACGCTTGCGCACCAGCATTACTGGGACGGCCTCGCGATCCTGCGCGTGCAGGATGGTTTCGTCACCCAATGGGGCGATCCCGCCGCCGAGGAAGACCATCCGGCCCAGCCGCCGCGCCCGCTCGGCAAGGCCAAGGCCACGCTCGCACCGGAATTCGAACGCGCCATCACGCCAGACCTGCCGTTCACCAAACTTCCCGATGGAGACGTCTACGCGCCGGAAGTCGGTTTCAGCAATGGCTTCCCGGTTGGACGTGATCCGAAATCCGGCAAGACCTGGCTGGTGCATTGCTACGGCGCCGTCGGCGCAGGCCGCGGCAACACCGCCGATTCCGGCCCCGGTACCGAACTCTACGCAGTGATCGGTCAGGCCCCGCGCCAACTCGACCGCAACATTGCCGTCATCGGCCGCGTCGTCAAGGGCATGCAATACCTCGCCGACCGCCCACGCGGCAACGGCCCGATGGGCTTCTACAAGAACCCTGCACACCAGACGAAAATCCTGCGCGTGCGCCTTGCTTCCGACCTGCCGCCGTCCGAACGCATGCACCTTGAAGTACTGCGCACCGACACCCCGACGTTCAAGGCACTGGTCGAATCCCGCCGCAACCGTGCGGACGCGTGGTATCTCTACAAGGTCGGCAAGATCGACGTTTGCAACGTGCCGCTGCCGGTGCGCGAAGCGCCATCGGCCGGTACCAAGCACCACTGAACAAACGAAGTTCAATCGACGGCTGGCTGCAAATCTTTGCAACTGGTCACGACGTTTTCGGATTTTCGTCATTCCGGGGCGGCCCACAGGGTCGAACCCGGAATGACCGAACGGCGGAAAATGACGGCGGGCTCAGGTTGAAGCACGAGGAGCGGAGCGAACCGGCTTCGCGACTGACCGGTATTGGCCGCTCTCAGCCCCACCACGCTTAACGGCTTCGCCGCGGCCCGGCGCACGGTGCCGCGCGCGACGCTTCGCGATTGATCCATCGCCCGCGACTCAAAACATGTGCCGCTCGATCCCGAGGTGGGCCATGATCTTGCTGCCGATTTC
>DZCM01000042.1 GCA_022730295.1 Rhodanobacter sp. | reverse complement strand
ATCAAGTTCGTCCCCGAAAACTGGACGTCGACGTACACGCAATGGCTGGACAACATCCAGGACTGGTGCATCAGCCGCCAGCTGTGGTGGGGGCATCGCATTCCCGCGTGGTACGACGCGGACGGAAACATTTTCGTCGGCGAGGACGAGGCCGACGCACGCGCGCATGCGACCACGCCACCGGCCGGCGCCTTGCGCCAGGATGACGACGTACTGGATACCTGGTTTTCATCCGCGCTGTGGCCGTTCTCGACCTTGGGCTGGCCTTCGAGCCAACCGGTGCAGAACGAACATGGCGACGTCGTCGCCAATTGGCCGGCCGACAAGATCTTCCTGCCCAGCGCGGTGCTGGTGACCGGCTTCGACATCATCTTCTTCTGGGTCGCACGGATGGTGATGGCGACCCTCTATTTCACCGGCAAGGTGCCGTTTCGCGAGGTCTACATCAACGCCATCGTGCGCGACGCCGAAGGCCAGAAGATGTCCAAGTCCAAGGGCAACACCCTGGACCCGCTGGACCTGATCGACGGCATCAGCCTGCCCGCACTGGTCGAAAAATCGACCAAGTCGCTGCTGATCCCGCAGGTGCGCGAAAAGGTCGAAAAGCGCATCCGGAAGGACTACCCGGATGGCATCAACGCGATCGGCACCGACGCGCTGCGCTTCACCTTCGCCGCACTGGCCAGCTACAGCCGCACCATCAACTTCGACCTGAAGCGCGCCGACGGCTACAAGGCTTTCTGCAACAAGTTGTGGAATGCGGCGCGGTTTGTGTTGATGAACGTTGATCAATCTTCCCTTCCCCCGCTTGCGGGGGAAGGTGGCCGCAGGCCGGATGGGGGCAATGGTGCAACCCCGCACACGGAGGAGGGAGCAAAAACCGAAGCGGAGCGCTGGATCCTGTCACGCCTGCACGCGACCCTCGCGGAAGTCGAGCAGCACTTCACCACCTACCGCTTCGACCTGTTGGCGCAGGCGCTGTACGAGTTCGTGTGGAACGAGTATTGCGACTGGTTCCTCGAACTCTCCAAACCGGCCTTGAATGGCGACGATGCGGAAGCCGCCGCGTCCACACGCCACACCTTGCTGGTGGTGCTGGAGACAGCGTTGCGCGCGCTGCACCCGATCATTCCGTTCATCACCGAGGAAGTCTGGCAAGCGGTCGCACCGCAACTTGGCGTCGACGGCACGAGCATCCTGCAGCGCCCGTACCCGCGTGCGGGCGAGTTCGCGATCGATGCGAACGCAAGCGCGGAAATCGAGTGGCTCAAGGCGGTGCTGACCGGCGTGCGCAAGATCCGCTCCGAGATGAACATTCCGCCCGGCAAGACCATTCCGCTGTTGTTCGCGGACGGCAATGCCGAGGATCGGCGCCGCGGTGACAAATTTGCTGCGCAAGTCGAGTTCATCGCCCGTTGCGAGGCACCACGATGGCTGCAGCCGGGCGCGGCTGAACCCGCCGCCGCGGCTGCGGTGGTCGGAATGATGCGCGTGCTGATTCCCCTTGCCGGATTGATCGACGTTGATGCCGAACGGGCGCGCCTTGCGAAGGAAATCGCGCGCATGACAGGCGAGATAAGGAAATGCGAGGGCAAGCTCGGCAACGCAAGCTTCGTCGATCACGCCCCCGCGGCGGTGGTCGAACAGGAACGCACCCGCCTCGCCGACTGGAACACCCAGCTCACCGCGCTGCGTGAACAGGCGTCACGTCTGGGTTCCATTTAGGAGCGGCGGCAGCCGCGGCCATGGTGCCGGGAACATGGCGGTCGCGGCTACCGCCGCTCCTGCAAGAGCACACGGCACACGTCGTTCACTCCACCGCGCCGGCCTCGTCGGGAAACAGCACGTCGATGTAACCGAAGTGCGTGAAGTCCGTGATGCGTGACGGGTACAGGCGTCCAATCAAGTGGTCGCATTCGTGTTGCACCACGCGGGCGTGAAAACCTTCCGCAGTGCGATCGATCGCAACGCCCGCCGGATCGACTCCCTGGTAGCGGATCAGCGAGTGGCGGCTGACCACGCCGCGCAGGCCCGGCACCGACAGGCAACCCTCCCAGCCGTCCTCCATGTCGTGCGACAGCGGCGTGATCACGGGATTCAGCAGGATCGTGCGCGGCACTTCGGGTTCTTCCGGATAACGATCCGAATGTTCGAAACCGAACACCACCAGCTGCAGGTCGATGCCGATTTGCGGCGCGGCGAGTCCCACACCATCGGCGGCCTGCATGGTTTCGAACATGTCAGTGATCAGATCGTTGAGTTCGGCCGTGCCGAACATCGACGCCGGCACCGGCGGTGCCACGCGCAACAGGCGCGGGTCACCCATCTTCAGGATTTCGCGGATCATGTTTGACGTACCGGGCTCAATGACGGACCACGCATTGCAACCACAATTTCGGCGCGACGACGAAGAAGTGCCCGGTGAGACCACACCACACCATGGCACGGGTCAGCGGCTTGCGGGCGGCCGGATCGAATTTGCGAAACCAGCGCCACATGCCACGGTGCTTATGGTAACTCACGAACACCGGGCGGTGCCGGCTGGACCCCCCCTTGCCATGCTGTACGCGTACATTGCCGGCCAGCAGGACCTTGTAGCCCGCGTCACGCGCCCGCCGGCACAAGTCGAGATCCTCGCAATGCAGGAAATACCCCTCGTCGAACCCCTGCAGGTGATCGAACGCAGCCCGCGGCAACAACATCAACGCGCCGGAAATATTGTCGACTTCGATCACCGCATCCGGAATCGTGCCCGGCACGTTCACGCCTGCAAACCTTGCATCCTCGCGCTCGCGGCCCGCACGGCCGCTGAGCTGGTTGAGTGAGCGCCGCAGCAACGGATCGCGCCGGCGCGAGGCCGGGTCGGGCGTGCCGTCGACGTCACACACCACGGTGCCGACCAAGCCAACGTCGGGGTGCGCACGGAGCACATCCAGCAACCGCGCCAGTGTGTCGGGTTCCAACATGCAATCGGGATTCAGGATCAGCAGCGCATCGCCATGCGCCGCGCGCGCCGCGACGTTCACTGCCGGGCCAAAGCCGAGGTTCGCGTGGTTGTACACAACCCGCACGCGCTGGTCGTTCTCATACGCGCGTGCAAGTGCCTGCGGCACGCCATCGCGCGAGCCGTTGTCACTGATGATCAGCTCGACCGGCACGCTCGAGGCCAGCGCACGCATCACGCAGTCACGCAATGACGGCCCGCTGTCGGCGGCAACAACGATGATCGAAACAGGCGTGGGCATCCGTGCGATCCCCTGCGCAACTCGCGGGCGGCCGGCCCGGCCGTGTCGATTCAGGACTGGCTGCCGTTGCCCGCCAGCGGCGTCTTCAACACAAACCGCCCGTCACGGATAAACAACGCGCCGTTGCCTGCAATGGCGTCACCATTGGCGTGGGCGCCGGGCTTTGAATCGCCGTCAGCCCACGGGATGACCCGCACCGGACCCCGGACGTAACCCTGCCACTGGCCGTACTTCTGATCGAATCCGAACTTGCAAGTCATGGTTGACTCACACATCGCACCGTTCTTTCTCCACCCATGCCATGGCTCCAAGCGGTAGTCGACCGGCACCTGCACAATCCAATGGTCCATCGCCGCTTCCGGCCCAACGGTTGGAACCTTGAAGGTCCATTTCAAGGCGGCGCGCTGGGCCGCTTGCGCCAGGCTCTCGCGCATAGCCGCCTGATCCGTCTGGAGTCGGTGATAAAGATTCACCTGCCTTGCGGCGGCATGCATGACGTGTCCGTCGCGACCGACTTCGACGACCAGGTACACCACGCCCTCGGCGCCCAAGTGCGCCGCGTCCAGGGGGTAAAGCGGGAGTTTTCTCTGCAAGGGTTGCACGATCGTGGCCGGCTTGCAGGCGCCAGGCAACAACGCATCCGCCTGATAGGCGCTGCACCCAAACTGCGCGCCGGAGACCTTGATCGCCACGTGCTTCGCATCGACCATGTCAGCAGTTACCCGTACCGTCATCCCGGCTCGCGCGGTCACGGGTTTGCCGTGTTCCACGATCGGAAAAAACCGCCATCCCTGGAGCGTGCGTTTGACCAGCTGCACCACGCCGGGAGGCACCTTGTCTTCGTCGTGCAGGGCATAGCCCCGCACGCTGCCATCGGGATTCACCGTGATGGTGCCGGTGAGCACCATGCTGGCTTCGACCGGCGTCTTCGCCGCGAGCGCCAACACCGGAACGATCAGCCCCAACAAGATTCCCAAGCACGCCAAGCGCTTCATCGCCACACTCCTTGTTGAACTTCGCTGCCTGACTTTAGCCATTCGCACCGGCGCGGGCAATACGCGTCACGCAAGACTCAATGCAGAGGCGGTGCATGCGGATCGGGCAGGAGCGATGCCGGCACGAGCACGTCAGGCAAGCGGATGACGGCAGCAGCATCCGCGCTTGCCCACGGGATGGCCAGATCCGGCCCCGGCTGGTAGGCGAGCCACTGGCCGTCACCCACGTTCGCGGCGTGATCGCCGGCGATCACGAATTTCAGCGTCTGTTCCACCACCCAGTGGCCCGCCAACGCATGCGGGCCAGCGGTGGGAACACTGAACTGCCAGTCCTGCGTGGCCTGCAGCGCCGCGTCGCCCAGCAGCTTGCGAAGCCTCTCCGGGCGCGGAACCTGCATGTACAGGTCAACCCGGCCCACCGCGGCCCGCATGATGTGGCCTGCGCTATCGACATCCAGATACAGATGGACCGCGCCGCCTGCCTGCAGCTTGACGGCAGCCAGCGGGTATTGTGGCAATGTCGGCGGTTTGTCTTCCGGCCAGAAACGCAGGCTCGCGTTCGGATCGCAGCCCGCCTCGGGCGAAAATTCGGCGTGCGGCGGCGGACAGTGCAGGGTGATGTCGGCGACACCAATCTGGACGGTGTTCTGCTCGACTTTTTTGCCGCCGACTTTTTGTTTGGTGGTTGCTGTGACCGTGCCCGTGATCCGCACCGACATTCGAGTGTTGGCGGGAAGCATCTTGCCCGCGGCCTTGATTGAATCGAACGTCCAGCCCGGAACGGTCGACTTCAGCAAGTGCTGAACGCCTGCGGGCAACTGGTCAGCGTGGTCGATCGCATACGCCTTGACGCTGCCATCGGGGTTGAGCGTGACGGTACCCGTGACCACCATCGCGAGTTCGACGGGCGCCTGCTTTGCCCACGACGGCGGCGGGAGCGCCAGCACCAGAACCAGCCAAAGCCATGCAAGAGGTTTCATCGCCAACATCCCTTTCCGACCGACCGGGTGACCAGACCCAATCCGTCAACCGCGCGCCAGCAACAAGCTCCTGACGTGCACGCTGTCGACAACAGCGTGGCGCAAGCGCTCCTCCGCGGGGTGATGTGCAGACATTGCAATCGGAATGGGCCAGCCTGCCGATGCCGCGGAAGCCGCCGCCGCGTGTGCCGGAGCGCTGGTCGCAGGCGTCGGCGCGGGCGCCGCAACGGGCGCAGGCACGGCCTGGGGCGTCGGCGCACGCGTCGGCGATGCGGGCGCAGTGGCCGGCGTCGAGCCATCGGAGTGCAGGATCGGCTTCAGCGACTGGAACTGGTTTTCGTATTCATCGGTGGTGCGCCGCGCGTCCTCCGGATCACGGATCACGCGTGGCGTGATCAGCACGATCAGTTCGGTGCGGCTCTTGTCGCGTTCGGTGGTGCCGAACAGGCGGCCCAGCACGGGAATCCGGCTCAGGAACGGTACGCCATTGCGAGTGTTGGTGTCGCTCTGCTGGATCAAACCACCCAACAGCACGGTCTGCCCACTTTGCACCGCAACCTCGGTGCTGAGCGCGCGATTGGCAATGGTGTAATTACCGTACTGGTCCTTGGTGGTCGGCTTGCTCACGACCTGCTGGATGTCCATGTACACCAAACCGCCCGGATTCACGCGCGGCACCACGTCCAGCAGCACGCCGGTATCGATGTACTGCACCTGGCCGACGTTGTAGTTTCCGCTCGGCGAACCTATGCCGACGCCCGGTGTGTAATAGGTTTGCACCACCGGGATTTTTTCTCCCACCTTGAAGGTGGTTTCCTGGTTGTTGAGCACCACGGTGGACGGTGCCGACAACACCTTGACGTCGCCGGAGCCTTCCATCGCCTTGACCGCAAATTGCAGGTCCTTGCCGGCGAACGAATAGAACAAGGCGTCACTGGCGCCGTCGTAATTGACGCCGCCGAGGCCGGCCGCACCCTGATGGCGGTGATACGACTCGTTGGTGTTGGGCGGCGAACCGGGCTGCGTGCCGATCAGCCCGCCGAGGTAGTACTGCACGCCGAACTGGAAATTCCCGGTCAGGGTCACTTCCAGTACCTTGGTTTCGATCTGCACCTGCAGCGGCTTCTCATCCAGACGTTGGATCACCGGCAGCAACTTTTGCCACTCAGAAGGCTTCGCCCGCACCAGCAGCTGGTTGTTTTCGTTGACGGCGGCGATGCGCACCCCCCCGCTGGTGGTGAACGCAACGGCCCCTTGCTGCCCATATTGCCGCTGGCGGCGATTCTGGGTGGCGCCGGACACCATGCCGGCACCGAAATCGCCGCCGCCACTGGTATCACCGGAGGCACCGCCGCTGTCGTCCTGCGAGAAGTTGCCGAACCCGCCGGACGGTGCTGCGGCGCCCAGGCGCCCTTGCGAAGTCTGCTCGAGCGGAGAGAACCCGGGCGCCACCGCGCCGGGCTGCGCTTCGCCACCGTTGCCGCTGCCGTTGCCGAACAAGGCATTCAAGTGCGAGGCAAGATCGGACGCCTTCACGTTGAGCACGTTGTACACGTACAGGCCCGAACCATTGCCCGCGCCGTTGTCGATGGTGGTGACGAGCTTGCGCACTTCGTCGATGTAGCGCGGCTGCGCGGTGATCACGACGAGACTGTTGCTGTGCTTCAGCGGGATCAGCCGCACCAGGCCGGATACCTTCGCACCCTTGTCGCTGGTCTCGCCATTCAGCACGCTGTCGAGCTGGCTGACGAGATCGTCTGCCAGCACGTGCTGCAGCGGGATCACCGCCACCGACATGCCGCGCAGCCAATCGACGTCGAAGGTGCGGATGATGCTTTGATAATTGGCGAGTTCGGACGGCGTGCCGCCGAGCACCAGCAAGTTGCGTTGCGGATCGGCCAGCAGGAACGCGGTCGACGGCGCGAACGGCTTCAGCAGCTTCTGCATGGCTTCGGCAGACACGTAATGCAGCGGAAACAGGCGTGCCGCGTAGCCCGCACCCGGGGAAACCCCGCCGAGGCCGGGCACCAGGTTGCCCGGCGCGGCAGCGGCCACCGGCACCACGAGGTAACGCCCGCCCTCGTGCACCAGCGCATTGCCGGTCCACGACAACAACATCTGCAGGATCGGCAGCATCTCCGCCTGCGTCACGGGTTGCGACGTGGCGAAGGTAACCGTGCCCTTGACCTGCGGCGAAATGGAATAATTCACGTGCAGCACGTCGCCGAGGATCGCCTTGACCGCGGCCTGCACCGGCTGGTTGTCGAAGTTGAACGTGATGGTGCCGCCAGCGTTGCTGCCGCCCTGTACGCGTGTGGCGGGCGTACTGCCGATGAACACGCCGGTGCCGTAATGGGTTTCTGCCGCTGCGCCGGGGGCCACTGCCTGATTCTCGCCAGTGCCGACATTCAGCGGCTCGGGCGCCGGGTTGCGGCTGCCCTTGATCGCCTCGCGCTGCAGGCTGTAATCCTGATCCTGGTGCAGGGGCGGCGTCGCGCACCCCGCGAGCAGCGCGAGTGCAGCGATCAATCCCGGTACGACGAAAATTCTCGACACGTCACCCTCTCCCCATCGGCTTGCACGGCGGCAACCGGTTGGCCACTTCAGTGGCCGCCATTCTGACTGTTCCGGCGCCGGCGCGCTTCAATTCTTTCCCGCAATTCCTGCGCACGTGCCGCGGCTGAGTGCGCCGCATCAGCTTGATGCACGACCGGCAGCGCTTGCCCGGCGCTACTGTAACCATCGCCCGCGTCCTGATTGCCGACATCCGGATTGGCAGAATCCGGCGCCGGTCCTGGCGTCAGTTTCAATTGCAGCCGCGAGCCCGCGGCCTCGACCACGGCACTACGCGGATGCAGGGCCACCAGGGTCGGGCCAGCATGCGTAGCGCGGCCTTCAACCACTCGGAAATCCTTGCCGGAGGTCTTGTCGTGCAGGATCGCCATGTTGAGGCCGGGCTGCATGATGACGCCGGTGAGTTCGAGGTTGCCGCTGCTGCCACCGCCATCGCCGGACGCAGCCTCGGGCGCGCGATCGGGGCTGAACAACGGATGTTGCCAGACCGCGTCGAAATGCTCCAGCGGCGGCACCACCGGCGGCGGCGTGGCATTGGCGAGGGCCGGCAGTTTTGGCGCAGCGTCCGCATTGCTCCAATGCGCGCCGCGCCCCAAACCCAACCACAGCGCGACAAGCAGCAACGCCAGCAGCACGGCGACGGCACCAAGCATGGGCGTAAGGCGGCGGCGGTCGGCGGCGTTCATGGCGAGCCGGCCGCGGGACGCAGGTAGCCGGTGAGAGTCAGCTGTGCTTGCAATCTTCCGGTGGGCGAACGCGCGAGCTGCAGATCGTCCACGAACAAGTACGGCAGGCCGCGGTTGAAATCATGCAGCAGCGCAGCGAAAGGCTGCATGCCGCAGTCGAGCGTGATGCTGACGCTGACGCGACGGAACGGCGCGTGACTGTCGTCCTGTTCGATCGGCATCTTTGCAGGCATGTTGCAACCGGCGCCTTCGTGCGCATGCGCCGCCACCAGATCGGTCGCGCGCTGGATCAGGTCCGCCGACGCGATGCTGGGGTCGTTGCCCGGCAGGAATGCGCCCACCGTGGCACCGCCGCGCTCGAGTTGCTGCACGCGCTTCTGCAACAGCGGTTGCTGGGCGATCGCAGCGGCATAGCGCGCATGCAGCGCATCGAGATCTTGCATCTGGCTGCGCACGTTCAGCAGCGGCGACACGAACCACCAGTGCAGCAACAGGAAATACGCGATCACCAGCGCAATCAGCGTCACCACGATGGCCGCGAGGCGCGACTGCGCGGGCGACATCCGGCGGGCGTCAATGCGCATCGGGCGCCCCCGTCTGGCGCACGCGCGCCACCATCTCGAAACGCTCCTTGCCGGTCGCCGGATCGGGCTGGATCACGCCCTGCAATCTCGGCTCGGCCAGCAGCGGCGAGCGACCGAGTGCATCGACCAAGGCGGCGGCCTTGGCGGCCTCGCCCTTGATGTCCAGCCCGCCAGAATCATCCAGCGTCAAGGCATCCAGCGACGCCGTCATCGGCAAGCGCGTGGTGAGGTCGTCGATCACCGCAAGTGCAGACGGATTGTCGGCCTTGCGCTTGATCAGGAATCGCGACGCCGCAATGGCGCCCGTGAGTTGCGCATGCAACTGTTCGGAAAGCGTGGCTTGCGCGCGCATGGCTTCGACCTCAGCCTGCATGTTGGCGAGCGCCGCGCGGCGGTTGTCCAACCATTGCGAAAGCAGCAACACCACCAGCACGATGCAGACTGCGCCCAGCAGCCAATTGAGGCGACGTCGACGATCGCTGCGGCGCGGCCGTCGCCCCGGCGGCAACAGGTCGATGCCGGCGAGCGCGCCGCCGGCGCCCTGCACGTCGATGGCATCGGGCAACACGCCCGAGGCACCCACGCGCTCCAGCATCGGATCCAGTTCCGCCTTGGGTACCACGAACAAATCCACGGCGACGTTGCCCGCGGGCGCTGCATCGCCACTCAGCCGCGCATCGAAATAAACCTGGTCGGCCTTGAACGGCGTCTGCCGGTCGAGTTCGTAGCCCGCCACCCGGCGCGGATCGCCTGCCGCGGCCGCGGGCAACATGAGGCGCCGTTGCAACACCTGTGCCGCAGGCACCACCAGCAGCAAGCGGCGATCGTCCGGATCGATCCCCGCGCAAGCCTGCGCGAACGCCGCGCGGCGCACCTCGGGCGGCAACGCGGCGGGAATCCGGGTCAGCGTGGAACCGGTGCGCACACGGTACACGCTGATGTCGTCACCGGCTGCGGAAATCCACAACACATCCGGCCCGCGCAGTACCCAGCCACGCAGCCTGGCCGGCAACAGCGCGGTCAGTTCACCGCCCCACCATTGCAGGAAACCCGGCAGCGGCGAGCGCCGCCACGCAAGTCTCGCGCGTTCAATTGATTGTGTGGATGCGATCGCCATGGCCCCAGGATCTCATGGTGCGCCGGGGGAACCCGGGCGCCAATCCAGCACTTTGTAAGGGCGCGCGCTGGCTGCCGTCAATGCCAACCTGATGGTAACGTCAAGATCGGCCCGGGTGCCATCCGGTAAAACGGCGCTGGTGAACACCCGTTCGACCGTGCCGCCATAGCCCGCCACCAAGGCACCACCGGCCACCGCGCCCGCGGCCGCGCCGTTGCCCGCACCCGCGCTGGCCGGGCGCGCGCGACGATCTCGCACCAGGGTTTCAGCGGCGCCGGCGTTGATACCGCGCAGGGCTTCAAGCGCCAGCGGACCGGCGTAGGAGGCATCTGGAAAATTGCGGCCGCTGAATACCGTCACCTCCGGTTGCAGCTTCGCGAACAGGCCCGCATCCATGCCCGGCAACGCCGCCAGTTGGTCCACCGCCCGGATCGGGCCGTGCGTGGAGGCCGCTCCCCCGCCCGGCTGCTGCGGTGAGCCTCCCCGCCATGCCGCGAGCGCAGCGGCCAGCTGGCTGGCGCGAGCCCTATCCGCACCGGCGGCAACAAACAACCTTTGCAGCAGGCCGGCCGGCGCCGCATTGAGATCGAACAGGCCGCTGACGTCGACCATGCGCGTGGTGACCTTGGCGCCATCGAAGTCGAAGCGGTACGCGCGTCCGTCCGGAATCCAGCGCTGGCTGCGTGCCGGTGCGCTCAAGCCGGCGACAGCGTGGGCAAGGCCCGCCTCGGCAGCGAGCTTGGCGCGCAGCAGTTCGGAACCGTACAACGCGGCTTCTTCATGGCTGCGCGTGGCCGCCGCGAGGCCGGCCAGCAGCGCCGCGAGCAACACGGTAACCCACAACACCAGCAACAGGGCACTGCCGCGTTCGCGCGTATTCATGGCGACATGCCCGCGGGCTGGAAACCGAAACCGCTGCCGGTATGCAAGCGCACCAACATGTCAGGAAACGCGACGCGTTGCTTCCAAGCCGGATCAAGATGGATCCGCACCGCAAGCGGCAAGCCATTCGTGGCAGTCCAGTCCGCGCGCCAGGCGGCCGGTTTGCCAAACGCCGCCGCCGCAAAATATTCGAACTTGCCGCCATGCAATCCGGTGAGCAACACATGCCGTTCGGGCGTGCCGGATTCGGGTTGGTTGCCGGTGTAGGGAACGTACTCGAGTGCGAGCGTGGCGCCACCATCCTTCCGCGGCAGCAACTCCAGGGTCTGCAAATAAAGCCCCGCGTGCCCGGCCTGCATCGGCAAGGGGCCGACGTAGCGAATCTTCGTGGCACCGCCGTCGAACTCACGGGCACGCTTCCCGCCGGACTCGAGGTACGGCTGCGCCTCTGCCGCGGCCAGCCACGTACGAATGAAGCGCTGCGCCGTCTGCACTTGCTCGCTGCGCATCATCAACGCATTGGCGGAATGCGTGATGCGGGTCGCGCCCGCAAGCGCGCCCCACACGCCGGCCATCACGAACGCGAACAACACCAGCGCCAGCAACACTTCGAGCAGGGTGAAACCCGCCGCATGGCGCGAGCGGCCATTCATTGGTCCGTGTCCGGCGCAGCCTGCGCGCGTTCGGTCGACAGTCGCAGGGTACGGTGATCGCCATATTCGATGGCAACGTCGAGCTGGTAAAGAACGATCGCCGCGGCCTGTGCCATCAGCACTCCCCCCGAGCGCGTGAACTCGACGGCGTTCACCGCGTCATCCGGCGTGGGCGCGGAGCGTGGCAACGCTTGCACCTTCAGCGTCCAGCCCATGCCATCAGCGAACGTTCCCGACTTCGATTCATTTTCGAGCGGGGTGGCCAAGCCCTGCCCGGCCAGCAGGCTTTGCGCACGCTCCATCGCGGTATCCAGCGCCGCGGCGCGGCTGGCATTGCGTGCCGCGCCGCCCAGTGCCGACAGCCCGATCGCAAAGGCGATCGCCAGCAGCGCGATGGCCGCGAGCACTTCAAGCAGGGTGAAGCCGCTGGACCTCCGCAGATTCAATGCGTCGCTCCCGGCTGCACCGTCACCGCACCGGTCAGCCAGTCGACGGCAACCTCTACGTCGCGGCCCTTTTCGGACAACACGACCTTGCCGCCGCTGGAACTGCCGTCAGGGAAGAAACGAATGCGGGCGACGCCTTGCGGCGTGGCGTCCTGCGCGGCTGATGTGACATCGACCGTCGCAGCGGCCGGCAAATCGCGCGGGTCTCGCCCCGGCGCGGCGAAGGTATGCGCACGCACATCCACGGCGAACCACTGCGGCTTGCGGGTGGCCATCGCCCGGGTGCGCGTATCACGCAAGCCCGCTGCCACGCGCTGCGCGGCCGCATCCAGTTGCCCGCGGCTGCGGCCATGCAAGGTCACGGCCGTGATCGTGACGGCAATCGCGATCAACACGATCACCGCCAGCATCTCCATCAGGGTGAAGCCCCGAGAAGCCGGGACCCGGGACCCGGTACCGGGCTTATTGCCAATTGCCCTGGTCACGATCGATACCCTCGCCACCAGGCTTGCCATCGGCGCCGTAAAAAGTGATGTCGTACTGACCGTGCTTGCCCGGAAATGCATACGCGTAGGGATGCCCGAATGGATCGCGCAGGTCGGCGGGCTTCGCATACGGGCCATTCCACGACGGCGCATCGCCCGGCTTGCTCAGCAAGGCCTGCAGCGACGGCGGTGGCGAGCCGTTGTCGAGCGCGTAGGCCTGCACGTCCTGATCCAGCTTCATCACGCCAGTCTTGCCGAGATTCCACTTGCCCTTGTTGAAGCTGCCCGACACCGAGCGCGCCACGATCACACCGACGATGCCCAGCAGCACGATCACCGCGAGCATTTCCAGCAGGGTGAAGCCGCGGTGACGGCGCAGGTTCCGCTGCGTGCGTGCCGCGGTTGAATTGGAAGATGCCATGTGCAAACCTCTGACGTTGAAATTCATTGCACGCTGCCCGTCAAGCTCAACAACGGCAGCAGGATCGACAGCATGACACCGGCGACGACCAGCGCCATCACGATGGTAAGGATGGGCACCAGCGCCGCCAGCATCTTGTCGATGGCGCTCTTGACCTCGCCATCGTAGGTGTCGGCGGCACGCAGCAGCATGGTATCGAGCGTGCCCGATTCCTCACCGACCGCGGTGATCTGGATCGCGAGCTTGGGAAAGCCCGTGTGCGCGGTGAGCGCGTGCGAAAGCGAGTCGCCGCCCTTGACCGCTTCGATCGCGGGCACCAGTTGTTCGGACAACTCGCGATTGGCAACGACCTGCCGCGCGATGCCCAAGGCCGCGAGCAGCGACACGCCGTTCTTCAGCATCGAGCCGAGCGTGCGCATCAGGCGCGCGGTGTCGACTTTCAGCAGCAACGGACCGAACACGCGCAACTTCAGGAGCTTTGCATCGAACTGACGGTGCGTCTCGGCATCGCGCATCCGCGCCGCGCCCCACAGGCCCGCGATGATCAGCACCACCAGCAGCAACAGGCCCCAGGCGTGCAGGAACGAGCCGACGCCCATCAGCACCCGCGTGATCAGTGGAATCGGCACGTTCATGTCATGGAAGATCGGCACGAACTGCGGCAGCACGAAGGCCAGCAGCAATACCAGCGAACCCAGCACCCCGAACAACAGGAAGGCCGGGTACACCAGCGCACCGATCACGCTTTCGCGCAACTTGCGCGCGCGCTCGAGGTAATCGGCCAGCCGCGCCAGCGCCGCGTCCAGCGCGCCACCGGCCTCGCCTGCGCGCACCATGCTCAGGTACAGCTTCGGGAACACGCCGTGTTCTTCTTCCATCGCGCGCGACAACGATGAACCGCCGCGCACGCGGTCGCGGATGCGCTCGATCACCCGCCGCGCGCGTTCGCCCTCGGGCAACTCCAGCAACATCTGCAGCGCACGATCGAGCGGCAAGCCGGCGTGCAGCAAGATGCCGAGTTGGCTGGTGAACTCCACCAGCGCTGCGCCAGCCAGCGGCTTCTTGCGCAAGTCGCCGGACAACCAGCCGCCGCCACTGCCGGCATCGCCCGCCTCCAACGGTACGCTGCCCTGCGCCTGCAGCCGAGCGATCACGTCATCGACCGATGCTGCATCCATGCGACCCTCGACGGTCTCACCCGACGGCGTGACGGCCTTGTAGCGGAACGATGCCATCAGCCCTCCTGCGATACGCGCAGGACTTCCTCGACGGTCGTTTGTCCCGCCAGCGCCTTGCGCAGGCCGTCTTCGTACATCGTGCGCATGCCAGCATCACGCGCAGCCCGTTCGATGTCGCCGGCGTCGGCGTGCTGCATCAGCAAACGCCGCAGCGCATCGGTCATCGTCAATTGTTCGATGATCGCCAAGCGTCCGCGATAGCCGCTCGGGTTTTCCACCGACGGCCGCGGGCGATACAGGCGAATCGGGCGCTGCGTGGTGAGTTTGTCGAGACCCAGCTCGGCAACCATTTCCGGCAGCGGCTCGTAGGCTTCGGCGGTGGCTGGATCGAGCCGGCGCACCAATCGCTGCGCGACGATCGCGTTGACGGTGGATGCCAGCAGATAATCCTCGACCCCCATGTCGAGCAGTCGGGTCAGGCCGCCCGCCGCCGAATTTGTGTGCAAGGTCGAGAGCACCAAATGCCCGGTCAGCGCCGACTGGATCGCGATCTTGCAGGTTTCCAGATCGCGCATTTCGCCGATCATGATCACGTCCGGATCCTGGCGCACGATCGAGCGCAGGGCGCCGGCGAAATCCAGCCCGATGGTGGGCTTCACCTGCATCTGGTTGATGCCTTCGAGCTGGTACTCGACCGGATCCTCGACCGTGATGATCTTGCGCGCCGGCGTGTTGATGTGCGACAGCGCGGTGTACAGCGAGGTGGTCTTGCCCGAGCCGGTGGGGCCGGTAACGAGAAGAATGCCGTGCGGTTGTTCCAGCACGCGCAGGAACGGCGGCAGGGTCTGCGCATCGAAACCGAGCGATTCGAAATCCAGCACCACGCTGCCGCGATCGAGAATACGCATCACCACCGATTCGCCAAAGCTGGTCGGAATTGACGACACGCGCAGGTCCAGTTCCTTGCCCTGCACCCGCAGCATGATGCGGCCATCCTGCGGCAGGCGGCGCTCGGCGATGTTCATGCGCGCCATGATCTTGATGCGCGAAATCACCGCGGCGGTCGACGACGCCGGCGGCGCCTCGACTTCGTGCAACACGCCGTCGATGCGGTAGCGCACCTTCAGGCGGTTCTCGAACGGTTCGATGTGGATATCCGAGGCACGCGCTTCTACTGCGCGTTGGATCAGAAGGTTTACCAGCCGGATCACCGGGCCTTCGGACGCCAGATCGCGCAGGTGCTCGATGTCGTCGTCACCCGAGGCCTCGCCGCCCTCGCCTTCCATGCCCTCGACGATGCTGCCGAGCGCGCTGCGGCCCGCGCCATACCAGCGCTCGATCAGGTCGTCGATTTCCGAAGCCTGCGCCACCACCAGAGATACCGGCCGACCGCAGGCCAGTTGCACCGCGTGCGCGATATACGCATCCCCCGGATCGGCCGTCGCCAGTTGCAGCAATTCGTCGCTGCCGCCCACCGGTACCGCGTGATACTGCTTCATGAAACGCACGCCGAGCGCGGTTTCCGGCGGCGCTTCGGGTGCGTCCTTCGCGGACAACAGCGGCAATTGCAGGGTTTCCGACCACGCCTCGGCGAGGTCGCGCTCGGACACAAGGCCGAGCCGCACCAGCAGCGCGGTCAGGCGCGATTCCGGCGCCTCCAGCAGCAGCCGCTCGGCCCGTGCAAGATCATCGGGCTTCAGCCGACCACGCTCGACCAGGATGGCGCACACACGCGCTTCGCTGCCATCGCCAGATGGGCGAACCGGTCCCGCGCCGGGTTGCAACACTGCCGACATGGCCAAACCTCAACTGGTAACGGGCTGCCAAGCCGCCATTGTTAGCACACCCGGGGCGCCGGCGCGAGCGGGGGCGATTCTTGCGTGAACCCGGCGCCTGTCGAGCATGATCGGCAATATACGCCCCCCACAGCTGGCGGAAAGTTGCCGCGACACCGTCGATACGTTCCGCTGCATCATCCCGGCGATCTCGTTCAGGCTCGTTCCGCGCTGACGTTCCAAGCCGATCGTCGTTCGCTCTTCACTGCTCAGATGCTGGTATAGGTTGCCCATCGCAACACCTTATCCGGTTCAGGTGTTGCGCCTGATGGTCGAGTCCGCCGAGAACCTCAACGGCCTGCTGCGCCAGTACCTCCCGAAAGGTTGCGATCTCGGCCAGTTCACCGACGAACAAATCCAGCAGATCGAAGACAAGCTCAACCGGCGTCCAAGAAAACGATTGGGCTACCGCACACCCGAGCAGGTGTTCGAGCTATCCTGCAAACGCGTTGCACTTCGTAGTTGAACTCGCAGTGCAACTCCACTTGCGGGTGAAGCGGTTCAGGCTACTGCACCTGCGCCTTTTCGTTGGGTCGGGTATTGCACTTCAGAATTGAATTCGCCCCGCTTGAAAATTGAACCCGACGCCCCACTTTCACACCTTTTTCTAAGGAGTGAGTGCTTCAACATATCCGCTACTTCCGGCAATCCGGTATCGTCCATGTTTTAGTAGAATTTAATTTCATCTTGCTAAGCTCATCAATCAAATGCGGATCACCTTGTTTGATGTATTTTATTGTCCAAGTAGGTAATGGACCTCTCAGAAATCCGGCGAGTAATTGCATATCCTGATCTTCATATACCTTAACTTGTGCCAAAGCAACATCACTACAACCACGTGACAGCAGGTCATGCAATCGTCTTTCGAAAGAGATACGATTATACGCGAGCATCGCTTGGGTCCCATCCATTTGGACGTTTAGTTGAACGATGGCCCTTCGCCCACCGATGAATAGACCTACTACAAACACAATGGCCAGTACTACTAGAGAACATCCAATTAATACAGATGTCTTGACGATTGGCGATCGCATAGCTGTCTTTACCACCCTTCCTTCGGATAAGTGATCGTCTTTGTGCAAACACTGAATCTGGTAACGTTCGTCTTGGCGCAGGTGCGTGTAGTTCATGTGCAACTCCACTTGCCGGTGAAGCGGTACAGGCTACCGCACCTGCGCCGCTCCGTTGCGTCGGGTGTTGCACTTCAGAATTGAATTCGCCCGGGGTTGGACGACCATTGACTGAGACACCGCCGCCACACTGCTGGACTGACAGCGCCTTTGTTGCACTTCAGAATTGAATTCGCCTTCAATTATCGGCCAAATTGGCATTGAGTGGAATATGTCCTCTTGTGCCAGCATCGATGGCAGCCCAATTATTATCAGTCCTTATCCACAACGTGCTATCTGTATGATTAATAGTATCAGACCAACCTTTTGAATATAACCAAGAAACTCGTTTGTCAACCTGTTCCATAAACTTGATTCTTACTGTGCATTCTTGTCCAGAGCAATCAACGGATTGAATAGCTACGCTCTGCATATTCCAGCCCCAAAAACTATTTTGCATAGTTTTGCTATAAATATTGAATGGAACTAGATTCTTGAATTTGTATGATCTATACGAATAGGTCAATTTCCAATCATGAGCATGTTCCGCGACATAGTATCTGCACAACGCATCACTCAAGCCGTTATTGTGTATCGATTCGAGCCCGTAAATTTTGAAATGTATGACTGAACTGCACGAAACTTGCATTCCGAGAAAAAGTGACATGGCAAGAAAGATTGAAATTGTTGAGCACCTTTTCACGGCTCGCCTCCCTCGCCGCCGGCCTGAGGCGCCGGCAAGTCACCTGGATCAAAATCAAACTGTGGCGTGGCGGACGACTTAATCTCTCTTTTGTAATCTGACAATGTGCATTTATCACAATTCGATTTACTTTTATAGCGATGATAGTCAGTGGTTACCTGCAACCATTCCATATATAACAGATGGAAATGTGTTTTGTCATTGTAAACCTTCGAAGTCACTCCGTCAAACACGCAACCATCTGATGCATTGGCAGTTTCTTTTATGTCAATCAATTGACCAAAATCACCGTTACTCGTTGGATCACTTACGCCATCTCCACTCATGGCGCGCAGCCACCATATCTGTTGTACGCCTATTTTTTGCTCTGCGATCAGCACCCGCATGAGACCCCAGAAGTCAATATACGTAAAGGGTTGAGACTTTACGTAGGCGTAAGAATTTGTATCTGCCAGTTGGCCGGCGAGTTCAACTACCAAGTGCAACCCGTTTGAAGGACAGCTCGAACGCCTGCTC
>DZCM01000041.1 GCA_022730295.1 Rhodanobacter sp. | reverse complement strand
GCGGACATCGGCGAGGCGCGTTGCATCGGTCTGTTCGGCGATTCCATCACCACCGACCACATCTCGCCCGCCGGCGCGATCAAGAAGGACTCGCCCGCCGGCAAGTACCTGATGGCGCGCGGCGTCGAGCCGAAGGACTTCAACTCCTACGGTTCGCGGCGCGGCAACGACGACGTGATGGTGCGCGGCACCTTCGCCAATATCCGCATCCGCAATAAATTATTGGATGGCGTCGAGGGTGGCTATACCCTGCACATCCCCAGCGGCAAGCAGATGACGATCTACGACGGCGCCATGAAATACAAGGCCGAAGGCACGCCGTTGCTGGTGATCGCCGGCAAGGAATACGGCACCGGTTCGTCACGCGACTGGGCGGCCAAGGGCACCCTGCTGCTCGGCATCGAAGCCGTGATCGCCGAGAGCTTCGAGCGCATCCACCGCTCCAACCTGGTCGGCATGGGCGTGTTGCCGCTGCAGTTCAAGGACGGCGAGAACGCGCAATCACTCGGACTGACCGGCAAGGAAACCTTCGCGATCACCGGGCTCGAAGGTGGTGATGCAAAACTGGCCCACGTCACTGCCACCGGCAAGGATGGCAAGAAAACGGAGTTCGACGTCCGCGTGATGCTGCTGACGCCGAAGGAACGCGCGTTCTACAAGCACGGCGGCATCCTGCAATACGTGCTGCGCGATTTGGCGAAGAAGGCCGCGTGATTTCCCGAGCGCTGTTTCGCCCATCGCGAAACTTGCGCGCATGCCGGTCGCGGGCATGGCCCGCTCCTACGAGTAAAACACGGCCGCTGTAGGAGCGCGCCATGTGCGCGACCGCGTCGCGAGTCACCGCGTCAACACTCGTGGTCGTTTCTGCCGTCGAAGAGCCTGTTTTTGATCGTCATCCCGGCGCAGGCCGGGATCCAGTACCTGCGAGCGACTGACATTCAAAAGGCTGGGTTCCGGATCGTCGCTGCGCGGCGTCCGGAATGACGAAAGGGTGGGCGTTCGCCGTGGCGCCGGTCGCGGCTTCCGCCGCTCCTACATTCCGTTCGTGGTAGGAGGGCCGGCAGGCCCGACGAATGTGCACGTACGGTCGCGGCTGCCGCCGCGCCTACGGTGATGTGGCGGCAGCGGGCGCGGCGCCGAGGGTCACGGTGGTGTAGCGCTTCGACAATTTCTCGAAGCGCGGGTCGCCGCGCAGCGGCGTGTAGATCGGATTGATGGCGAGGTCGTTGCAGCCGACCGGGATGGCAGCGCAGAGTCTCTGCAGCATCTGCATGGCCGTGGCCTTTTCGCCCAGCGCCAAATAAAGCTGCAGCAGATCGCCTTGCGAGAGGGGGCTGATGCGGGCGCGGCGCAGCGCGTCCAGCGCCGCCAGCGCCTTGGGCCGCAGCGCCGGTTGCAACAGCGCCTGATAAGTCAGCCGGCCGGCGTCCACCAGTTGCTTATCCAGCGCCGTCGCCGGCTGCACAAGTTCGAAGGCTTTCACCGCGTCCTCGCCGCGCTGCATCCCGGTATAGGCGAAGGCCAGATAGAACGCTGCGTCAATATCATGCGGCGAGAGTTTGATCATCGCCTGTGCTGCGCTCAGCATCGCCGGCCAGTCGCCGGCGTCCTGGGCATACACGGCGAGATTGTTCTGCGCGGTCACGTTGTCGGGGTCCAGCCGCGCGGCTTCCTGATACTCCGCCAGCCCGGGTTTGAGCGGCAGCACGTTGCCGTAATCCAGATGCGCGCGCGCATTGCTGGGATCGAGCTTGAGCGCCTGCTGGTATTCCGCCTTGGCCTGTGCGATGCGGTTGTCTCTGAAATCGGCATTGCCCAGTTGCACCAGCGCGTTGACGTTGTGCGGATCGAGCGCCAGCGCCTTCCCGGCCGCGGCGCGTATCTTCGGCTGCGCCTCCGGCAAGGGCAGCGTGGACAATTGCGACAGCCCCTGGTAGGCGCCCGCCAAGCCGGCCCAGGCGTCGGCGTAGTTCGGGTCGAGTTTCAGGGCCGCCTGGAAATCCTCGAGCGCGGCTTGCGCATCCGCCGCGGTCTGGCGATCCAGCGCGGCGAGGCCCTTGAGATACAGTTCGTGCGCCTGCGGATTGAGGGTGGGTGCGGCCTGCAGGCCGGCGAACTTCACCCTCAGCGCGCCCGCGATCGCCGCGGTGATCTTGTCCTGCACCGCGAAAATATTTTGCGTCGAATCGTCGTAATGCTCCGACCACAGTTGCCGGCCGGTCACGGTGCTGACCAGTTCCGCCGAGACCCGCACCGCGTCGCCCTCGTGTTGGATGCTGCCGCCCAGCACCTGCGCGACGTTCAGCGCCTTGCCGATGGCTTCCGGTGTCTGTTGGCCGTTGCCGAATCTGGACGCGGTCTGCCACGCGATCACGCTGAGGCCGGTGTTCTGGCCCAGCGCATCGGTCAATTCCTCGGTGATGCCGTTGCTGAAATACGCCTGCTTGGGATCGCCGGAGAGGTTCTTGAACGGCAGCACCACGATGGAAGCGGCGGGCGGGTTGAAGGCGGGAGCGGCGGCGATGGAGGCTTTCGTCGCCCCGGACGCGATGGCCAGCGCGGGTTTCGCCACGGCTTGCAGCGGCGGCGCACGTCGCAACACCAGCAGCCGCCAGCCCATCAGCGCCACCGCCACGATCAGCACCGCGACGATCACGCTGTTGAGCTTGCGCCCGATCTGGCGGGTTTCCTGTTCCGGCCGCGCGGCGGGCGAACCGGCCGGTTCGGTGCGGCGCACGCCTTCGGGGGTGATCTCGTACACCCACGCCAGGATCACCGCGAGCGGAAATCCGATCGCGATCAGGATCACCACCAGCCGCACGCCCCAGTTGGGGATGCCGAAAAACGGGAACACCTGCGTCGCGATCTGCACGATCAGCCAGCCGGCGACGGCATAGGTGACCGCCACCCGCCACACGTGGCGGCGTTTCAGTTCTTCGAAGAAGCCGGGCTTTTCCGATGCCACGCGCAGAGAGCTCCACGCCGGGAACGGCCCGGCCTCAAGTGCCGACCAGTGTCGGGGTTCGCGCGGCGGGACGCAAGAGGATGCAAGACCTGCCTGCAAGCAGGGCGGAGCATCGCGAACCAGGCCCGCGCACGGATCCGGTCAACGCGACCACGTCGCGCTGTAGCACTTCCAGTCGCCACCTTCCTGCCGCCACGCGGTGGTCATCGTGTAGATGGATGACTGGTCAGGCAGCAAGTCACCGGGCTTGCCGCCGGTCAGTACCAGATTGAACTTCGCAATGATGCGGTTGCCCCGGTGCTCGAATGACATCGGCCCGACCAGCACGCCGGTCTGGTCCTGGCGCAAGGCGCGGATCGCCAGCAATTGGCGCAAGCCATGGCGGTCGAGATCGCCTTCGTTGCCGGTGAAATCATCACTGACGACAGCCAGCACCCCGCGCACGTCGTTGCTGCGTGCGGCCGTGACTGCCGCGTCGATGGCCTGCGCGATTTGCTGCTCGGCGGGCGCGCGGTGGCACGCAGACATTGCCAGTACCGTCGCCACCATCAGCATGGCTATCCGCAGGTTTGCGTGCCACCCGCGACGCCTGTCCTTGCGCGCCAGCAGCACCATTGCTCGCATCATTCGACACCCTTGATGGCACGGCTTGCCGCGTTCCGGGGTATCGTGCTCCAATGCAGGCAGCCCGCGCAACATGCGCGTCGAAAAAGTGGCGAAGCATGGCTGATCAACGTCCCTGGCTGGCACACTATCCGCCCGGTGTCCCCGCTGAAATCGACGTCAACAAGTATGCGTCCATCGTCGCGATGTTCGACGAGGCCTGTGCGCGACACCCCGGCCGGCCGGCCTACACAAGCTTTGGCACTACCCTGACGTACGCTCAACTGGACCAGTTGAGCACGCGCTTCGCCGCCTTCCTCGGCAACGACCTGAAGCTCCGCAAGGGCGATCGCCTCGCGATCATGCTGCCCAATCTCTTGCAGTACCCAATCGCCCTGTTCGGGACGTTGCGCGCGGGTTTGACGGTCGTCAACGTCAATCCGCTGTATACGGCCCGCGAGCTGCAACACCAGCTCCACGACTCTGGCGCGAAAACCATCCTGGTACTGGAGAATTTCGCCGCGACGCTCGACGCCGCCATCGCCAAGACCGAAGTCGAGAACGTGATCGTCACCGCGCTCGGTGACCAGCTTGGCGGCCTCAAGGGCCCGCTGATGAGCTTCGCAGTCAAGCATGTCAAGAAGATGGTGCCGCCCTGGAAACTGCCGGGGCATCTGCGCTTCCGCGAAGCGCTGACGCGCGGTGCGCACTCGCAGGCACCCAAGGTTGAGCTTGGCCACGACGACATTGCCTTCCTGCAGTACACCGGCGGCACCACCGGCGTGGCTAAGGGCGCGATGCTGACCCACGGCAACATGGTCGCGAACGCGCTGCAGCTGGCGGTCTGGGTGGGCGACTTGTTCAAGCCGGGGGCGGAACAGATCATTACCGCCTTGCCGCTTTATCACATCTTTTCGCTCACCGTGAATGCGTTGTTCATGCTGACCTTCGGCGGTGAGAATGTGCTGATCACAAACCCGAAGGACATACCCGGGTTCGTGAAAACCCTGAGGAAGCATCGCTGGACTGCGATCACGGGTGTCAACACGCTGTACAACGCCCTGCTCAATCATCCGGATTTTTCGTCGCAGGATTTTTCGCGCGTGAAGTTCGCACTGGCTGGCGGCACGGCGGTGCAGCGCGTGGTGGCCGAGAAGTGGAAGCAGACCACTGGCATTCCGTTGATCGAAGGCTATGGCCTCACCGAAACCTCGCCGGTCGCGACCGCCAACCCACTCGACATCAAGGACTACACGGGTTCCATCGGTATGCCGCTGCCATCGACCGACCTCGCCTTGCGTGACGATGCCGGCCACGACGTGGCCGCCGGCGAATCCGGCGAAGTGTGCATCCGCGGGCCACAGGTGATGAAGGGTTACTGGAATCGCCCCGACGAGACCGCCAAGGTACTGAGCGCCGATGGCTGGGTCAGCACCGGCGACATCGCGAAGATGGACGGGAACGGTTTCTTCTACATCGTCGATCGCAAGAAGGACATGATCCTGGTTTCCGGTTTCAATGTTTATCCGAATGAAGTCGAGGACGTGGTCGCCCACCATCCCGGCGTGCTTGAAGTCGCCGCGGTCGGCGTACCTGACGAACATTCCGGCGAGGCGGTCAAGCTGTTCGTGGTCAAGAAGGATCCGGGACTTACCGAAGATGCCTTGAAGAAGTATTGCCACGACGAACTGACCGGCTACAAACGGCCGCGGCAGATCGAGTTCCGCACCGAACTGCCCAAGAGCAACGTCGGCAAGATCCTGCGGCGCGTGCTGCGTGACGAGGAGAAGAATCGGGATCGGGGACCGGGGACCGGGGACCCGTAGAGCAGCATCACCAAAGGCGCATCCATGCCCAAGATCGATATCGAAGCAGTACCACACCGCACCGGCTGCGGTTATCCGCCGCCGTTCGACCGGCCCTGCCACAGCCGCGTCAGGCGTCGTCTGGGCGACGCGGGCGGCCTTACCGATTTTGGCGTGAACCTGCTGGAACTGGCCCCCGGCGCCTGGTCGAGCCAGCGTCACTGGCATTCGGCCGAGGATGAATTCATCTGGGTACTCGAAGGCGAAGTCACGCTGATCGACAACCAGGGTGAGCACGTGTTGCATGCCGGCGACTGCGCCACCTTCGCCCGCGGCGACGCCAACGGTCACCATCTCGTCAACCGCAGCAGTGCCACGGTGCAGGTACTGGAAGTCGGATCGCGCAAACCGGACGAGGATGCGTGTGACTACCCCGACGTCGACATGCATCTGCCGGGGCGCGGGAAGGGATTCACGCACAAGGACGGTACGCCCTACCCTGCCCGGCGCTGAATCGCTGCCCAATGCACCATGAACGCCACGCGACCACTGTCGTGGCGCCGGTCAACAAGGCCGATAGCATCGCGTTCTCAGGGTTGGGCCGTCTGGCCCATAAGGAGAACGACCATGAAACGCATCGCGACAACGTTGCTTGTTGCAGGCTTGATGGCCACGCCGATGCTGGCCTTGTCCCCGCCTGCTGCGGCGGCCGTCAGCGTCGGAATCTCGATCGGCATCGCGCCGCCGGCACTGCCGGTTTACGAACAACCCATGCTGCCTGGTCCGGGTTACATCTGGACTCCGGGCTACTGGGCATGGGGCGGCACCGGTTATTACTGGGTACCGGGAACCTGGGTGCTGCCGCCAGTGCTGGGTTTGCTGTGGACTCCGGGCTGGTGGGGTTGGTCGGGGGGCTACTACCGCTGGCATGGCGGTTACTGGGGCAGGCACGTCGGCTTCTACGGCGGCGTCAATTACGGATTCGGGTACTTCGGGAACGGCTACTCCGGTGGCTATTGGAGTGGGCGCAATTTCTACTACAACCGCGCGTACAACCACGTCAACGTCACCAACATCCGCAACGTGTACGTGAACCGCACCGTCATCAACAATGTCAACGTCAACCGCGTCAGCTACAACGGCGGCCGCGGCGGCATCATGGCGCAGCCCAGTGTCGGCGAGCGCAGGTACGCAAGCCAGCGCCGCTACCAGCCGACTTCGATGCAGACGCATCAGCGTGACGTGGCTTTTCGCAATCCGGCGCAACGCTTCGAAAGCAACCACGGCCGCCCGGCGATATACGCAACCCGGCATGCCGGGCACTTCGATGGCCCGCACGCGGTGCGCACTTCCGGCCGGCCGCAAGTCCAGACCGTGGCTGCACCGGAGCGCCCACACGGGATGGTGACCGCGCCGCATGGTCGCGCGCGGTCAGCCCCCAACCGCGAGCACGGCTTCGTGGAAGCTCCACGCAATCGCGCGCCATCAATGCATCCGGAGCAGCGTCCGTATCGTGAGGCCGAAGACATGCATACGCGCAACGCGGCGCCACGCTACAACTCCTTCCGCGGGCCACCGTCCGAACGCGGATCGTTCAAGGGCGACCACCGGCGGATGGAGCGCGCGGAGCCAGCACATGGCAAGCCGGAGCAGCGACACGGCAAACGCAACGAAGACCGCGAGCACGGCCATCAACACTGACCCGCGCCAAAATTGAAAACAGCCGGGCGGCCCTTGCGGCCGCCCGCTTTCAGAATGATTCCGCTTCAATCCGGCGCGGCGTCCTCGTCCCACGGCTCCAGCGTATCGGCGTAGCCCCCAAGCAGGTTCCACAGCGCCTGCTGCACGTCACCGGGAATGCGTGCGAACGCCAGCGCCACATGATGGCTGGTCACGCGTGCGACCTCGGCCATGACATGTACGTTGATATCCTCACCAAACAGCATGTCCAACACCCAGATGTCGCCAAGTTGTCCGTGCCAGTGTGCGGGGCGCGCCAGCCTGACCCCGGTGGCGGAAATGTCGACCAGGTCGGTCTGCCACACGTCGCCGCGCTGGGACATCAGCACGGCGGATCGGCGAATCATGCGGGCATGCCGCATGCGGGCATCCGCCTGGTCCGGCTCACGTTCAATCACCACGCTGAGCATCCCCTGTTGTCTCCGATTCACCACGGTCATGCGTCGCCCTCGGCGGTTTGCCTTGTCGGACCCTGTAGCGGAAAGCAAAATTCACGCCAACAAGGACGGCAGCGGCACTGGACTTGCCGCGCCTGCGCACTTATCCTCTTAATCCATCCAGCAGCCAACTCCGTCGGCCGTACAGCGTGTGGCACGGGTATCACGCGACGTGACTGCTTCGAATACGCTGCCAGCGGCCATCCACGGCACAGCTATCAGGGGATTGCGGTCCAAGCTGTTTCAACAGACTTGGCCGGCCATCGGAACGTCGGTTGCACCAGACGCGGCGGCCAGCCGTGCCGGGTTCGGCTATAGATGATCCCTGCATCCGGCGCATCCGCCGGTACCTGTTGCACGTGGCGCCATTCGGGCAGTGAATCGCGCATTCCGCATGCTTCGCCTTGCCTGTTGATGATCCACCCTGCGAACCCATGATCCGTCATCCACGCTCCCACCACAGTTCGACTCGATGAGCGCCGAGACCGCGACCACTTCCGCACCGAATCCGGCTGCCGGTACATCGCAGTCGCCGCGCCAGCGGGAAATGCCACTGGCCGTCGTGCACGGTCAGCCGGTACTGCAAATCCCGCAGGATCTGTACATTCCGCCGGATGCGCTGGAAGTCATCCTGGAGGCCTTCGAAGGCCCGCTGGACCTGCTGCTGTACCTGATCCGCCGCCAGAACCTCGACATCCTCGACATCCCGGTCGCCGAGATCACGCGGCAGTACATGGATTACATCGATGTCATGCAGGACCTGCGCCTGGAGCTCGCGGCCGAGTATCTGGTGATGGCCGCGATCCTGGCCGAGATCAAGTCGCGCCTGCTGTTGCCGCGGCCGCCCGAGGATGAAAGCGCCGAGGGCGACCCGCGCGCCGAACTGGTGCGGCGTCTGCAGGAATACGAGCGCTTCAAGAAAGCCGCCGAGGACATCGACGGCCTGCCACGCATGGAACGCGACCTCGAGAACACCCAGGCGTTCGTGCCGGATCGCAAGATCGTCAAGTTGCCGCCGCCGGTCGACCTGCGCGAGATGTTGCTGGCCCTGCGCGACGTGCTGAATCGCGCCGAGTTGTATGGCCATCACGCCGTGCAGCGCGAACCTCTGTCGGTACGCCAGCGCATGAGCGATGTGCTGCGCAAGCTCGGCGATGGCGCCTTCCATCGCTTCGAGACTTTGTTCGAGGCGGCTGAAGGCCGTACCGGCGTGGTGGTGACTTTCCTTTCACTGCTGGAATTGGCCAAAGACCTGCTGGTCGAGATCATGCAGGACGCCCCGCTGGCGCCGATCTATTTGAAGGCCCGCGCCACCGCGGAAGCCGAAGATTCAACACATCAATCCGCGAATGAACGCAAATAAAAGCAAATTCTTTTGCTCTATTCGCGTTGATTCGCGTTCATTGGCGGACTATCGCTTTTTTCAATCGCACTGATGGCAACACGCAAAGCGAGACCCAAGTGGAACAGGAAAAACTGCAACACATCGTGGAAGCCGCCTTGTTTGCGGCCCAGCAACCGCTGACGCTGCCGATGCTTGCAGCGCTCTTCGAAGAGGGAGATGGCATCAGCCATGAAGACCTCGCGCGCGCGATCGAGACGCTCGGCAAAACCTGTGATGGTCGCGGAATCGAATTGGCGGAAGTCGCGTCCGGTTTCCGCTACCAGGTGCGCGAGGACGTGCACGCGTGGGTCGCGCGGCTATGGGCTGATCGCCAGACGAAATACACGCGAGCGTTGTTGGAAACCCTGGCCTTGATCGCATATCGCCAGCCAATCACGCGCGGCGAAATCGAACTGGTACGTGGCGTTGCGGTTTCAACCAACATCATTCGTACCCTCGAAGAACGCGAGTGGGTGCGTGTTGTTGGTTACCGCGACGTACCCGGCAAGCCGGCCTTGTTCGGCACCACGCGGCAGTTCCTCGACTACTTCAACCTGAAGTCGCTTGACCAGTTGCCGACACTCGCCGAGATCCGCGAAATCGCCGACCTTGATCCACAGCTGGCGCTGGCGCCCGACCCGAGCCTCACCGGCGCAGCGCCGCAATCCGATTCGCCCGTCGATACCGATGACGGCGTGACGCCCGATGACGCCACGCTTGCCCTACGCACTTCCGAGGATGCCGCATGAGTTCCAACCCACGCAGCCTGCTGACCCTGAAGCGGTCCGCCGTCGACGCTGCAACTGCCGCCATCGACGAACGCCTGCACAAGGTGCTCGCCAACGCCGGATTGGGTTCGCGGCGGATGCTGGAACAGCGCATCCAGGACGGCGAAATCCTCGTCAATGGCCAAGCCGCCCAGACCGGTTGCAGCGTGCGCGCCGGCGACCGCGTTGAAGTTGACCGCAAGCAATTCATCGTCGCCAGCGACAGCCGCGAGCACGCCGAAGTGCTGATGTACCACAAGCCGGAAGGCGAGCTGACCACTCGCGACGATCCCGAAGGCCGCCCGACCGTATTCGAAAACCTGCCGCGCCTCAATGGCGCGCGTTGGATTTCGGTTGGCCGGCTTGACGTCAACACCACCGGCCTGCTGTTACTGACGACGGATGGCGAACTCGCCAATTCATTGATGCACCCGAGCAACGAGATTCCGCGTGAATATCTGTGCCGCGTGCACGGCGAAGTGCCCGACGAGACCCTGGAAAAATTGAAGGCCGGGGTTGAACTGGAAGACGGTCCGGCGCGCTTCGACGAGATCCACGTGGTCAGTCGCGGCGGCAGCCACTGCTGGTTCCGGGTCATCCTGCATGAAGGCCGCAACCGCGAAGTGCGCCTGCTGTGGGACTCGCAAGGGTTCCTCGTGAGCCGTCTGAAGCGCATCCGCTACGGCAACGTTGAATTGCCGCGCAGCCTGCGCCCCGGCCAGCACGAACTCATGTCCGAGGACGCGATCAAGTCACTGCGCGAACTCGCTGGCAGCGCCAGCGTGCAACCGGCGCTTACCCTCAAGCCCGTCCTGCATCAGCGTCATACGCCACGCGGCGTACGCGAGGTCCGTCCGGACAACCAGACACCCAACGCCTGGACCGGTGCTCGCCACGACGAAGCGCGTGAGTTGACTGCCTTCGACCGCGTGCGTCCGGATGATTTCAACAATCGTGGTAAACGCCGGCGCGGCCCGCCGCGCGGCGACGTCAATGGCAATGTACTGAGACCGGACCGGCCATCGGGCGGCCCGCGCAAGAATCGGCGCGGCGTCGCACCGGGACAGGAATTGCCGTCCGTGCGTACCTGGTTTGCAGGTGACAAGCGCCCCGGCAGCAAGGGCCCGGGTGATCGCCGCCCCGCTGCGAAAGGCCCCGGTAGTCGTGGGCCAGGCAGCGCACGGCCAAGCGGTCGAGGGCCGGGTGGCAACGGTCCTGCTGCACGCGGACCTGGTGGCAATCGATCCGCGGGTCGCGGCCCCGCCGGCAACACCCCCGGTGGGCGTGGGCCGAGTGGTCCGAAGCGTGGCCCCGGCGGCCCGCGCGGCAATCGTGGTCCCAACCGCGGCGGTTGAGCCGGTTCACGCGTGCTGCAAGTCCCGGCCATCGCGAACGCATGAACGCACACACGGCCACGATCTGGCACAACCCGCGTTGCTCCAAGTCGCGCGGCACGCTCGCGTTGCTGCGCGAGCGCGGCAGTGAACCGCGCATCGTTGATTATCAGATCAATCCACCCAGCGCAGCAGAAATCGAACACGCCCTGGCGTTGCTCGGCATGCAAGCGCGTGACCTGATGCGCAAGGGTGAGGCGGTTTATTCCGAGCTTGGCCTGGGCGACAACGCGCTCACGCGCGAGCAGCTGATCGACGCGATGGTTGTGAATCCGTTCTGATCGAGCGGCCGATCGTGTTCGCCAACAACAAGGCCGCGATCGGCCGGCCTCCGGAAAACGTGCTCGGGATTTTGCAGGAGGGCCGGAAGGCCCGAGCGGGCGCGCGTGCATAGCCGAGCTTGCCGGCACTCCTACAGGAGCTCGAATGTATCGGCGTCCATCCATGCCGGAAACTTCTCGCGGAACGCTGCAAGCGCGGCAGGATCGAGCGCGACGGTGACAACCTGTTCCTGTGCGCCGAGGCCGGCCATCGTCTGTCCAAGGAAGTCCAGTACTGCACTGTCGCCCGCGTACGGCAGCTGGTTGCCGTCGGTGCCGACGCGGTTCACGCCGATGCAATAGCTGAGATTTTCGATGGCGCGTGCGCGCAACAACGTACGCCACGCGTACGCACGCGCGGCCGGCCAGTTGGCGACGAACAGCACGAGGTCGTAATCGAAGCCGCGCTCGGCAGCGTGACGGTTGCGTGCAAACACGGGGAAGCGCAGGTCGTAGCAGACCAAGGGGCAGATCCTCCAGCCCTTCCATTCCACGATCAGCTTGTCGTGCCCCGCCGCGTAACGCTTGTGCTCGTCGGCATAACGAAACAAATGGCGCTTGTCGTAATGGCGAACCTCGCCATCCGGCGTCACGAACAGCAGGCGGTTGAAAACGTTATCCGAAGCGGTACCTTCGCCCACCCGCAATTGCACACTGCCGGTGATCGCCGCGTCCAGCGCTCGCGCTTGTTCGCGCAGCCACGCCACGGTCGGGCCATCCATGTCTTCGGCGTTGTGGATCGCCTCGTTCGAGAAACCACTGGTGAAGGTCTCGGGCAGCACCACCAGGTCGGTTTGACCAGCGAGCGGCGCGATCAGCGAGCCGTAATAGTCGCGGTTGCCGGCCGGAGCGTGCCAGCGCGTCGCGCCCTGGACCAGACTCACCCGCAAGGTCTGCGCTGCCATGGTCAGATTCCGCACAAGCGTTCGGCGGCGGCTTCCAACGTGGCGTCGTTTTTGGCGAAGCAAAAGCGCACGAATTTGGCGTCGGGCGCTACTTCGTAGAACGCCGAAACCGGGATCGCGGCAACGCCGGCCTCGCGCACCATCCACTCGCAGAAGTTCAGGTCATCGGTGTCGCGGATCTCCGAGTAGTCGGCCAACTGGAAGTAACCACCCGGCACGTTGCTCAACTTGAAGCGCGAGCCCGCCAGCAGTTCGCGGAAGCGATCGCGCTTGGTCTGATAGAAGCCAGCCAGGTTTCGCGCGTGCTGCGGATCGCTCTCCATCACCTCGGCGAACGCGCATTGCGCGGGATGGAAGGTGCAGAAGGTCAGGTATTGATGCACCTTGCGAAACTCGGCGGTGAGCACCTTCGGTGCCACGCAATAGCCGGCCTTCCAGCCGGTACAGTGCCAGGTCTTGCCAAAGGATGAAATCACGAAGCTGCGCTCGGCAAGTTCCGGCCTGCGCGATACGCTCAGGTGCTGCGCACCGTCATAGACGATGTGTTCGTACACCTCGTCGGAAATCACCAGCAGGCCGTACTGCGTAGCGAGTTCGGTGAGCGCATCCAGGTCGCTCTCTGCAAACACCGCGCCGGACGGATTGTGCGGGCTGTTGACCATGACCATCCGTGTTTTCGGCGTGATCTCGTCGTGCACGCGCTGCCAGTCGACCGAAAAGTCCGGCAGCGTCAACGGCACGTGCACGGCCTTGCCGCCCGCCAGCGCAATCGCCGGTTCGTAGCAGTCGTAGCAGGGATCGAGCACAATCACCTCGTCGCCGGGATGCACCGCGCAGGCGATGGCGGCGAAGATCGCTTCGGTCGCACCCGAGGTGACGGTGATTTCGGTGTCCGGGCTGATGCGGCGGCCGTACAGGCGTTCGACTTGCAACGCGATCTGCTCGCGCAACTTCGGAATCCCGCTCATCGGCGCGTACTGGTTGCGACCCTCGTTCATCGCGCGGGTGAGCGCATCGCGCAGGTTGGCGGGCGTCTCGAAATCGGGAAACCCCTGCCCGAGGTTCACGGCCTTGTGCTCCATCGCGAGCTGGCTCATCACCGTGAAGATCGTGGTGCCGACCTTGGGAAGTTTCGTCTCGATTTGCATCCGTGTAGTTCCGTATGGACGGCTGAATTCAAGCGATGTTAGCACGCGATCACGTGCTGTCCTGAACGTCGTCCGCGGACGGATGCCCCACTGCCTCGGCCAGAAAATCCCCATCGCGCGCACACCATCTGGCGACCAGCAATATGCGCTGGCGCTCGCTCAAGCAAGGATCGGCGGACGCCAGCAAATCGCGGCGTGGACACGCAACCGTTCGGGCGTTGAAGTCCATCCAGCCGGGACGACCGTTCAAACCACAACCCGCACTGGCACGGACTTGGCCGCCGGAGTCTTGCTCAACACTGCGTGGTGCGAGAGTGGGATCAACGGATTGCATTCCGGGTAGTAACCGCCAACGCAACCACGCGGAATGTCGAATGCGACGACCCGCAACCCGGCGATTTCGCGCGCGATGCCATCGCCCGCGTCGGATACCAGCTTGACGGTTTGCCCATCGTGCAAGCCCAGCCGCGCGATGTCGTCATTGTGCATCAGCACCACGTCGCGGGTGCCGTCGATGCCACGGAAACGGTCGTCGTAACCATAGACGGTGGTGTTGAACTGGTCGTTGGAACGCATCGTCATCAGGCGGAAGCGATCCGGCGCATCGTCGAAGCCGGTCGCGGTGAGCGCCGGTGGCACGATGAAATTGGCCTTGCCGGTTGCGGTCTTCCACACGCGTTCACGCGCGGAATTGGGACGGTGGAATCCGCCTGGTTGCCACATGCGCTTGTTGAAATCGCGAAACGATTCCGGGTACGTCTGCTCGATCGAATCGCGGATCATCGCGTAGTCAGCGACCCAACCGTCCCACGGCACCTTCGGATTTGGCGCCAGCGTGCGCTTGGCAAGTTCGACCACGATCCGTGTTTCCGACAGGAGCTCAGGGCTGGCCGGCTCGGCGTTGCCGACCGATGCGTGGATGCAGCTGGTGGAGTCCTCGGTGGACAGGACCTGGAGGTTGCCTTGCTCGAGCACGCGTTCGATGCGGCCGAGGCACGGCAGCAGGTAGGCGACTTCGCCATTGATAAGGTGCGAGCGATTGAGCTTGGTTGCGATCTGTACCGTGAGGCGCAGTTTTCGCCACGCCGCGTGCACGCGTTCCTGCTCCGGGATTGCCCGCAGGAAGTTGCCGCCGAGGCCGATGAATCCGTGCACGCTGGCATCCAGCACACCTTCACAGGCCTCCACGGTGTTGAGGCCCTTTTCGCGCGGTGGTTCGAAGTCATACTGTGCGGCGAGGCGATCCAGTGGCACCAGCGCCGGATCATCGGCGATGCCGACCGTGCGCTGCCCTTGCACGTTGGAGTGCCCGCGCACCGGACACAGGCCGGCGCCGGGCTTGCCGACGTTGCCCCGCAGCAGCATGAAGTTGGCGAACATGTGGATGTTGGATTCACCCAGTACGTGTTGGGTGAGGCCCATGCCGTACACGCCGATGACCGCACTGGCCTTCGCGTACGTTTGCGCGGCGCGTTCCAGCTCGGTACGTTGCAGGCCGGACGCAGCCTCGATGTCATCCCAGGTTTGCGTTCGTAGCCAGGCCGCGTAGTCATCGAATCCATGACAATGTTCAGCGATAAACGGTTGGTCCAGAACTCGTTCACTACCAGCCTCCCTCGCCGCTTCGTCCAGCGCCAGCAGGGTCTTGCACAAGCCCGCGATCGCGGCGATGTCACCGCCGGCCTTCACTTGCAGGTATTGCGTGGCCAGCGGAGTTTCCCGGCCCGCAATCATCTCCAGCGGGCTCTGCGGATTGGTAAAACGTTCCAGGCCGCGTTCGCGCAACGGGTTGAATACCACGATCGCCGCGCCGCGCCGCGCGGCGTTCTGCAGGTCGTGCAACATGCGCGGGCTGTTGACGCCGGCGTTCTGGCCGAAGAAGAAGATGCAATCGGTCTTGGCGAAGTCATCCAGCACCACGGTGCCGACCGCCGCGCCGACGCTGCGGCGCAAGGCGATTCCGGTGGCTTCGTGGCACATGTTGGACGAATCCGGCAGGTTGTTGTTGCCGTACATCCGCGCGAACAGGGCGTACAGGTAACTGGTTTCGAGCGAAGCGCGCCCCGAGGCGTAGAACACCACCGACTTGGGATCGAGTTGTTTCAACTCGGCGGCGATGGCATCGAAGGCTTCGTCCCACGACACCGGCACGTATTTGTCCGTGGTGCGGTCATAGCGCAGCGGATGGGTCAGCCTGCCCTGCTGCTCCAGGTCGTGATCCGACCACTCCAACAACTCCGTGCAAGTGTGTTGCGCGAAGAATTCAGGCGTGGTTCGCAGGCTCGTCAGCTCCCACGCGCTGGCCTTGGCGCCGTTCTCGCAGAATTCGAACTTCAGGGGTTTCTCGGGTTGCGGCCACGCGCAGGATACGCAAGTGAAGCCGCGCGGCTTGTTCTGGCGCCACAATTGCTTCACCGTCGCCGAAATCGGCACCTGCTCGCGCTTCAGAATCTTCGCAACCGACTTCACCGAGCCCCAGCCACCAGCCGGGCCTTCGTAGGGTTCGATCTTCGGCTTGCGCTCGTCGCCCATCGTCCATTCCGCGCGTTTGACCTGCGCCGGAGTGTAGAACAGACGGGTGGCGGAGAGGGAGGGATTCGAACCCTCGGTAGGCTTGCGCCTACGGCAGATTTCAAGTCTGCTGCCTTAAACCACTCGGCCACCTCTCCGAAACGCTCAGGCGATTCTATCGGCACCGCCCATGTAAGGCCGCAGCACCTCCGGCACGCTGATCGAACCATCGGCATTCTGATTGTTTTCCATCACCGCGATCAGGCAGCGGCCGACTGCGAGACCCGAGCCGTTGAGCGTGTGGACCAGTTCCGGCTTGCCGGTGGCAGGATTGCGCCAACGCGCCTGCATCCGGCGCGCCTGGAAATCCGTGCAGTTCGAGCACGAGGAGATTTCGCGCCAGGTGTTCTGCGACGGCAGCCAGACTTCCAGATCGTAGGTTTTGGCGGCGGCGAAGCCCATGTCGCCGGTACACAGCGCCATCTTCCGGTACGGAAGTTCCAGTTTCTGCAACACCTTTTCGGCGTGGCCGGTCAGTTCCTCCAGAGCATCCAACGATGTCGAAGGTTCGACGATCTGCACCAGTTCCACCTTCTCGAACTGGTGCTGGCGGATCATGCCCTTGACATCCTTGCCGTAGGAACCCGCTTCGGCGCGGAAGCACGGCGTGTGCGCAGTGAGCTTCATCGGCAACGCATTGGCTTCGACGATGGAATCGCGTACAAGGTTGGTGAGAGAGACCTCGGCGGTCGGAATCAGGTAACGCTTTGCGTCGCCGACGGCTGTGGCAAACAGGTCTTCTTCGAACTTCGGCAACTGCCCAGTGCCTTGCATGGTTTCCGGATTCACCAGCAACGGCACATTGCATTCGGTATAGCCGTGTTCGCCGGTGTGCAGATCCAGCATGAATTGCGCGAGCGCGCGGTGCAGGCGAGCGAGCTGGCCGCGCAGCACGGTGAAGCGCGCACCCGACAGCTTCGCGCCCGTTTCGCCATCCAGCCAGCCGTAGCGTTCGCCCAGCTCGACGTGATCCTTGACTGAAAAATCGAAGCTGCGCGGTGTGCCCCAACGCGACACCTCGACGTTTTCGTTCTCGTCCTTGCCGAGCGGCACGGTCGCATCCGGCAGATTCGGGATGCCCAGCGCAATCGCCGACAGCTTCGACTGCACCTCGTCCAGTGTTGTTTCATTCGCCTTGAGATTGTCACCGATGCCAGCCACTTCGGCCATGATCGATGCGACATCCTCGCCCTTGGCCTTGGCCTGTCCGATCGCCTTGGAACGGGAATTCCTGAGCGCTTGCAGCTCCTGCGTTTCCGTCGCGAGCCGCTTGCGGCCGGCTTCCAGCGATTCGATCGCAGCCACGTCAAGGTCGTAGCCGCGAGTTTTCAGGCGCGCAGCCGTGTCGGCAAGATGGCTGCGCAGCAGGGCCGGGTCGAGCATGGAAGACTCTTCAGGGAGGCACGGAACCACGCATTATCGTGGCGCAGTGGCGAATTGCGCAAACAAGCCGGGCGGCCGGTTCAAGTGCCCCGTGCGGCCTTCCGCGCTGTGCGCAGCGCGTCCAGCTTGTCCCTGATTTTCGCCTCGACGCCATTGGCAGTGGGTGCATAGAACTCCGTACCGGCCAGCGCGTCGGGCAGGCACTGCTGGGCAAGCGCCACGCCGCCTTCGACATCGTGGTCGTACTGGTAGCCCTGGCCGTAACCCATGCTCTTCATCAGTTGCGTCGGTGCGTTGCGCAGGTGGATGGGTACTTCCAGCGTGCCGGCCGCGCGGACATTTGCGCGTGCCGCGTTGTAGGCGGCGTACGCGGCATTGCTCTTGGGCGCGACGGCGAGATACAACGCGACTTCGGCCAATGCCAGCTCGCCTTCGGGCGAACCCAGGCGTTCGTATGTATCCCAGCCATGCAGCGCGAGTTGCCACGCGCGCGGATCGGCCAGACCGATGTCCTCGATGGCCATGCGCGTCATCCGCCGCGCCAGATAACGTGGCTCACAGCCGCCATCCAGCATCCGCACCAGCCAATACAGCGCAGCATCCGGATCGGACGAACGCACCGACTTGTGCAACGCCGAGATCTGGTCGTAGAACTGCTCGCCGCCCTTGTCGAAGCGGCGCGTGCGATCGGCCAGCACCTGTTGCAAGATTTGCTCGTCAATCCGACCGTCGTGCGCCAGTTCGGCCGCGATTTCGAGGAAGGTCAATCCACGCCGCACGTCGCCGTCGGCTGCTTTCGCCATCAGGGACAAGGCGTTATCGTCGACCTGCAGGTGCAGCGCACCGAGTCCGCGTTGGTCATCTGCCAATGCGCGTTTCAATGCGACGACGATGGCGTCCTCGCCCACCGCATCCATCACGTGTACGCGGCAGCGCGACAGCAGCGCCGAATTCAATTCAAACGACGGGTTCTCGGTGGTGGCGCCCACGAACACGATGACGCCGCGTTCGATGTGCGGCAGGAAAGCATCCTGCTGGGCCTTGTTGAAGCGGTGCACCTCGTCGACGAAAAGCACGCTGCGCCGGCCCTGCGCGAATAGGCCTTCGGCTTCGGCGAGGGCTTTGCGCACGTCGGCCAGCCCCGACAGCACCGCTGAAATGGCCTCGAACTGCGCATCGGCGTATTTCGCGATCAGCAGCGCCAGCGTGGTCTTGCCGCAGCCGGGCGGCCCCCATAGCACCATGGAGTGCACGCTGCCGGCCTCGAGTGCACGCCTCAGCGCACTGCCTTTTCCGAGCAGCCGATTCTGCCCGACGATTTCGTCCAGCGTGCGCGGGCGCATCCGCTCGGCGAGCGGTTTCAACGCATCGGATTCGGTAAACAATGGATCGGTGTCGGTGGCAAAGCGGCGCGGCATG
>DZCM01000006.1 GCA_022730295.1 Rhodanobacter sp. | reverse complement strand
CGTACTCGCCGAACTGGCCCATGATCCACTCATCGACGCGGTCGAACATCAACAACACTTCGATGCCCTTGGCCTTGAACGCTTCCAACTGCGGGCTGCCGGCCGCCGCCTTGTAACTATCGGCGGTGACGTACCAGATGGCGTCCTGGCCGGGCTGCATGCGCGCCAGATAGTCATCCAGAGACACGTTCTGCTCCGCGCCCTCGCTTTTGGTTGAGGCAAACCGCAGCAGTTTGGCGATGCGCTCGCGGTTGGAAGGATCTTCGGCGATGCCTTCCTTCAGCGTGTTGCCAAAAGCCTTGCGGAAGGTCTCGAATTTCTCCGGCTCGTCTTTCGCCAGTTTTTCGATCAGGTCCAGCACGCGCTTGACGCAGGATGCCTTGATCCGCTCGATCTGACGATTGTGCTGCAGGATTTCGCGACTGACGTTGAGCGGCAGGTCGTCGGCATCCACCACGCCGCGCACGCAGCGCAGATAGTTGGGCAGCAATTCCTCGGCCGCGTCCATGATGAAGACGCGCTTGATGTAGAGCTTGAGCCCCTTGCGTTCGTCACGCCCGCCCATCAACAGATCGAACGGCGGTTGCGCCGGGATGTACAACAAAGTGGTGAAACGCTGGCTGCCCTCGACCCGGTTGTGGCTCCATGCCAGCGGATCGTTGAAATCGTGGCCCAGTGATTTGTAGAACGCCTTGTAATCGTCGTCGCTGATCTCGGCTTTCGGCTTGGCCCAAAGTGCCGACGCATCGTTGACCGTCTCCCACTCGTCGCTCGGCTTGCCATCCTTCTGCTTGTGCATCCGGATCGGAAACGCAACGTGGTCGGAGTATTTGCGAATAAGATCGCGCAGCTTCCAGTTGTCAAGGAACTCCTGAGCGTCGTCCTTCAGGTGCAGGATCACCGACGTGCCGCGTGCCGGGATATCCTCGGCGGCGAGCGAGTATTCACCCTGTCCATCGCTCTCCCAACGCACGCCAGCGTCCGCTTCGGCGCCCACGCGGCGGGTCAGAACCGTGACCTTCCCGGCCACCACGAACGCCGAATAGAAACCCACGCCGAACTGGCCGATCAGGCGCGCGTCGGCCTGCTGCTCGCCGGAAAGCGATTCGAGGTAACGGCGGGTGCCGGAACTCGCGATCGAACCCAGGTTGGCGACCACCTCCTCGCGGCTCATGCCGATGCCGTTGTCGCGCACCGTGAGCATCTTGGCATCCTTGTCGAACTCGATGTCGATACGCAATTCGCTGTCCTCGCCAAGCAGTTCAGGCTTGCCGATGGCTTCGAAGCGCAACTTGTCGCATGCATCGGAGGCGTTGGAAACGAGCTCGCGCAGGAAAATTTCCTTGTGCGAGTACAGCGAATGGGTCACGAGGCGCAGCACCTGCGCAACTTCGGCTTCAAAGGGACGGGTTTCGGTGGTCATGAACGCTCTTCCAATTCAATCAAGGCGCGCTTGGTCAGTTCCAAAGCGCATCAAAGGACTCCCCTCTCCCTCCGGGAGAGGGTGCCCCGACAGGGGCGGGTGAGGGTGCGTACTTGCGTAGTGTTGCAAACAACCGCATTGCCGCCCTTACACGGCACCGGACCCTCATCCAGCGCTGCGCGCCACCACGGAGCTCTCGGCCAAGGATGGCGCCCCCCCCGAAGGGAGAAGGGAACCGCGGTGGCGCAATCAACGTGGTGACAAGCGGGGGCTTTCTCAAGCCGCGGGGCGCGCCATCTTGATGATCCACCGGTACAACCAGGCGATCGTCACGGCGAACACGATGCCGCCGATGATGATCGAGGGCGTCTCGAAGCCCTTGCCCACCAGCGCGATCGGACTCTGGATGCCGGAAAGGCCAACGATCGCCGCGAAGATGACTGCCAGCAGGCTTTCGCCCACGATCAGGCCGGAAGCCAGCAACACCCCCAGTTGTTTGGTCGCCTCGGTTCCGGGCTTGCGCTCGGCCCGGCGATCGAACCACGCGCCCACCAGTGCCCCCACCACCACCATCAGCGTGGTCGACGTCGGCAGGTAGATGCCCAGGCCCACGGCCAATGGTGGCAAACGCGGGGCACCCTTCCTCTTCGAAATCCCGAGCAGTTCATCGAGGATGATGATGGCCACACCAATGCCAGCACCGAGCCCGATCATGTCCCATGGCACGTCGCCGGTGATCACGCCCTTGGCCAGCGCCGCAATCAGCCCGGCCTGCGGTGCAGGCAACGCGGTGGCCGGATTGGCACCCGGCGCGCCGAGGAAACCATAAGTGTGTTGCAGCAAATCCATTACCGGCGGAATCACCATCGCACCCACCAGTACGCCGATCACCAGCGCCCACTGCTGCATGGACGGCGTGGCATCGACCAACTGGCCGGTTTTCAAGTCCTGCAGGTTGTTGTTGGCGATCGAAGCCACCGCGAACACGATCGAGGTGATGAACAACGCAAAGCCAACCAGCGCCTTGTCGGCGCCCGGCGGCAGGAACGGCTTGACGCCCCACAGCAGCAACAGGGCCGCAATCACCACCACCAGGATGCCGATGCCGGAGAGCGGGCTGTTGGATGAACCGATCAGGCCGGCCATGTAACCGGTCACCGCGGACACCACGAAACTCAACAGCACCACGAACACCACGCCACCGACCACCAGGGTCGCGGTGGTAGCGCCGAGGCCATTGTTGACCGCGAAATGCCACAACAAGTAAGCGATCGGGATCAAACAAATCAGCGAGATCAGACCGACCATTCCGATCGGCATGTCATGTTCGGTACGTGGCAGCGTATCAAGCGTGCCGGCCTTGCGGGCGCGGGACGCCCGGAACGCGCCAGCCAGACCACTGACCAGCGGCTTGACCAGTTTCGCCAACGTCCAGATCGCGGCCACGCCGATCGCACCCGCGCCGATGAAGCGCACGTAATGACTCCAGCCAGCCTGCGCCACCGTAAACGCGTCGCCCGCCATCCCGTGCAGGTGCGTGAAATAAGGCACCGCCCACGCCCAACCGATCGCCGCGCCGACCAGCATCGCCACGCCCACCCACAGTCCGACCAGATGACCGATCGCGAACAGCGCGAACGACAGCCCGAAATCGAAACCGGTCGCGCCGCCCTTGTCGCCACCGACACGGAAATAATCGGTGACGCTCGCGGCGAACACCTTGGTCTGCACGATCACGTAGAAGACTGCCGACACGATCGAACCCCACAGCACGGCTTTGAGACCCGAGCCGCTGGTTTCGACCGCAGCCTTGCCATCGGTGGCGGGTACCTCGGCCGCGCCGACCTTCAGCACTTCGGCACAGGCGACGCCTTCCGGGTACGGCAGGTCGGAATCCGTGACCAGTGCACGCCGCAGCGGAATCGTGTACATCACGCCGAGGATGCCGCCGGTGGCGCAGATGCCCGCCGAGATCCAGAACGGGAAGCCGGTCCAGTAGCCGACGATCACCAGGCCCGGCAACACGAAGATGATCGACGACAGCGTGCCCGCGGCCGAGGCCACCGTCTGCACGATGTTGTTCTCCTGGATGGTGGCGTCGCGCATCGCCTTCAGGATCGCCATCGAGATCACCGCAGCCGGGATCGAGGTCGAGAAGGTCAGGCCCGCTTTCAGGCCAAAGAACACATTGGCGGCCGTGAACACGATCGTGATCACGATGCCGATGATGACGCCACGAACAGTCAGTTCGCGACGCGACGGTATCCCGCTGATTGCATTCATGGGTTTCGATCCCGCGCTGGTGGCACCTCGCCGCGCCCCGCGCGCGGCCCCCACGCCGGCGTCACACCGGCACACCCGCCGCATGGTAACCGCCGCCGCTGTTCACGCAAACTCGACACGTTTGGACGATTCGGGCGTATGCTCACATGGGCTGACAGCATGCAAGTTTTTGGCGTCCTCGATCAGCAGTCTCAACCACGCACCGGCTTGCAAACGCGCTGCACCGCACGGACAACACGATGAAGGCATCGCGGCGGCCACCTGCCGATGACATCGCGGCAGCAGTCGCGATGGGCGGCATGCGCAAACCGGCGGCGGCAATACGCATCGATGACCACATTCGCGCCGGCAAACGGCTGGAACACCGGCTGGGCTCCGAGGAAGACAACCTGTACCGGTTGTACCGGCAGCCCTGACTCCGACACCGGTGCCACACCATCCCGAAATCCCGATCGGACGCTTCGCGCCCTCGCCCACCGGCGAGCTGCATTTCGGTTCACTGGTGGCGGCACTGGCGAGCTGGCTAAGCGTGAAGCACGCTGGCGGACGCTGGTTGCTGCGCATCGAAGACATCGATCCGCCACGCCAAGTCGCGGGATCGGCCACGTCCATCCTCGCCGCGCTCGCCACGCACGGATTCAGCGCCGACGGTGCTGTGCTGTATCAGTCGCAGCGCGGCGGCGCCTATGCTGCGGCGTTGCAACGCCTGCGCGACGAAGGCCATGCGTTCCCGTGTTGGTGCAGCCGCACCGATCTCGAAGCCTCGGGCGTGCTGCACCGCGATGGTCATTGTGTGAGTCCCGCGATCGCGGGACGCGAACCCGCATGGCGGTTGCACGCACCGGACCTCGACATCGAATTCGAGGACCTGCTGCAAGGCCCGCAACACCAAAACGTCCGCACGGCCGTCGGTGACTTCGTGCTGCGACGCGCCGATGGGTTGTGGAATTACCAACTCGCCTGCGTGGTTGACGACGCGTTCCAGGGCATCACGGAGGTTGTCCGCGGTTACGATTTGATGGAATCGACGCCACGCCAGATCCTGCTGCAACAGTTGTTGGACCTGTCCACGCCGGCGTACGCGCATATTCCCCTCGCCATCGATGCGAACGGATGCAAACTGTCAAAGTCGCATGCGGCGCCGGTCCTCGACATGCGTTCGCCGCTGGCGAACCTTGCACGTGCGCTGGGTTTTCTTGGCCAACCCGTGCCCGACGCGCCCACTGCCGCCGGCATGCTGCGACGTGCAGCCGGGCGCTTCGATCCTTCGCCGTTGCGCGGCATCGCAAACAGCGAACCTGCCGCGAAGCCGATGCCCACCGACCCAGCCAGTCGATGAAGCAGGCGAGCGTGGCACGCGTCAGCACGGATTCCGAAGGCTCGCCCGATTTGAGAACAGGGCGTACGATGGTAAGCACTTTCACCCGCAAGGAGTCGACATGAGCGCACGCGTGGCATTGGTTACCGGGGGTACCGGCGGCATTGGTACCGCGATCGTCCGCAGGCTGGCGGGGATGGGCTACAAGGTCGCGACCAATTACCGCAACGAGGAAAAGACCAAGGCATGGCGTGACAAGCTCGCCAGCGAAGGCATCGAGGTGATGACGGTCAAAGGCGACGTGTCCGATCCGGAGTCGTGCACGGCAATGGTGGCCGAAATCGAGGGCCAGCTCGGCCCGATCGACATCCTAGTCAACAACGCCGGCATCACCCGCGACACCACTTTCCACAAGATGACTTACCAGCAGTGGACGGACGTGGTGAACACCAATTTGAACGCGTGCTTCAACGTAACCCGCCCGGTCATCGAAGGCATGCGCGCACGCAAGTGGGGCCGCATCATCCAGATCAGCTCGATCAACGGCCAGAAGGGCCAGTACGGTCAGGCCAACTACGCCGCCGCCAAGGCCGGCATGCACGGCTTCACCATTTCACTGGCGCAGGAAAACGCCAGGTTCGGCATCACCGTCAACACGGTGTCGCCCGGCTACATCGGCACCGACATGGTGATGGCAGTGCCCGAAGACGTGCGCGCGAAGATCGTCGCGCAGATTCCGCTGGGGCGCTTGGGCGAACCGGATGAAATCGCGTACGCGATCGCCTTCTTCCTTGACGACAAGGCCGCATGGATCACCGGCGCGAACCTCGCGATCAACGGTGGCCATTACATGGGGTGGTGACACCACGCACGTCGTTGCGCCGGAATGACCGTACGCTCAAGGATGCGAGTGTGCGTGTCCGCGTGCGCCAGGGGGCGGCCAAAGCGCGCGCTTGACCGCTATACTTGGTGACTGACCGAACACGCCGGAAGCGCTTGCCATGCTCGACGACATCAAACGCGACACCGAATCCCGCATGGGCAAGAGTGTCGAGGCCTTGCGCCACGAGTTGTCGCACCTGCGCACCGGCCGCGCCAGCACGGCCCTGGTGGATGGCATCAGGGTGAGTTACTACGGCTCGGACGTGCCGCTCAACCAGGTCGCCAACGTGGCGGTGTCCGACTCGCGCTCGCTGACGATCACGCCTTACGAGAAGACGGTCGTCAGCGCGATCGAAAAAGCGATCATGGCCTCCGACCTCGGGGTCACCCCGACCACGGCCGGCATGGTGATACGCCTCAACATGCCGCCGCTCACCGAGGAGCGCCGCAAGGACTTGGCCAAGCTCGTCGGGCACGCTGGCGAAAGTGCCAAGGTCGCGGTCCGCAACATTCGCCGCGACGCGATCCAGCAAATCAAGGACCTGCTCAAGGACAAGCAGATCACCGAAGACGAAGACCGGCGCGGTCAGGACGACATGCAAAAACTGACCGATCAGTTCATCAAGGAAGTGGACGCCACGGTACAGACCAAGGAACAGGAACTGCTCGCGCTGTGAGCGCCGCGGCGCACGACCCCGGAAGCACGCTCAGCAGCATCGCGACAGCGTTGCCCGATCCGGGCATGCAGCGGGTTGACGCATGGGGATGACCGCGATCACTACTCGCAAGCCACGCTCGCGCGCAGCTGCCACGAAGCCGCCCAGCACCCCACGCCACCTCGCGATCGTGATGGATGGCAACGGCCGCTGGGCACGCCGCCGCGCGCAGCCACGCAGCTTCGGCCACCGTGCCGGCCAGAAGGCGGTGCGCGCCACGGTCGAATACTGCCTGCGCCAAGGCATCGAAGCGCTCACCCTGTTCGCGTTCTCGTCGGAAAACTGGCAACGCCCGAGCGGCGAAGTCGGCGCCTTGATGGAGCTGTTCCTGAAAGCTATCGACAAGGAAATCGACGAGCTGCACAAGAATGAAGTGCGCGTGCGGTTCATCGGCAACCTGTCGGCGTTTTCCGAGACGCTGCGCGCGCGCATGTACGCGGCGGCCTTGCGTACCGCCGACAATGCCCGCCTCGCGCTGAACGTCTGCGTCAGCTACGGCGGACGCTGGGACATCGCCCAGGCCGCCCGTCAACTGGCGGAAGCGACGCTCGCGGGGACGCTCGACCCCACCAGCATCGATGAAAAAACCTTGAACGGCCGCATGTGCCTCGCCGATCTGCCGCCCCCCGATTTGTTCATCCGCACCGGCGGCGAGCGCCGCATCAGCAACTTCCTGCTGTGGCAGCTGGCCTATACCGAGCTGTATTTCACCGATACCCTGTGGCCCGACATGGACGCGACGGAACTTGACTTCGCGCTGGCCGACTACGCGCGCCGCGAACGGCGTTTCGGCTGCGTGCCGACGCCCCTGCCCACCGCCCGCGCGAGCTGACCACGTTCCCATGCTGAAGCAGCGCGTCATCACCGCCCTCATCCTCGCGCCGCTGATCCTCGCGCTGATTTTCCTGACCCGCGCGCCGACGTTCGCAACCTTGCTTGGCCTGGTGTTCCTGTTGGGGCTGTGGGAATGGACTCGGATGGCGGGCGTTCGCGGCCGGGCATTACGCGCGTTGTGCCTGCTGGGCTATGCGATCGTATTCGGATTGCTGTGGCATGTTTGCAAATCTCCGTGGTGGTGGCTGCCGGTATTGCTGGGCCTCGCATGGTGGCTGTTGGCCTTGCTCTGGCTGCGCAACCCCCGCTGCGGCGCCACACCCACCCGCGCGCACGCGATCCCCAAACTGCTGGTGGGTGTGCTGGTGGTCATGCCGGCCTGGTGCGCGGTGGTGGTGATGCACGCCGACATGGCGCACCCCAATTCCGGACATGGTCACTTGTGGGTATTGTTTTTCGCGTGCATCGTTTCGGTCGCCGACATGGGCGCGTACACGGCGGGACGGCGCTGGGGCAAGACCAAACTCGCACCCGCCATCAGCCCCGGCAAGACCCGCGAAGGCGTCTACGGCGCGCTGCTGTGCTCGGGCTGCGTCGGCCTCGCCGGCGGTGCGCTGCTGAAGGTTCCCGTCGATCGGCTGCCGGCGATCATCGCGCTGGCTTTGCTGACCGTGCTGTTCTCGATCGTGGGCGACCTGTTCGAGAGCCTGATGAAGCGGCACGCGGGCCTCAAGGACTCGGGAATCCTGTTTCCAGGCCACGGCGGGGTATTCGATCGCATGGACTCGATCGTCGCGGCACTGCCGATCTTCGTGCTCGGAAAATTGCTGCTCGGCCTTTGACGCGGAACCACGGGCGCTCCGCTGCTGTCCATCCATCTGCCCGAAACGCGCCGACCGGCGCTTCAGGCCGGTTGTCTTATCATGCAGTCCTGACCGGCGTATTGCTGCAAGCACATGAGTGAATTCCTGAACATCCTCGGATCCGCGTGGTGGATGATCGTCACCCTCGGCATCCTGGTGACCTTCCACGAGTTCGGCCACTACTGGGTCGCGCGCCGCTGCGGCGTGAAGGTACTGCGGTTTTCGGTCGGCTTCGGCAAACCCATCAAGTCGTGGTACGGCAAGGACGGCACGGAATATTGCGTGGCGTGGATCCCGCTGGGCGGCTACGTGAAGATGCTGGATGCACGCGAAGGTGACGTCGAATCCGTCGATCGTCCACGTGAGTTCACCGGCAAGCCGGTCTGGCAGCGCATGTTGATCATCCTTGCCGGCCCCGGGTTCAACCTGATTTTCGCGGTCGCCGCATTCTGGGCCATGCTGGTGATCGGCAAACCGGATTTCCAACCGCTGGTTGGCGACGTCAGCAACATCGCCGCCCAGGCTGGTATCCAGAATGGTGACCGTATCCTCGACGTCGCCGGGCAGCCCATCGCCAACTGGACCGACTTGAGCCTCGCGCTCAGCACCGCGGCCGAATCGCGCCAGGCCACACCGGTCAAGTTGCGTACGCCCGCGGGTGCGATCGAAACCCGCATCATGGATTTCGCCAAGTTGCCACCGCACCCGGATGCACAGACGGTGATGGACCAAACCGGGATGCTGCCGCTGCAGCGCACCTTGCCGGCAATCGTGGGCACGGTGGTGGCGGACAGCGCGGCGCAAGCGGCCGGCCTCAAACCCGGTGACCGCATCACGCACATCGACGGCATCACGATCGACGACTGGAGCAAGCTGGTGGATGTCATCCACAAGCAGGCCGGCCCGGACAAGTTGCTGACGCTCGCCGTCGTGCGCGGCAATGAGCCGCTCACGGTGCACGTGCAACCGCGCCTGACCCATGAACCCGGCAGCGGCAAGATCTGGACCATCGGCATCGGCGTGCAGCCGAAGACCGCGCCCTACGACACCGTGTTCAAGCGCGGCCCGCTGGCCGCGATCCCGGCCGCATTCGGGCAGCTGTGGGACCTGACTTCCACGACCGTCAAGATGCTGGGGCACATGCTGACCGGCTCGGCCTCGCTGTCCAACCTGTCCGGCCCGATCTCCATTGCCCAGTACGCACAGACCTCGGCGCAAATGGGTCCGGCGTGGTTCCTGTATTTCCTTGGCATCATCTCGCTCAGCCTCGGCGTGATGAACCTGCTGCCAATCCCGATCCTCGACGGCGGTCAGATGGTCTACCTCATCGCCGAGGGCGTGAAAGGAAGACCCTTGTCCGAGCGCACGCTGATCGCCGGGCAGTACGTCGGCATGGCCCTGCTGGTGATGCTGGTCGGGCTCGCTTTCTACAACGATATTCTCCGGGTCTTCTCGCCATGACGGCGGGTTCGGCCCACCCCGCATACCGCAGTACCACCCGTGGCAGCCATGCCGGCTGACCGCGCCGCTTTCCCGCAACCGGCTGCGCCTGTAGGATGCAGCGTTTGCATCCGCATCCCTTGAATTTCCGGACCCGACGATGAAGAGAGTCGCCGCACTGATCCTGTTCGCCGCGCTGGCCGCCCCCACGGCCGCCTATGCGTTCCAGCCCTTCACCGTCTCCGACATCCGCATCGAAGGGCTGCAACGCATCGCGGCCGGTACCGTGCTCAGTTACCTGCCAGTCGAGCGCGGCCAGACGATCACCGATGCCAATGCCGAGAAGGCGATCAAGTCGCTGTTCAACACCGGCTTCTTCAGCGATGTCGAGCTGGAACGCCAGGGCGACATCCTGATCGTGAAGGTGGTCGAGCGCCCTTCGATCGCAAGCCTTACGGTGCACGGCAACAAGGACATCAAGACCCCCCAGCTGATGAATGGCCTGAAGGCTTCGGGCCTCGCCACCGGCCAGACTTTCAACCGGCTGACGCTCGACCAGTTGCGCCAGCAGCTGGTTTCCCAATACAACGACCGCGGCAAATACAACGTCTCGGTCGAACCGCACGTCACCCGGCTCGACCGCAACCGCGTGGCGATCGACATCGAGATCAAGGAAGGCAAGGCCGCCAAGATCCAGGAAATCAACATCGTCGGCAACCGCGCCTTCACGGATCACGAGATCCGCAAGGACTGGGAGTCGGGCACCCCCAACTGGACGTCGTGGTATTCCAACAACGACCAGTATTCGCGCGAGAAGTTGTCCGGAGACCTGACCAAACTGGCCTCGTATTACCTCGATCGCGGCTATGCGGACTTCAACATCGGCTCGGCGCAGGTCACCATCAGCCCGAACAAACACGACATCTACATCGCGGCCGCTGTCAACGAAGGAACCATCTACAAGATTTCCGGCATCCACCTGCTCGGTACCCTGGTATTGCCCGAAGCGGCCCTGCGCAAGGTGTTGCGCATCAAGGATGGCGAGGTCTTCAATCGCCATGACATCGAACTGTCGTCGGATGCCATCACCAACGTGCTCTCGAACATCGGCTATGCCTTCGCCAAGGTTGAACCGATGCCCAAGGTGGACGAGAAGGATCATACCGTCGACCTGACGTTTTACATCACGCCGGGCGCGCGCGTGTATGTGCGCCGCATCAATTTCAAGGGCAATACCCACACCCAGGACCCAGTGCTGCGCCGCGAGATGCGCCAGTTCGAGGGCGCGTGGTATTCGCAGGCGGCCATCGACCGTTCCAAAGTGCGCCTGCAGCGGCTCGGGTTCTTCAAGGATGTCAGTATCGACACCGTCAAGGTGCCCGGCACCACCGACGAAGTCGACCTGAATGTCAACGTGACCGAGCAATCTTCGGGCCAGTTCCAGTTCGGCGTCGGCTACTCGCAGGTGTCCGGCCTGATTCTCAGCACCTCCATCGTCAACAACAACTTCCTCGGAACTGGCGACAACGTTTCAGTGACGCTTTCCAAGAGCGTGTTCCTCAAGCAATACCAGGTGTCGTTCTTCAACCCGTACCTCACGGACAGCGGCATCGGCATCGGCTACAGCGCCAGCGTGTTGAAATTGAACCAGGGTGAGCAGAACATCGCGTCCTACCTTTCCAACACCAACGCGTTTTCGAGTTACCTCAGCTTCCCGATCAGCGAGACCGACAGCATCAATGCCGGCATCGGAATCAACACCACCAAGATCGTGTGGATCCAGGGCTACAGCCCGCTGGCCTTCTTGAACCAGCTCAACAAGATCGGCAACTTCACCAACCACACCGCGCCACTCACGCTGTCTTACTCGCACGACACCCTCAACCGGTTCTTCAAGCCCACCCGCGGTGGCCTGCAGCAGTTCAGCGCCGAGGTTGCGTTGCCCGGTGCGACGGTGCAGTACTACAAGCTGACCATGACGACCAGCGACTATTTCCCGTTGCCGCTCGGCCTCATCGGACACGTGTCTGGCACGCTGGGCTACGGCAGCACCTACGGTTCCAAGGACATCTCGGTGCAATACGCCGATTCCGATGGAAACATCCACACCATGTCCTTCCCGTTCTTCGAAAACTTCTATGGCGGCGGCGTGCGCGACGTGCGCGGCTTCCAGGACAACACGCTGGGACCCCGCATCTGCTCGGGGGCTATCGGCACGAACGGGCAAGCCGCGACCGACGCGATTGCCGTCAACGGGGTCTGCCCAAACGTGCCCTTCGGATCGGCGAACCCGCAGTACTACCACCCGCAACCGGTCGGCGGCGCCTTCAAGGTTCTCGGCAGTGCGGAACTGGTGCTGCCACTCTTCAAGGACAACGACAAGGCGCGCGTTTCGCTCTTCACCGACGTCGGCAACGTGTTCGGCAGCTACGGCGATTTCAAGGCGGCGGATTTGCGTGCTTCCGTGGGCGTATCCCTGCAATGGATTGCACCGGTGGGCCCGATCGTGATCAACCTGGCGCGACCGATACGCGACAAGCCAGGCGACAAGCCGTTCGAAGAAACCCTGCAATTCTATTTCGGCCGTACGTTCTGATTTGATGACGGGGCGTGCAGGAGAGCAAGCAAAAGACAGCCGTCCGCAAATAGACGCAAATAGTAGCAAAGGCGGCGACGGAATCATTGCCTCCTTGTCCTTATTCGCGTCCATTTGCGTTCATTCGCGGACCGATTCGCTTGTGATCGCGCGTGAAGGTTCGATGGGGTGTATGGAACGGTCGAAAGGTTATCGCATCTCCGAACTCGCGCAGCGCTTCGGTCTCGAAGCGCGCGGCGACGTCGCGGGAATCATTCACGGTGTCGCGCCGCTGGCGCGTGCGCAGGCCGGACAGCTCACGTTTCTGGCCAACCCGCGCTACGCATCCGAACTCGCGGTGACCGGTGCAGGCGTAGTGGTGCTCGCCGCCGAGCATGCCGACGCCAGCCCGGTGCCGGCGCTGATCGCGAAGGACGACCCGTACCTCGCCTACGCGCGCATCGCTGCGTTGTTCGAGCAGCTCCCGGCCGCGCAGCCCGGGGTGCACCCATCAGCAGTCGTTGCCGCGGACGCACGCATCGCCCCATCCGCTTGCATCGGTCCCGGTTGCGTGATCGAGGACGGTGCCGAAATTGCCGCCGGCGTCGTGTTGGGGCCGCATTGCGTGATCGGCGCGGATTGCACGATCGCCGAGCAATCACGGCTCGGCGCGAACGTCACGCTGGTGACGCGTGTGACGCTCGGCAAACGCGTGTTGATCCATCCCGGTGCCGTGCTGGGCGCCGACGGTTTCGGCATCGCGCGCGATCGCGACGGCTGGATCAAAGTGCCGCAACTGGGCGGCGTGCGCATTGGTGACGACTGTGAAATCGGCGCCAACACCACGATTGATCGCGGCGCGCTCGAAGACACCGTGCTGGAAGAGGACGTACGCCTCGACAACCAGATCCAGATCGCCCACAACGTGCACATCGGCGCGCACACCGCGTTGGCCGGTTGCGCGGCCGTCGCCGGCAGTGCGCGCATCGGCCGCAACTGCCTGATCGCCGGCAGCGCTGGCATCCTCGGTCACCTCGAAGTCACCGACGGCGTTACCATCACGGCGATGAGCCTGGTGACCCATTCGATCCGGACACCCGGCGTGTATTCTTCCGGCGCGCCGATCGAGGAAAATCGCGCCTGGCGCCGCAACGCCGTGCGGATGCGCCACCTTGATGAGATGGCGCGGCGAATCACCGCGCTGGAGCGACAGTTGCAAGCACTGACCAAGGAACAAGATTGATGAACGACATGCCCTGCCCCGTGACCCTGCCGGTCGACGCGGAACGGATTGCGGCAATCCTGCCGCACCGCTACCCGTTCCTGTTGGTCGATCGCGTGATTGAACTCTGCGCGGGCGCAAGCATCGTGGCGATCAAGAACGTCACCATGAACGAACCGTACTTCAACGGCCACTTTCCCGGCCATCCCGTCATGCCCGGCGTGCTGATCGTCGAGGCGCTGGCGCAGACCTCAGGCCTGCTGCTCGGGCTTTCAGGAACCGCCGCGCCGGACGACAGCCTGATCTTCTATCTCGCCAAGGTCGACAACGCGCGCTTCCTGAAACCGGTGGTCCCCGGCGACCAGTTGCACCTGGAAGTGAAGCTCAAGCGCCTGATCCGCAACATGGGCATTTTCACTGCCCGCGCCCTCGTGGACGGCAAGGAAGTCGCCACGTGCGAACTGATGTGCGCGGAATCGACCCGGTGAACGCGGGCGCCAGCAGGGTGCATCCGTCGGCGATCGTTGATGCGGCCGCAACGCTCGCCGATGACGTCACCGTCGGACCGTTCACGGTGATCGGACCTGAAGTGGCAATCGGCGCAGGCAGCCGCGTTGATGCCCACTCCCTTATCCGGGGTCCGACCCGCATCGGCTGCAACAACCATATCGGCGCGTACGTGTCGCTGGGCGGCGACCCGCAGGACAAGAAGTACCATGGCGAACGCAGCGAGCTTGTCATCGGCGACGGCAACACGTTCCACGAATTCGTCACTGTCAGTCGCGGTACCAGCGATGGCGGCGGGATCACGCGGATCGGCGACGACAACTGGATCATGGCCTATGTGCACGTCGCCCATGACTGCGTCGTCGGCAGCCACACCATCCTCGCCAACAATGCCACCCTTGCCGGTCACGTCGAAGTCGGCGACCACGTCGTGCTGGGTGGTTTTGCCGGCGTGCACCAGTTCTGCAAGGTCGGTGCGCACGCGTTTGCGGCGATGTACGCGGCGATCAACCGCGACGTGCCGCCCTTCATCTACGTGGCCGGTCAATTCGCGGTGCCAAGGGGCGTCAATGCCGAGGGTCTCAAACGCCGCGGCTTCGATACCGCACGCATCCTGGCGATCAAGCGCGCGTACCGAACGCTGTATCTCTCGCACAAGACACTGGACGAGGCACGCGCGGCACTCGCCGAACAGGCAATGGTGAGCACGGATGTGCGCGCCTTCTGCAACTTCATCGACCGCAGCGAACGCTCGCTGGTGAGATGAATCATGGCGACCGGGGGCCGCAACGCGGGGACTGCACCATGCATCGCACTCGTCGCCGGAGAAGAGTCGGGTGACCAACTCGGTGCGGACCTGATCGAGGCGTTGCGCGCGCAGCTCCCCGACGCGCACTTTGTCGGCATCGGTGGCCCGCGCATGCGCGCGCTAGGCTTCGACGCGTGGCACGACATCGCCGAGTTGTCGGTGATGGGCCTCGCCGAAGTGCTGCGCCACCTGCCCCGACTGCTGCGGTTGCGCACAGCGTTGCGGCGCCGCCTGCTTGAGCTGCAGCCGGATGTTTTCATCGGCATCGATGCACCAGACTTCAACCTTGGTCTCGAAAAGAAATTGAAGCAGGCGGGCATTCGCACCGTCCACTACGTCAGTCCGTCGATCTGGGCATGGCGGCAGGGCCGCGCGAAAAAAATCGGGCAATCCGCCGAACGCGTGCTGTGCCTGTTCCCGATGGAACCGGCGATCTACGCAAAATATGGCGTCGCTGCGCAATTCGTCGGCCACCCGTTGGCCGACCGTTTCCCGCTGCTGCCGGACCGCGATGCTGCGCGACGCGAGTTGGGCCTCGACGCCGGCGCCACGGTGCTCGCGGTGCTGCCCGGCAGCCGGTTGTCCGAGATCCACCGCCTCGGCAAGATCTTCCTTGAAGCCGCGCGGCGCGTCGCCGCTGAAGTCCCCGGATTGCAAATCGTGATTCCTGCTGCCAATGCGCGGTGTCTTGCGGCGATCAAGAGTCTCGCCGAAGCGAAGCCAAGTACCGTGATTCTTGACGGCCATGCGCATCGCGCACTCGCGGCCGCCGACGTGGTCCTGCTGGCATCCGGCACCGCGGCGCTGGAAGCCATGCTGGCCAAGCGGCCAATGCTGGTCGGCTACAGGATCGCTCCAATCACCTACGCCATCGTGAAAGGGCTCGGTATGCTGAAGACCAACGTGTATTCGTTGCCGAATGTGCTGGCTGGCGAACCGCTGGTACCCGAGTTGATGCAGGCGGACTGCACGGCGGAAAAACTCGCCGACGCCGTCCTTGCATGGTTGCGCGACGGCGACCGCCGTACCGAGATTGCCCACGCGTTCGAACGCATGCACCTGTCACTGCATGCGGGCGGTGGTGCGGCCGCCACCGCTGCGCGCGCGATCATCCCACTGCTGTCCGCCGCACGCGATCACTCCACAGCACCATGAACCCCACGCGCCCGCGATTTTTTTCCTTGCATTACAGCCGCGCATGGCTGCTGGCGTTGGCTGCGGCTGTACTGCTGGCCACGTTGCGGTTCGGCCCGTTCGCCGAGCAGGCGACTGTAGAAGTCTGGTTCGCGGTCGCCCTCCTGATCGGCATGGTTGCACTCGCGGTGGCCGCCAGCGGGCGGCTGGCCTTCGGTGTCGTTGCCGGATGCCTGCCGATGCTGCTGGTGGTGATCGCCGCCAACCTGAAGTTCCAGTACCTGTCCACGCCACTGCTGGCACCGGACATCGTCTACTACTTCAATACCGAGATCGCGCGCACGTTGTTGCGGTATCCGTTCATCATCGCAGCGATCGTCGCCACCCTGGTGCTGGTGCCGCTGGTGCTGGTGCTGCTGTGGCGCGGGGCAGCCCGGCCCCGGCCAATTGCCCACGGGCGCGCGGTCCGCATCACCGGCACCGCCGCGGCCATCATCTTTCTGGTGATCGTACTGGCGCCGAAGGGGCCATTCGCGGACGTGTACACCAAGGGCATGTGGGATGCGATGAACGATGAAAGCTTCATTTCGGACTTCATCGTTTCGATCCCGAACTCACACATCATCGAACCGGCATTCCGGCTCGCCGACGCCAACCGCGACGACTGGCACGACCTCACGCCCGCGACGCCTGCCGACACGCACAAACCCGACATCATCGCGGTACTGGAAGAAAGCACCTTCGATCCGCGGATGTTGAGCTTGTGCAAGTCGAAGCTGTGCGACGCGCGGATGTTCCACGCCGACGCCAACACCATCGCCAACGGCTGGCTCGACGTGCACACCTGGGGCGGCGGCACCTGGACCAGCGAGTTTGCATTCCTCACTGGCCTGCCGCACACCCTGTTCGGCCCCGCCGGCATCTACGCGCCGTTCAACCTCGCGCCGCGCATCCGCTACACGCTGCCGCGCCTGCTCGATGCCGACGGCTACCGCACCGTCGGCATCTACCCCACTGGCGCCGACTTCATGAATGGACGCGATGCCTACGCCGACTACGGTTTCAATGCGTTCTACGGCGGCGGACAACTGGGGATAGGGTGGGAATCGACCGACATTGATGTCTTCAAGGCACTCGAACATGTCATCGCGATCGAGCGGCCCAAGGCCCACGGCAAGCCATTGTTCGTGTTCGTGCTGACGCTATACGAGCACGGGCCGCACATGTCGCCGCTGAAGGACAATCCCGCACCGTACGACAAACCGCTGTTCACCGGCAAGCTCGCGCCGGACGACAGCGTGCTCGACGACTGGCTGAATCTCAACCTCACCAATTACCTGTGGCGACTGTCGTCGTCAGATGCGGGGATGACGCAGCTGGAAGCGTACCTGCGCAACGCGGGCCGGCCCGCACTGCTGCTGCACTTCGGCGATCACCAACCCTCGTTTGGCGGTGCCATAAACGCCATGGCGAAGTCGGTACCCGCCGCAGCCGGCGATCCGCAATATGTCACGTATTACATGCTGAAAGGTTTCAACCTGCCGATCCAGCCTGAGAACTTTCCGATGATTGATATCGCCTATCTTGGGTCTCTGCTGCTGGATGCGGGCGACTTGCCACGCGACCCGTTTTTCACCGCCAACACCCTGCTGCGCGACCGCTGCGATGGCCACAACCTCGATTGCAAGAATGCCGCGTTGCGCAAGTCGTATCGGGCATGGGTGTTCGGCAAGCTGGATGATTTGCAGTGACGATGACCGTCGCCGGCGTGGACGAAGCTGGCCGCGGCCCGCTGGCGGGCCCCGTGGTGGTTGCGGCGGTCATCCTCGATCCGGCGCGGCCGATCGACGGCCTCGCGGACTCCAAGCAGCTTTCAGCCCGTCGCCGCGAACAGTTGTTCGAACAGATCGTCGCACGCGCGTTCGCCCACAGCGTCGCGCGCGTGGAGGCAGACGAGATCGACCGGGTGAATATCCTGCAGGCCACCCTGCTCGGCATGTCACGCGCACTGGAATTACTGGCGATCGTTCCAGAGCTCGCCCTGATCGATGGCAACCGTCTGCCCGAATCTCTGCCCTGCCCCGCGCGTGCCGTCGTGCGTGGCGATGCAACCGAACCCGCGATCAGCGCGGCGTCGATCCTCGCCAAGGTCACGCGCGATCGTCTGCTCGTCGAATACGAGGCACGCTGGCCCGGCTACGGATTTGCGCAGCACAAGGGTTACCCATCACCCGCACATCTTGCGGCCCTGCAACGGCTCGGACCTTGTCCGGAGCATCGCCGCAGCTTCGCGCCGGTGCGAAAATGCCTGCAACCATTGCCTGCCCGGAGATCGCCATGCGTCGAATCCTGACCTTTCTTGCCGTGGCGCTGTTCTGTGGCATGGCGATGGCAAAACCGTTACCGGATGACGCGAAAGCTCCGAACTACCTCGGCGAGACGCTGGCCGGCCAGGACGTACGCGTCAGCGATTTGCGCGGCCAGGTGGTCGTGATCAGCTTCTGGGCCACCTGGTGCCAATACTGCATGCAGGAGCTGCCGGTACTCGGAGGCTTTCAGGCAGTAGCCAACCAGCGGCATCTACCGCTGCAGGTAGTCGAGATCAATTACGAGCAAAGCCATCGTGTATTCGTGAAGGCCTCGCAACTGCTCAACGCGAAACTGCCAGGCCTGCTGATCACATGGGATCGCAACGGTTCGCTGTCGGATTCATTCGGCCTCAACGACGCCGGACTTCCACAAATGATCATGCTGCATCGTGACGGCACCATCGCGCACATCGAAGTCGGGTATGACAAGAGCGCTCTCGACTCGCTGGTCGCAAAGATCAACCAGTTGATGAGCGAACCTGCACCTCCGCCGATAGCCGGCAGCCGCAGCATTCCTGCCACCATGGCCACGCAAGCGCACCAGCCCTGACACGCCGATGCGGCAGCACGCTGTCAAGCTTGCCGCCCCCGCCGGGCGGCAATAGGCTTGCACAGATACCACGAAGCCCGCCATGCCGATCGAGTTCATCCACCTGCGCACGCACAGCGAATACTCGCTGCGCGATTCGACGATCCGCATCCCGGCAAAGCCTGAGTACGGCGATCCGGTCAAGGCCACGCACGCGAACCTGGTGAGCAGGGCAGTGGAACTGGGCATGCCGGCGTTGGCGCTGACCGATGATTCCAACCTGTTCGCGCAGATCAAGTTCTACCGCGCTTGCGAGAAGGCCGGCGTCAAGCCGATTGTGGGTTGCGATGCGTGGTTGGCCGATCCCGAAGATCCGACCCGCCCCACCCGCCTTACCCTGCTCTGCCGCGACCACGTCGGCTATCTCAACCTGTCGCGACTGGTTTCACGCGGCTGGCTGGAAGGCCAACACGCGGGACGCGCACAGTTGCAGGCCGAGTGGCTGCACGCTGCGGTGGAAGGCCTGTTCGCGATCGCTGGTCGCGAAAGCGCCTGTGGCCGCCTGCTTGGCGCCGGACGCGAACACGACGCGCAGGCCAATCTCGATTCACTACGACGGCACTTTGGCGACGGCCTTTACCTCGAACTGACCCGCACCGGGCGCGACGGCGAGGAAGCCTTCAATCACGGCGCCTTGCAACTTGCGGCAAGCCTCGACCTTCCCATTGTCGCCAGCAATGACGTGCGTTTCCTCGATGCCGATGACTTCGAAGCGCACGAAGCGCGCGTATGCATCCAGCAGGGGTTCCAACTTTCCGATTCGCGCCGGCCGCACGATTACTCGCCCGAGCAGTGGCTGAAACCACCGCAAGCAATGGCGGATTTGTTCGCGGATATTCCCGAAGCGCTCGAAAACACGGTCGAACTGTCCAAACGCTGCAACCTCGAACTGTCCTTCGGCACGTACTTCCTGCCGGCCTTCCCGGTTCCCGAAAAGCACACGCTGGAATCGTGGATCACCAGCCAATCGCGCGAGGGACTGGAGCAGCGCCTCACCGCATCAGGCATCGCCGAGGGCCACACGCGCGAGGATTACGTCAACCGGCTTGAGAACGAGCTGGACGTGATCGGCAAGATGGGCTTCGCCGGCTACTTCCTGATCGTCTCGGACTTCATCCGTTGGGCCAAGTCACAGGATATTCCCGTCGGCCCCGGGCGTGGTTCCGGCGCGGGTTCGGTGGTGGCGTGGTGTTTGAAGATCACCGACCTCGACCCGCTGCGCTTCGGGCTGCTGTTCGAACGCTTCCTCAATCCCGAACGCGTGTCGATGCCCGACTTCGACGTCGACTTCTGCATGGAACGCCGTGACGAGGTGATCGCCTACGTCGCCGACAAATACGGCCGCGACCAGGTCAGCCAGATCATCACCTACGGTTCGATGGCAGCCAAGGCCGTGTTGCGCGACTGCGGGCGCGTGCTCGGCATGCCCTACGGGCAGGTTGACAAGATCGCCAAGCTCATTCCACGGATGCCGCTGGATTTGACCCTCGGCGATGCGCTGGGATGCAGCGACAAATCGAAGAACGAGCCCGATCGCGTCGTTCGGGAATTCTGCGATTTGTACGCGCAAGACGACGAGGCGCGCACGCTGATCGACCTTGCGCTCAAACTCGAAGGCCTCGCCCGCAACGCCGGCAAACACGCCGGCGGCGTGGTGATCGCGCCCAGCCCGCTTACCGATTTCGCGCCGCTGTATTCCGAGCCGGGTGGCACCGGCGTCGTCACCCAGTACGACAAGAACGACGTCGAAGCCGTGGGCCTGGTGAAATTCGACTTCCTCGGCCTGCGCACGCTCACCATCCTCGACTGGGCGGTCAAGGCGATCAATGCACGGCGTGCACAGACGGGCGAAGCGGCGCTGGATCTCGCCCAGTTGCCCCTCGACGATGAGCCTACCTACCAGATGTTCCGCGAGGCGCGCACCATCGCGGTGTTCCAGTTCGAAGGCAACGGCATGCAGCGGCTGTTGAAGGATGCCAAGCCGGACTGCCTCGAAGACCTGATCGCGTTGAACTCGCTGTTCCGTCCGGGCCCGATGGAGTTGATCCCGAACTACGTCGCGCGCAAGCACGGCCGCGAGCCGGTGGTCTATCCCGATCCGCGCATCGAACCGGTGTTGCGCGAAACCTTCGGCATCATGGTGTATCAGGAACAAGTGATGCAGATGGCGCAGATCGTCGGCGGCTATTCACTGGGCGGTGCCGACCTGCTGCGCCGTGCGATGGGCAAGAAGGTGCCGGCCGAAATGGCCAAGCACCGCGAAATTTTCCGCGACGGCGCAGTGCAAAACGGCGTTGATGCGAAAAAGGCCGATGCGATCTTCGACCAGATGGAGAAGTTCGCCGGCTATGGCTTCAACAAGTCGCACGCCGCGGCGTATTCGCTGGTCGCTTACCACACGGCCTGGCTGAAGACGCATTACCCGGCCGAGTTCATGGCGGCGACGATGTCCTCGGACATGGACTCCACCGACAAGCAGGTGCAGTTCATCGACGACGCGCGCGCGATCGGCGTCGCAGTGCTGCCGCCCGACGTCAATGCATCCGCCTTCCATTTCACCGCCAACAACGAAGCGGACGCCGCGCAGGCCGGCCCGCGCGGCAGCATCCGCTACGGCCTCGGCGCGATCAAGGGCGTGGGGCGCGCGGTATGCGAATCCGTTGCGGCCAGCCGCACGAACGGTGGGCCGTTCAAGAACCTCGCCGATTTTTGCGCGCGGCTCGATCCCGGCAAGTTGAACAAGCGCGTGTTCGAGGCGCTGATCCAATCCGGCGCGCTCGATTCACTCGGAGAAAATCGCGCCACCCTTACCGCGCAGCTTCCTGAAGCGGTGAAGGCAGCCGAACAGAGCCTGCGCGACCGCCAAGCCGGCCAGAACGACATGTTCGGCGCCGCGCTGGCACCGGTTGCAACGCTGGCGATCGCGACGCAAACCGAACCCGATTGGTCGTTGGAACGCAAACTCGCGGGTGAGCGCGCGACGCTCGGACACTATCTTTCCGGCCATCCGACCGATCCGTGGCGCGAAGTGCTGGCGCAGTTGGCTACCTGCCCGCTCGGCGAAATCGGTGATCATTACGAACCGCCACCGCCACGCAAGAACGACGGCGATGACGCCGACAACCGCTACCGACGCGCCCCGGAGACGCCCTGGGCCGCAGCCGGCATGCTCACCAAAATGCGCCGCCGTGGCGACACGGCTGCGTTCGTGCGCATCGAAGACTGGAGCGGCGCGCTGGAAGTCGGCTTCTTCCGCGATGCGTTCGCGCAATACGCCGCGCTGCTGCAACCCGACGCAATGCTGGTGATCGAAGGCGGCTTGGGCTTCGACGATTTCAGTGGCGAGTTGCAACTGCGTGCGCGCCGCGTGTGGACCCTCGATGCCGCGTGCGAAGCCGGCGCCAGGATATTGCGGGTTGGCATCAACGCTATCGATGCCGACTTCGTAACAACGTTCAAGCACGCCCTGGCCGGACACTGCGGCGGGCGCACACCCTTGCTCCTGACCGGCTACCACAACGCCGCAGGCAGCGCGGACATTCGTCTAGGTGATGACTGGCGCGTGCGCGTCAGCACCGATCTGCTGCGCGCCCTGCACGACATACCGGGTATCAAGTCCGTGCAGGCCTCGCTGGCGCGACCCAGCGCTGACTGAGCGCACATCTCGCCGCCGCTCCTGTACGCAAGGGTATGGTCAGCCCGTCAGCACATGCCGGGCGGCTATAATCGCGGCTTTGTCCAGCCTGATGCAGGCAATGAATCCGAACTTCCTCGATTTTGAACAGCCGATCGCCGAGCTGGAAGACAAACTTCGCGAGCTGACCGCCGCGGGCCACGACAACGCGCTCGACGTTGATGCCGAGGTTGGCAAACTGCGTTCCAAACTGCGGGTGAAAACCGCCGAAATCTTCCGCAACCTTTCTTCGTGGCAGGTATCGCAACTTTCGCGGCATCCAGGCCGCCCGTACACCACGGACTACATCGCGGTGATGTGCGACGAGTTCCACGAGCTCGCCGGCGACCGCATGTACGCCGACGACGCCGCGATCGTGGGCGGGCTGGCGCGGATTGTCGGGCGGCCCGTGGTGGTGATCGGCCACCAGAAGGGCCGCGACATCAAATCCAAGGTGCGGCGCAACTTCGGCATGCCGCGCCCGGAAGGCTACCGCAAGGCGCTGCGCCTGATGCAGCTGGCCGAGCGCTTTCACTTGCCCATCCTCACCTTCATCGACACACCCGGCGCCTACCCCGGAGTCGGTGCCGAAGAACGCGGCCAAAGTGAAGCCATCGCCCGCAACCTCGAAGAAATGGCCGAACTCAAGGTACCGATCGTGTGCACCGTGATCGGCGAAGGCGGCTCGGGCGGCGCGCTGGCGATCGGCGTCGGCGACCGCGTCAACATGCTGCAATATTCGACCTACTCGGTGATCACACCGGAAGGTTGCGCGTCGATCCTCTACAAGGATGCCGCGCGCGCACGCGATGCGGCCGAAGCGATGGGCATGACCGCACCGCGCCTGCTGGAACTCGGCCTGATCGACAAGATCATCCGCGAGCCGACCGGCGGCGCGCATCGCAATCCGCGTTCGATGGCGATCCGTCTGAAGGCCGTGCTGTTGAACGAGTTGGACGAACTCACCGCCCTGCCGGTCGACCAGTTGCTGGAACAACGCTACCAACGGTTGCGCAGCTACGGCACCTACCAGGAAGGCTGAGCCCATGGCGGGCGGCGTGCCTTTCGAAACCGGCAACGCCGACGAGCTCGATCAAGTGCAAGTATTTCTCACCGACCCGGCCGAGGCCGGCACCGAGCGCTCGTTCACGACAGCGCGATAGACTCCTTGGCCGGGACAGGTGGAGATCCGCTTGAATCTCGTCGACCATCTCAGACACGAATTGCGCAACGCCGCGCCGGCAATCTGCGTCGCCTACAGCGGCGGTCCGGATTCCAGCGCGCTGTTGCACGCCTTGGCACAGGTGCCCGAAGCGCGCGCACGCGGCTTGCATGCCGTGCACGTCGACCACGGCCTGCACGCGAACAGCGGGCGCTGGGCCGATCACTGCCGCCGGTTTTGCGAAGCGCTCGACGTGCCGCTGCGGGTCGCCCGTGTTCGCGTCGACGACACACTTGGCGAAGGCATCGAAGCGGCGGCACGCCGCGCGCGGCGAGCGGTTTTTGCCGACGTGCTGCGCGATGGCGAATGGATGGCACTGGGCCACCACCGCGACGATCAGACAGAAACCATCCTGCTGAAGTTGCTGCGCGGCGCCGGACCAGAAGGGCTGGGCGGAATGCTTGCGCTGCGGCCGTTCGCGCGAGGTTTCCTGTGGCGCCCGTTGCTGAACGTTCCGCGCACGGCCCTGCGCGACTACATCGCGGCACAAGCGTTGACCGTCATTGATGATCCCGCCAACGACGATCCGCGTTTCACCCGCAACATCATGCGCAACGACATCCTGCCGCGCATCGAAAAATACTGGCCGCACGCAAAGGCATCCATCCTGCACAGCGCGCAACTGTGCCGCGCCGCCGCCGGCTACCTCGCGCGTGAAGCCGACGCCGCGCTGGGATCCATCCGGCGCGACCAGGCCACCCTCGACGTGGATGCGTGGTTGGCGTTGCCTGAAGCGTTGTGTACCCCGGTATTGCATCAGTGGCTGCGCGAGCGAAGCCTGCCGATTCCCAATGATGCACAGTGCCACGAATTGCAGCATCAGGCCGCCCATGCCGTGGAAGACGCCCGGCCCTGCGTCGCGTGGCCGGGCGCCGAGGTGCGCATCTGGAACGGCCGCCTGCACGCCACACCGCCGCTGGCACCGCCACCGGCGCACTGGCAAGCCGCGTGGGATGGTGCGCCACTCGCGTTGCCCATGGACTGCGGGACGCTCAACGTTGCGCCCGTCGACGCGGACGCCCGCTTCAGTCCACCGCTCGAGGTGCGCCTGCGCCGAGGCGGTGAACGCATCAAGCCTGCGGGTGATCCGCACATGCGTGAGTTGCGCGACTTGTTTCAGCAGGCGCGCGTGCCGCCGTGGGTACGCGAACGTTGTCCCTTGATCTACGCGGACGATGAATTGATCGCGGTCGCGGATGCGTGGGTCAGCGAGCGCGGCATGGCGATCTTCGCTGCGGGCGGTGGATGTCCGCGCTGGTTGCGCCCCCACTGGCTGAACGGGCCGTGATGGCTGGGCGCGTCATTCGGTTTGCATGCACATGCAGTGTGATACTGCTGAACAACGTCACCCCGGGAGACAACCGATGAAATTGGTTCACATCGCCGCACTGATTGCGCTGGGCCTCGCCAGCGCGGGCTTCGTCACTCCGGCCGCGATGGCCGATCCGCCGCCGTGGGCGCCTGCACACGGCTGGCGCGCCAAGCACAGCTACGTGTACTACCCGTCGGCCGAGGTCTACTACGAGCCTGCGTCTCGCATGTGGTTCTGGCTGGGCGGTGCGGGTTGGCAGGCGGGCGTCAGCCTGCCGCTGGCGCTGCATGCCTATGTGCGCGTTGGAGGCGTGAACATCGACCTCGACGTCGATCGGCCGTATCTGCGCAACGACGATGTCGTGCGGCGTTACGGCGGCCGCCAGCGGCGTTGGTGGGGCAACGACCACAGCCAAGCGCACGGCAACAGCCAGGGAAACGGCCACCACGAAAAGAGCCGCCATGGAAAGGGCCACCACGAAAAGCATGGCAACGGCCACGGCAACGAGCAGCACGGTCACTGAACCAAGCGATGCCGCGCGAACGACGCGCGCCTCATTTGCGCTCGTCGCGGCCGACGATGATGCGCGCGGAACGCTGCCCGGTCAGGTACGACCAGCCCCAATTCAACATCACGGCGAGCCGGTTGCGAAAGCTGATCAGGAAGAAAATGTGTACGAACAACCAGAACAACCAGCCGGCGACACCTGAAATACGCCAACCGCGAACGGCGACCACCGCGGACGACCGGCTGATACTGGCGAGGCTGCCGAAGTCGCGGTAGCGGAACGGCGGCGGCGCGCGAGCGGCGATGCGCGCACGTATCACCTTGCCAGCATGCGCACCCATTTGCTTGGCCGCAGGCGCCATGCCCGGTACCTGCTTGCCATCTTGTTCGACGTGCGCAAGATCGCCGATCACCAGTACTTCGGGATGTCCAGGCAGCGAAAGATCCGGCGCAACATGCACGCGGCCTGCGCGGTCGCATTGCGCACCCAGTTGCGCACCGAGCGGTGACGCCGCCACTCCGGCGGCCCACAACACCGTGCGCGCGGCGATGCGCGCATCGCCCACCTGCACGCCCGTCGCATCGATGTCCGTGACGCGTGTATTGCAGTGCACCTGCACGTGCATACGCTCCAGCTTGCGGCGGGCCACCGTAGACAATGCATCGGGCATCGCGGTCAGCACCCGCGACCCAGCCTCCACCAGGTGGATCGACGCATCGCGCGGACGCGCACGCCGGAATTCACGCGGCAAGGTGTCGTGCGCCATTTCGGCCAAAGTACCCGCCAGTTCCACGCCGGTGGGTCCCGCACCGACGATTACGAACGACAGCCACTCCGAGCGCCGCAGCGGATCGGGCTCGCGCTCGGCGGCTTCGAACGCGAACAGGATGCGGCGCCGGATCGCCAAGGCGTCATCCATGGTCTTGAGGCCCGGCGCGAAGGGCTCCCAGCCATCGTTGCCAAAATAGGCGTGCGTGGAACCGGTCGCGACGATCAGATAGTCGTAGTCGATGCCCTGCGTGTCGGTGAGCACGCGCCGCGCGCCAACATCGATCGACGAAACCGCTTCCATCCACACAGTGACGTTGCGCTGCTTGCGCACGACGTGCCGCAGCGGCGCGGAAATATCCGGGCCAGACAGGCTGGCCGCGGCAACCTGGTACAGCAGCGGCTGGAACAGGTGGTGATTGGCGCAGTCGACCAGGGTCACGCGGACGGACGCGCGCGACAGCGCGCGGGTCGCCCACAGGCCACCGAACCCGCCACCCAGAATGACTACGTGCGGCAGTGCCGCGCCAGGATCGTGCATGCAGGCATTATGGCGTATCACAGGCTCCGCAACCGGTTCGCGCGGCGACGTGCCACCGGGTCAGCCGGCCGCGCCTGCCGGTCCAGCCACACTTCCAGTCCCTGCGCGTTGAGCTCGATGTCAATCGCGAGCAATTCCCGGATCTTCTCCACGGGCAGCGCGCAGCCATGCGCGCACACGCGTTCGACGTACAATTGCGCGATCGCTGCGGCCAGCGCGGCGTGGCGGTATGTGTCGCCGGCATGCCGATGCGCCAACGCCACCATCGCGTCGATGGTGGTGTGCAAGTCATCCCCGAGGCGACGCACATCCGCAACCGGGCCGTAATGCGTGAGATGGATGGCGGACGGATCCAGCGCCACCAGCCGCCGGATGGAGGCATGCAGCGCACCGGGATCAAACTGCACCGGCGAGGTGGTCGGAATGATGAACGCCCCGCTCGCCGTATCGAATTCACGGTACGACAACCCAAAGGTATCGCCACTGAACACACAACCGCTGCGCTCATCAAGAATGGCGTTGTGGTGCTTCGCGTGGCCGGGCGTGTCGAGGCAACGCAATGTGCGCCCCGCCAATTTGAGCGCAAACCCATCGGGTGCCTCGACCACTCGTTCCGCAGGCACCGGCACCAGCTCACCGTAGCTGCGCCGCATTTCTTCCTCGCCGTATACCGCGCTGGCGCCGGCCCACAGCAGCGACGGATCGAGCATGTGCCGCGCACCGCGCGGATGCACGACGAGCTTTGCGTTGGGCAGGCGCGCCATCAACGCGCCGGCGCCGCCGGCATGGTCAAGATGGACGTGGGTGAGGATCAACCAGTCGACGCATCCGACTGTCAAGCCCGCCGCTGCAAGGACGGCGAGCATGCGCGGCAGCGAATGCCTGGTGCCGCAATCGACGAAAGCGGCGCGGCCATTTTCGACGATCAAATACGCGGCATCGAAGTTCGGCCGCTGGAAGCCGGTGTCGATGACGTGAATACCGTGGGCGGCATCCAGCAATGCCAAGGCGTGGGAATCGTGCATCGCCGGATGATACGGCATGCACAGCACGCCATCGCGGATTGGCCGCGCCGCGCCGCGCTTGCTATGGTGTGCCGCTTACGCTCGTCGCCACCATCGGCTTGCCCATGCTGCCCAGCCCCAACACATTCCTGCGCCAGCGCATCCAGCGGCTGCACCAACGCATCGGCGGGCGCCACTGGTTTCCACACGTGCCGCTGGCAATCCTGCTCGGCCTTGGCGGGTTCTGGCTGTTGCAGAGCGATCTCGGGCGTCACTGGCGAATCATCCTTGACCAACTGCTGGCCGGTGGCCATGCCCTGAGCCCATCCCTGCTGCCGCCGCTACTGATTGGCGTGGGCATGCTGATCATGGCGCTCGGCCTGCTGTTCCGATCGCGGCTGGCCTGGACGATGGCCCTGCTGCTGGCGGCCACCGCGGCCGTGAGCCTGATGTTCGGGCGCCACGCGCACGCGCACCTGCTGCTCGGCTATTTCGTTCTGATGCTGGCCCTGCTGCTGTTCGCATGGCGCCGGTTCGACCGCACCAGTGTCACCGCCAGCACCCTGTTCGCGCTGACCTCGGTGGTGATGTTGATGGTGTATGCCACCTTCGGCACGTTCTACCTCGGCGCCGACTTCAAGCCGCAGGTGACCGATCTCGTCACCGCGTTCTATTACGCGCTGGTCACGATGAGTACCGTAGGCTACGGCGACATCGTTCCACAAACCCCCGAAGCCAAACTGTTCGCGGTCTCGATCATCGTGCTCGGCGTCGCGGTATTCGCCACCTCGCTGACCGCGGTGATCGCGCCACTGGTCACCCGCAGCCTGCAACGCATCGTCAACCGCAAGGGCCACCGCATGCAACGCGAAAATCACTTCGTCGTGATCGGCAACACGCCGCTCGCCATCAATACCCTGCACGAGCTGCGTCGTCGCGGCCATCCCGTCACCTTGCTGATGCGCGTCGAGCCGGAATCCGGCGTACCGGACGAGGTGGACAACGTGATCGGTGACCCCGGCGACGCCGACGTCCTGCGGCGCGCTGGCGCCGACAAGGCCCAGGCGGTGCTGGCGATGTTGCCCGACGATTCGGAAAACGCGTTCGTGGTGCTGGCGGTCCGCGCACTCGCGGGCACGGCGCGCACGGTCGGCGCGGTCAACGATGCCCATCATCTGAGCCGCATGCAACTGGTCCAGCCCGATGTCGTGATCGCGCCGCAGATTCTTGGCGGCGAACTCGCGGCGATGTTCTTGACCGGCGAGAAAATCACTGCTGATTTCGTGATGAATCGAATGTTCCAGCAACGCACTGCGGGCCAAACAGGCACCGCTGACACCCAATCCCCGACTTGAGCCGGCAGCGCCACCGGCATCCCTGCAGATGAGGAGCCCGACGCAATGAACTCATGGTTCGAACACGGCCAATGGCTGGGCAACCCGGCGATGGCGTGGGTGATAGCCGGGCTCGGCGCGCTGGCCGGCTACGTGGTATTGCATGGCGCCGCCACGACGCTCGGGACGCGCCTGCGAAAACTGGCCGAGCGCACGCATCGCTCGGGATTCGCGATCGCCGCCGACGTCCTCGAGACCACGCACGGGTGGCTGTTGCTGCTGATCGCGATCGCGGTGGCACTGGACTTCCTTGCATTCGAGCCGCGCGCGGCGCATGCGCTGCACCTGGCGACCTACGCGTTGGTGGGCATCCAGGCGGCGTTCTGGGCCAGTGCACTGCTGGCGTCGTGGCTGCGACGTTCGGCAAGGGGTGATGATGGCCAACCCACCAACCCGATCATGCTCGGCGTGGTGACCTGGCTCGTGAAATTCGCGGTGTGGATCACCTTGCTGTTGGCGCTGCTTGCCGAAGGCGGCGTCAACATCACGGCCTTCGTGGCGAGCCTCGGCGTCGGCGGCGTGGCCTTGGCGCTGGGATTGCAAACAGTGCTGACCGATCTGTTCGCCTCGATCAGCATTGGGCTGGACGAGCCGTTCAAAGTCGGCGAATCCATTGCCTTCGGCGACGAACAGGGCACGGTAACCAAAGTCGGCATCAAGTCCACGCGCATCCAGTCCGTGTCCGGCGAGGAATTGTCGATCTCCAACTCGGTGCTGCTGAAAAACCTGATCCACAATTATTCGCGCCAACGCGAGCGCCGCGTCGTGTTCACCTTCCGCCTGCCATTCGATACCCCGCGCGACAAGATTCCGGCCGCAATCGAACGCGTCCGCGGCTTCATCGACGCCGAAACGCAGACTCGCTTCGATCGAGGCTACCTTTCCGGGTTCGGCGAGTCCGGCCTCGACTTCGAGTTCGTTTACTACGTGCTCGACCCGAGCTACAACCTTTATGTAGAAATCCAGCACCGCATCAACCTGAAGATGCTGGACGCGTGGGACGCGCTTGGCATCCAGTTCGGCGTCCCCGCCCGCACACTGCACGCGGTGGACACCAGCGCGAGCGTGCAGGCGCCCGCTTCGAAATAGCGGTCGCGGCACGCTGTCCGCCGTGTACATGAGCGGGTCGTGACTGTTTGTACACGCCGCATGCCGATAATGGGACCTGCGGCCGTTGTCCGGAATTCCGGCGCAGGCCGCAATGCTTTCACCGGCACCGGGAGATCGGCATGCACAAGACCGCCAATGCTGCGGCTCTGGGTTACGCTGCATTCGCACTGACGCTGTGGATGAACGGCATGCTGGCAGCAGGCTGGTTCAACCCAGCCGACGCACCACTCGCGTTGCTGCTTGGCTTGGTGCTTGGCGGCTGCGTCATGGCCATCGCCGGCATCCTGCAATGGCTGCGCGGCGACGCGCTGGATGCATTCCTGTTCCTCGCGTTCGCTGGATTCTGGTGCGTCGCTGCGCTGGCCGCGCGGGCTGCAGTGCATGGTCACGTGGCCTCGGCCGGGTTCCAGGGCTGGTACGCCATCGTCTGGGCGTTGGTGACGTTCTGCCTTTGGCTGGCGGCACGCAAGAACGGCGTGGCGCGCAGCCTGTTCGCGTTGGGTTTGTGCCTGGCGCTGTTCACACTCGCACTGGCCAGGTGGCTCGTCTTTGACGCGTTGACGATGCTTGCCGGATACCTCGGCCTCGTGACCGCAATCATCGGCATCTACATCGCCGCCGCGGAGCTGATCAACGAAACCCACGGTCACACGGTGCTGCCGCTGGGCGAAAGCGGCCCCGAGCAAGGCGCGGCACCGTTGAGTTAAACCGAGAGCGCGCCAATTGGCGAGCCGTCGAATGATGGTCATGCGATGAGTGGCGCTCCAGCTCGCTGGTGCGCTGCCGCAACCCGTGCTACTTTTGCGGCATGGCATCACAGCGAATCATCAAGAAGTACCCCAACCGCCGCCTCTACGACACCCGTGTGTCCAGCTACATCACGCTGGAAGAGGTGCGACAGCTCGTGTTGTCCAGCGAAGTCTTCGAAGTCCGCGACGCCAAGAGCAACGAAGACCTGACCCGCGCGGTGCTGCTGCAGATCATCGCCGAGCACGAGCAGCACGGTCAGCCGATCTTTTCGACGCAGCTGCTCTCGCAGATCATCCGCTTTTATGGCGATTCCATGCAAGGCTTCGTGGGCGGTTATCTGGAAAACAGCCTGAAAATTTTCCTTGAGCAGCAGGGCAAGTTCCGCGACCAGCTGAACAACTTGCTGGGGCAAACACCGTGGTCGATGCTGAACGAAATCACCGAGCGCAACGTCGAGCTCTGGAAGTCGCTGCAGGCTGGTGGCCCAGCCACGGCCAAGCCCACCCGTGACGCCGATCCCGCTCCGGAAAAGCCGACCCGCAAACACCGTTGACACCCCGTCACCGGCTGCTTACCATCGAACGGTTGTTGCAGCGCAGCACATGCGGCTGTGCGGCAAAAGGCGGCGTGCGGAATGCAGTTGGAAGCGACCGATTCGCGCGCGTCGCGCCCTCCAATCATCGAACGACATCGAGAACCCCATGAGCAAGCGTGTAGCCATCGTCACCGGCGGCATCGGCGGACTCGGAACCGCCATCTGCAAGCAACTCGCGCAGGACGGCCGCCAGGTCATCGCTGCCGACCTTGGCAGCCGGCAGGAAAGACTCGCCGCGTTTCGCGAGGAAACCCGCGAATACAACGGCAACATCGTGTTCGCCCCGGCCGACATTTCCAAATATGACGACTGCGCGGCCCTCGTGAATCACGTCGCCGAGAAATACGGCAGTGCGGACATCGTGGTCAACGCCGCCGGCATCACCCGCGACACCAGCCTCAAGAAAATGAGCCAGGCGCAGTGGACCGATCTGATGCACGTCAACCTCGACGGCGTATTCAACATGTGCCGCAACACCGTCGATGGCATGACCGAGCGCGGTTTCGGCCGCATCGTCAACATCTCCTCGGTGAACGGCCAGACCGGCCAGTTCGGCCAGACCAACTACTCGGCGGCCAAGGCCGGCATGCATGGCTTCACCATGGCCCTGGCGCGCGAAGTGGCGCGCAAGGGCGTGACCGTCAACAGCGTGTCACCCGGCTACTGCAAGACCGAAATGGTAATGAAAGTACCGGAAGACGTCCGCGCGCAGATCATCGCCCAGGTGCCGGTCGGCCGTCTCGGTGAACCGTCAGAAATCGCGCGCACCGTGGCATTCCTTACCGCCGACGACGCCGGCTTCATCACCGGCGCCAACATTCCGGTGAACGGCGGCTACTTCATGTCGTTCTGAGTGGAGCCAGACGCCGGAACGCTTCGCCAGGCTTTGTTGCTCCGGCGCCATCCATGCACTCGCTCAAAGCTTGACGTTGCAGCGTGCAATGTACGCGTTCGGCCGGGGATTGCCCGGCTGGGCGTACTGAACACGCATGCCTCGCTTTTCGGCCCACGCTTGCAGCGCTGCACAGATGCATTCAGGGCCGTTGTCGCAGCGTAACGCTTGGGGCGGGCCACGACAGGTCGACCTCCATGCCGAAGCCTTCGCGGTTGTAATCATCGATCACGTTGAACAGGCGGAAACTGCGCCCATCGCACGGCTGGTTGTGCATGAAGTCCATCGACAATGCCACTGATTTGGCTGTCGCTGAACCGGGATGTCTTCATGGAATTCTCCTTGGGAAAGGGCACGGGAAAATTCCACTTCTGGCGTCGCCTGTCTGGCGGGGTATTACCGGCGTACCAGCAGGTGCAACCTCGCGAAGCCACCATGGTGCCGGAGGCTCAGGCAAGAAAAACCCGCATCACCGCATGGTTTCAAGGGTGTTGCGGGAAGTGGTGAGATTCCGAAATCAAGGGCTCACTCATATTGCAATCGCAAGTGTTTGTATTTGCAGGTATTCGTACGCGCTCTATCGGCGCGATACCGCCAAAGTTACCGCCAAGACGGCGCGATGCTCGCCCTTTTGGGGGCGCGCGTCGCCTTTGCCTTGCGCGTATTCCAGCGTTCGCCAACTCATTCGCGCCCGCACGCGCGCAAGCGCCGACCCTAGTGCAGTGCTTCGTAATCAGTGGAACTTACAGTGACGCGGGCTGTCCGACAATGGAACGCGGAGGACAGCCCATGCGAGTTGCAGCGAAGATCGAGTTGAGTTCGGAAGAGCGCCGGAAACTGATGCACCTGTCGCGCGCGGGCACCAGCAGCGTGCGGCATGCGCGCCGCGCGCAGATTGTGTTGTTGGCGGCGGAAGGGTTGCCGAACGACGAGATTGCCAAACGGGTGGGCGTCGGGCGCGTGCAGGCGGGCCGTTGGCGAGCGCGTTATGCCGCGGGTGGTTGGACGGCGGTGGCGCAGGACCAGCCGCGGGGCGGGCGGCCGGTCAAGGTGGATGTGGCTGAAGTGATCCGCCTGACGACCCAGACCGAGCCGGAAGCCGCGACGCATTGGAGCACCCGCACCCTGGCCGAGGCGGCCGGGGTGAGTGATACCACGGTGTGGCGGGTCTGGAAGCAGCACGGATTGAAGCCTCACCGGGTGCGCCCGTTCAAGGTTTCGCGCGATCCGGATTTCGTGGAGAAGCTCGAGGACATCGTGGGCCTGTATCTCGCGCCTCCCGAGCACGCGTTGGTGTTGTGCTGCGATGAGAAGATCCAGATTCAAGCCTTGGACCGCACCCAGCCGGGATTGCCGCTGAAGAAGGGGCGCGCGCAAACCATGACGCATGACTACAAGCGGCACGGCACCACCACCTTGTTCGCGGCCCTCAGCATGCTTGATGGTCAGGTGATCGGCCAATGCCAACCGCGTCATACCCACGCCGAGTGGTTGAAGTTCCTGCGCCAGATCGATCGCAACACGCCCAAGATGAAAACGCTGCACCTGATTGCCGACAACTACGCCACCCACAAACACCTGGCGGTCGAAGCGTGGCTGGCCAAACACCCGCGCTTCCACATGCACTTCACGCCGACATCGGCGTCCTGGCTCAACATGGTCGAGCGCTTCTTCCGTGACTTGGACACCTCTCGGCTGCGGCGCGGCGTGTTCACCAGCGTGGCCGATCTGCAGGCCGCCATCGGCGACTACATTGCACACCACAACGTCCATCCCAAACCCTTTATTTGGACGGCTAAAGCTCACGACATCTTGCAGAAAGTCATTCGGGCCAATCGTCGTTTAAGTTCCAAACATAACGAAGCACTGCACTAGCTGGCGTTCGATGGCGTCACGGTGCCAGCCCTGTTCGTTGAGTAGCGTTGACGCCATGCTGCGGAACCCGTGGCCGGTCATGGTGCCCTTGTCGAAGCCCATGCGGCGCAGCGCGGCATTGACCGTGTTTTCAGACATTGGACGCGCGCGACTACGCACGCCCGGAAAAACGTAGCGCCCGGTTCCGGTCAACGGTTGCAGGTCGCGCAGGATCGCCACGGCTTGCGACGCCAGCGGCACGATATGCGGCGCGCGCATCTTCATGCGCTCGGCGGGGATGCGCCATTCGGCCTTGTCCAGCTCGAATTCCGCCCACTCTGCCCCGCGCAGTTCGCCGGGCCGCACGAATGACAGCGAAGCGAGTAACAACGCGCCGCGCGTCGTGTAGTCGCCAGCGTAACCGTCGATGGCGCGCAGCAGTTCGCCGATGCGGTCGGGATCGGTGATGCTCGCATGGTGGCGCTCGGGTGACGGTGCCAGCGCGCCGCGCAGCGATGGCGTCGGGTCAAGATTCGCGCGCCCGGTGGCGATGGCGTAGCGAAATACCTGCCCGATGTTCGTTTTCGCCCGGTAGGCGGTTTCAATCGCGCCACGTGATTCGATCCGGCGCAATACGGCCAGCACGTCCGGTGCCGCAATGCCGACAATCGGCTTGCTTCCGATCCACGGGAACACGTCCAGTTCAAGGCGGCGGATGATCTTGTTGGAATGGCCGGGTGCCCAGTTCGGCGAATGCTTGGCGAACCATTCGCGCGCGATGGCTTCGAAGGTTTCCGCGCCCGCCGCCTGTTCCGCCTTGCGCTGGTCGCCGGGGTCGATACCGTCCGCCAGCAGCTTGCGGGCCTCGTCGCGGCGCTCGCGTGCCTTGCGCAGCGATACGTCCGGGAACGCCCCCAGCGATAGCGTGTTGCGTTTCTTGGTGCCGGGTCGGCGGTAGTCGAAACGCCACAATTTGCCGCCTTCGGGTTTCACCAGCAAGTACATACCGCGTTCGTCGGCCAGCTTGTACGGCTTCGCTTGCGGCTTGGCGTTCGTGACGGCGGAAGGCGTCAGCATGGCGCGCCCCTTTTGACGGTATCCACTCGGGCAGGTGCCCGGATACCGCCAACGATACCGCCAAGCTTGACGGTACACAAGGGAAGTCCAGGATGCCTTGCGGGAACCGTATACGCGAAAAAACCGCGTCACTGCGCGGTTTCAAGGGTGTTGCGGGAAGTCGTGTAATTCAGAAATGGTGGCCAAGGGCGGAATCGAACCACCGACACGAGGATTTTCAGTCCTCTGCTCTACCAACTGAGCTACTTGGCCACACCTGTCGCAACCTCAGAAGGCATCCACCTTGCGCGAATGCCGATCACGAACCGTGTATTACAACGGCCATTGCAACGGGCGTCAAGCTTCCGCGCAACGAATTCGAAGACGTGGGACACGTCTTGCACCGCGGGGGCGTCCGCCATGCACGGACGCTCGAAACCCGAACCGAAGATTCCGCTTCCGCGATCATGTTTGTATCCGGACTGCGCCACGTGCTTGCCACGCACGGACAGTGGCGATAGCCTCCAGCCATGGGCGGCCGGCGGCAACAGGGGTTGGTTGGCAAGACCATGCGCGCGTGGCTGGTCACGCTTGCGCTCGCGTGCCTGTTGCCATGCCCCGCGCCAGCCCAGGTTCCGGGCGTCAGCAATGTCCGCTTCCGCAACTACGACCTTGCGCAAGGCCTGCCGCAAGCCAGCGTCGTCGCGATAGCTCAGGATCGCGCCGGGTTCGTGTGGGTGGGTACGCAGGATGGGCTGGCGCGTTTTGACGGCTATGAATTCCTGACGTTTCGCCACGACCGTAACGACCCCGGTTCGCTGTCGAATAATTTCGTCAATTGTCTCGCCGCCGATCCGCGCGGCGGGCTGTGGATCGGCACCCAGGTTGGTGGCCTCGATTACTACGACCCCGCAAGCGGGCGCTTCACCCATTTTCGCGCGCAGTCCGGCCAACCGGGAACCCTGGCGTCCGACAACGTCACGGCACTGGCGATGGACGCGCACGGTCGTCTTTGGATCGCGACCTTGGGCGCACGCCTGCAATGGATCGATCCCGGAAGTGCGACGATCCGCGATGCGCCCATCGGCAAGCAATCCGCGCTCGGCAATGTCCACACCTTGTTGCCCATGCCGGACGGCGGATTGCTGGTGGGCACCACCAGCGGATTGTGGCGGGTGGACCGGCAAGGCACGTCGATGCAGCTTTGGGGCGGCGACCAGCAAGCGTCACCCCTGGACGTGTATGCATTGACCACGGGCACCGGCGGCAACACCTGGGCGGGTACGCTCGACGATGGCCTGTACGAATTGGCGGCAGACGGCGCGCTACTACACCACTACCAACATGATGCGCACGACCCCGCCAGCTTGCCTGATGATCAGATCCGCGCGCTCAGCCTGGACCACGAGGGGCGCCTGTGGATCGCGGGCAATGCCGCCGGCCTGGCAACGCTGGATCGCGGCAGCACACTCTTCAACCACTACACCCATGTGCCAGGCGATCCACAAAGCGTGGCCGCCAATCGCCTATGGAGCCTGCTGATCGATCGCGACGGATTGATACTGGCCGGCACCTGGGCCAATGGCCTGAGCGTGCACGACCCGCGCACCGAAATGGTCACCCAAATTTCCAGCATTCCCGGCAACCCGCTCACCCTGCCGAATCCGTCGGCAGGCTCGGTGTATGGCGATGCGGATGGAACGCTGTGGATTGGAATGCTGGAGAACGGAGGCTTGCTCCACTTCGATCTGGCACGCGGCGTGCTGCACCGCTTCCTGCACGACCCGGATGAACCGGGCAGTCTCGCCAGCGATTCTGTGCAGTTTGTGACACGCACCCGCGACGGCAGCCTGTGGGTCGCCACGCTTGGGGCCGGTCTCGACCGCCTGCGCGCGGACGGCAAAAGCTTCGACCACCTGCGTCACGATCCCGCAGATCCCGGCAGCCTCGGCTCGGACTTACTGTATTACGTGTACATGGATTCGGACGGCACCTTGTGGGTGGCAACCACGGACGCCGGTCTCGATGAGCGTTGTGCGGGCTGCAAGGCATTTGTCCACCATCGCCCGGGTGGCGGGCCTGGCACCCTCGACGACATTGGCGACATCAGCGTCAACGATGTAGTGGAAACCAGCGACGGCGCGATCTGGGTGGCAACGCGCGAAGCCGGGCTGTACCGGCGTGCGCACGGGCAAAAGCGCTTCCACAACATTCGCGCCGGCGGCCCCAACGGATTGCCAATCAACGGCATCAACATGCTGTTCCAGGATAGCCACGGCGACCTGTGGGTGGGAACGCACGGTGCCGGGCTGGCGAAGTTGAAGGGGGCCGATCCACGCAACCACTTCGTCACCATCGACAGCAGCAACGGTCTCGCCTCGGATTCGATCGGCGCAATTCTCGAGGATGCCCAAGGCTACATCTGGGCGAGCACCCTCAAGGGCATCAGCCGCATCGACCCGAAATCACTGCACGTGCAGAATTTCGGTACTCACGATTACGGCAGCGAACTCGGCTACTGGGTCAATTCCGGAACCTACCTTGCAGACGGGCGCCTCGTGTTCGGTGGCTTGCGCGGCATCACCGTCATCAAGCCTGCCTTGTTGAAGCCGCCGCCGCCGGCACGGCCAGCGATCACCGCGATCGTGCTGCGTGGCCAGCGCTACGGAGATCATGCCAAATTGCCGGATGGCGCGCGCTGGATAAACGGCAACTTGCAGCTGACCTACCAGCAAGACGATTTCGGCGCAGAGTTCACGTCACTTGAATACTCGTCGCCCGAGTCGACGCATTACGCGTACCGCCTCGACGGCTACGACCATGACTGGATCGAAACCGGCGCGGCGCGCCGCATCGCCTACTACACCAATCTCTCGCCCGGCACTTACCGGCTGCGCGTACGCGCGCGCGACAACGGCGATCCCTGGAGCGCCGACATCGCCAGCATGACTTTCAAGGTACTGCCGCCGGCGTGGGCCGCGCCGTCAGCCATCGCCGGCTACCTCGCCGCCTTGCTGCTGGTCGCAGGCGTCTTCCTCTGGCGGGTGCGTACGAACCTGCAACGCCGGCGGCACGCCCGCGATGCACTCTTGCAAAGCGAGGAACGCCTGAAACTTGCACTTTGGGGCAGCGGCAGCGAAATGTGGGACGTCGACCTGCGTGACGGCAGCATGCATCGCGAAAACCGGCTGCCCAACATCGCCGCCAGCGCCGAGGCCAAGGGCCAGACCCTGCAAGACTATCGCCCGTTCCTGCATCCCGACGACATCACCGGATTCGAAGCCGCGATGCGCGAGCACATCACCGGCCGCACCAGCGGATTCGAAGCCAGCTACCGGACCCTCGACCTTGAACACCGCTGGATCTGGCTGCTGACCCGCGGCCGCGTGGTGCAACGGGACGATAACGGGCGGGCGTTGCGCATGAGCGGCACCAGCTCGGATATCACGGCACTGAAGCGGGCCGAGGAAACCCTGCGCCGTTTGAACGAAACGCTGGAGTCGCGCGTTGCACAGCGCACCCACGAACTGCAAAGCGCGAACGAAGAGCTGCGTGCACTGCTCGAGCAGCTGACGCAAGCGCAACGCCAGCTCGTCGAATCGGAAAAACTCGCGTCACTGGGGGGCCTGGTCGCCGGCGTGGCGCATGAAATCAACACACCGCTTGGCATCGGCGTCACCGCCGCATCCTGGCTGCACGATGAAGCCGAGCGCCTGGCCAAGTCCGTGGCGAGCGGCGAGGTGCAAATCGACGAACTGCGCGATTTCAGTGCACGCGCCAGTGAAGGCGCCGACTTGATCCTGCGCAACCTGCGACGTGCCGACCGGCTGGTAAAAAGTTTCAAGCAGGTGGCCGTCGACCAGACCGGCGACGATGTGCGGCGCATCGATGTCGGCCATTGCATCGACGACGTGCTGACGTCACTGCGGCCAAGCCTGCGGCACGGCCAGAACAGCGTCAGCCTCGAGTGCCCCGACAATCTGGTACTGCGCACCTCACCGGGTGCGCTCAGCCAGATCATCACCAACCTTGCAATCAATTCGGTCACCCACGCCTTCGACGATGGCAGGCCCGGCCACATCACGATTGCCGTCAGCCCCGCCAAACAAGGTGTGCTGCTGGACTACCGCGACGATGGCAAGGGCATCCCACCCGAGGTGCGCGCGCACATCTACGAACCGTTTTTCACCACACGCCGCGGACAAGGCGGCTCGGGGCTCGGCATGCACATCGTCTACACGCTGGTAACCCAGGTGCTGCATGGAACCATCAGGCTGGAATCGACGCCGGACACCGGCGTGCATTTTCGCATCGCGTTCGGGGATCTCGCGGAAACCTGACACCGTGTACCGCCGGCGTCTTCAGTCGGGCAGTTTTTGGCGTAGCGCCAGCGCTTCGTCCCAGATCGCGAACAACTGGTCGAGCACCGCCGGGTCGAACTTGCGGCAGCGTTCCTGTTCCAGGAAGCCGCGGATTTCCTCGGGCGACCACGGCTCCTTGTAGCAACGCCGGCTGCCCAGGGCATCGAACACGTCGGCCACCATGGTGATGCGGCCGCTCAAGGGAATCGCCTCGCCCGCCAAGCCCGTGGGGTAACCGCTGCCATCCCAATTCTCGTGATGCGTGAGGGCAATCTCGGACGCCAACCGCATCACCGGGCGTTGCGAATTGCCGAGCAGGCGCGCGCCAATTTCAGCGTGAGTGCGCATGATCCGCGCTTCGGCTTCCGTGTGCGGACCCGGCTTGTTGAGCACCGGATCGGGGATGCCAACCTTGCCGATGTCATGCAGCGGCGCGGCAAGTCGCAGCATGTCGCACCGCTCGACATCAAGGCCGAGCTCGCGCGCCAGCATTCCTGCCAGCAGTCCAACGCGGTGTACGTGACTGGCGGTTTCGCGCGAGCGCGTCTCGGCGGTGCTGGCCAGCAGGAATACCATCTCTTGCTGCGCGTCGAGCAATTCCGATGCAAGGTGCAGGTTGTCCCAGGCAATCCCCGCGTTCGCTCCGAACAAACGCAGGATCCGCCGATCAAGGCCACTGAAGCGCGCGGACAGGCATACGAACAACAAACATGGCCGCTCGAAACCTGCCGCCAGATGCAGCACGCACACCTCGTCACCGTAACGGCTGGTGCCGTCTCGGCACGTGTCGCGCATCGCGAACAGCGCGGCGGGCGCCAGCAACGGGCCCGGATCGCGACCCAGCATGTTCTGGAACCGCCCCGTCCCGGCCTGCACCGCGAAACCGGAATCACCATTGCGCTGTTGCCCGGGCAACTCGCAACAGAAAATGTCCGTGCCGTTGCCGAGCAACTCTTCCAGCTGTTGCAGCATGGCGTGCGTAAAGTCGTTAGGATTGTGGCGCGCGAAAATTTGCGCGGACGCACCAATGACCTGCTCCAGCCCCCGGCGCTGTGCTTCAATTGTCCGCAGGTCGCCGTACGACCTCAGCGCGGTGTACAGGGTGACGATGAGCCGGGTCGCGGTCAGCTCGGTCTTCTCGCGATAGTCATTGATGTCGTACGCCGTGACCACCTCGAGCTCGGGCGCCTCGCCAGGCTGACCCGTGCGCAGCACGATGCGTACCAGATGGTTGCCGAGGTCCTCGCGCACACGCCGCACCACTTCGAGGCCAGCCTGCGGCGTCTCCATCACCACGTCCAGCAACAGCACGGCCACGTCGCAGCGCTCACGCAGGATGGCCACTGCTTCGGCGGCACTCGCCGCTTCCAGCAATTCGAGCCGGCGCCCGTCGAATTCAACATTCGCCAGCACGAGGCGGGTGACCTGGCGCACCTCGGGTTCGTCATCGACGACCAGCACGACCCACGGCGGCGGCATGGCGACACCGGACGTTGGCTCGATAGTCATCGTGTGCGCGCGCATGCTCCGTCCCCTGAAAACGGATGAATTCAGTCTACTCCCTTCACCGTCAAGTTGCGCAAGCAGGACTTCCGGCCCATCCATCGGCCCTGCGCGCGGCCCGGGCCACGCTCATTCAAGGCACCACAAGGCCCGGTCGAGATCGTGATCGAGTGCGAAGGCCGCCATCGGCACGCGGCCATTGCGCACATCGACACCTTCGGCGCGCAGCCGCCGCGACTGTTCGCGAAATCCACGGCTTCCGCGCGGCAGCGCAATGCTGCCATCCGCGTGCAGCACTCGAAACCACGGCAATGGCATGCCATCGGGCGTCCCGCGCAACGCGGTGCCGACCAGCCGTGCACGGCCGGGCAACCCTGCACGCGCCGCGATCTGGCCGTAACTCGCCACCCGTCCGGGTGGAATCGCGGCAATGGCGGCGTAAATGCGCTGGTGACGTGGATCCATCTTGATGCGCATGGGACGGTTCCAAGCATAGCCGCGTCCGCAAGCGACCGACTGGCGTATGCTGCGCGTCATTCCCCGCACCGAGCAAAGCCATCATGCACTTCGACCGCGCCTGCCACCCCGATGCACCGCATGAAAAGCTGCACACACCGAACTGGTTTGTCTCCAGCCTCATGCTGGATCGTGCGCTGGACGCAATCCTGCGCCGCGTGAAGAAGCTCGACCGCAGCCACGACATCCCCTACCTCGCCGGCTACAGCATGGATGGCAAGACCATCTACATCGACCGCCACCTGCCCTTCAGCTTCAAGTACCGCGGACGCACGATCGACGTCGACCGGTTCCTGATTCTGCACGAAGAAGTCGAGAAGACCCTTATCGACCAGTTGGACCTGCACTATCTGCACGCACACCAGATCGCCACGCGCGCCGAGGAAGCCGCGGTGCGAGCCGAGCGGATTTCGTGGCAAGCCTACGATCGCTTCATGCAGAAATACGTGAAGAGCGTCGGCGACGAACGCCTGAAAAAAGTGCCGAGGGACCTCGACCTGAAACCCTATCGCGACTATCACGACTGGGATTTGCTGCGCCGCATGGAAGCCGCAATGGACGCCGGCAAGCTGCCCAAGGCATCCCGCGTATTGCGTGAAGAAATCGCCGCCTACAACTCCGCGTTTCGCGAACAGCGGCGCGTCGACGAAAGGGAGACGAAGCGCGCCGGCACCAGAAAAACGCCACGCCGCAAGAAATAGCAGCCCGTCAGGCTCGCTTGCGACGGGCAACCAGCATGCCGTAAATACTGATCGCCAGCCACACCACCTCGAGCATGAACGCCGGCAAATTGAACTTGCCGAACAGCAGGGACACTGCAACCCCGAGCGCGCCAAGGGCGTTCATCAGCTGGTACACGAGGCTGTTGCCGTGCAGCTTCTGCGCCTGCAGCAGAAAGTAGGCGAGTAGCGTCACGATCATGCCGAGCAGCCCGACGATGAGCGCCCAGTCGATGCTGATGCTGATGTTCATTTATTCCCCCCACGTTGCCGCACGGCTTCGAACAAGGCGACGCCGGTCGCCACCGACACATTCAGGCTTTCCATGCTGCCGGGCATGGGAATGCGCGCGACGTGGTCGCAAGCTTCGCGCGTCAGCCGGCGCATGCCCTCGCCCTCGCCACCCATCATCAGCGCGGTGCGGCCGCGCAGGTCGACGTCATACAGTGACATTTCCGCATCGCCGGCCAAGCCTGTCAGCCACACGCCGGCGTCTTTCACGTCACGCAGCGTGCGCGCGAGGTTGGTGACCTCGATCAGCGGCACGCGATCGACTGCGCCCGCCGAGGCACGCCGCACCACCGGCGTGATACCGGCCGCGCGATCGCGTGGCACGATCACGGCCGTCGCGCCCGCCGCGGCAGCGCTGCGCAGGCAGGCGCCAAGATTGTGCGGATCGGTGACGCCATCCAGCACCAGCAGCAACACGCCGTCCGCATCCAGCAGCGCCGCGAGGTCGTGTTCGGACTTCGCCGCCGGTACTTCGTAATTCGCCGCGATACCCTGGTGGCGCGCGTGCTCGGACACCTTGTCCAGCATCGCACGCGGCCGCGAGTGTACCGGTACGCCGAGGCGCATGGCTTCGGTTGCCAGCTCGGCGACGCGCGGATTATGGCTGCCTTGCTCGATGAAGATCTCGCGTACACGCGTTGGATCGTTGGCCAGCGCGCCTGCGACCGGGTTGATGCCGACGATCCAGTGTTCGCTCATTGGCGTGTCTTGTGTTTGCGCTCGCTGCCTTGCACGTCGCCGGCACGCGCGGGAACCAGCCTGAAATCAATGCGCCGGTCTTCCATGCTCGCCCGCAACACTTGCACCTGCACCGCATCGCCCAACCGAAACACCGTGCCCGTACGGTCGCCGCGCAACTCGTGGCGGCGTGCGTCGAACTGGTAATAGTCATTGCGCAACTGGGTGATGTGCACGAGGCCCGACACCTTCGATTCGGTCAGCTCCACGAACAACCCGAACGAGGTGACACCGGTGACCACGCCGGCGAATTCGGAACCGACGTGTTTCTCCATCCAGGCGCACTTGTAGCGTTCATCGACATCGCGCTCGGCTTCCTCGGCGCGGCGCTCGGTGCGCGAGCAATGCGAGGCCATCGCCGTCATCTTGCTTTCGGTGTAGAGGTACGCGGCCGGCTTGCCGCCGGACAGCGCGTAGCGGATCGCGCGGTGCACCAGCAAATCGGGATAGCGCCGGATCGGCGAGGTGAAGTGCGCGTACGCATCCAGCGCCAATCCAAAATGACCCTGGTTCGTCGGCTGGTAACTGGCCAAGCTTTGCGAACGCAGCAGCACCGTACGGAACAGATCGACTTCCGGCCGCTCGGAAACGCGCTTCAACAGTGCCGCGAAGTCGCGCGGTTGAACCTCGCCGATTGGCGGAAGTTTCAACTTGTACTCGCGCAGGAACGTCAACAGGTCTTCGTATTTGTCTGCGGGCGGCGGCGCATGCACGCGGAACAATGCCGGGATTTTTTTCCTGGCAAGGAACCTGGCCGCCTCGACGTTGGCGGCGATCATGCACTCCTCGATCAACTTGTGCGCATCGTTGCGCGCATGCGCCCCCAGCGACACCACCTCGCCACGCTCATCAAGGCGATACTCGACTTCCGACGTCTCGAACTCGATGGTGCCACGTCGCTTGCGCGCCGCATCGAACGCCTTGTACAGCGCGTGCAGGTTCTCGATGTGCGGCAGCAGCTTGCCCATGCCGCGCCGGGTATCGCCATCGCCCTCGCCGATCGCGCGCCACACTTCGTCGTAGGTCAAGCGTGCATGCGAACGCATCAGGCCGGAATAGAATTTTGAGCGCGTCACCTCGCCCGCCTCGCTGACGCGCATCTCGCAAACCATGCACAATCGCTCGACCTCCGGATTCAGCGAGCAGATGCCGTTCGACAAGGTCTCGGGCAGCATCGGTACCACGAAACCCGGAAAATACACCGAGGTGCCGCGCTCGTAGGCTTCGCGATCCAGCGCGGTTTCCGGCTGCACGTAGTGCGATACGTCGGCGATCGCGACCAGCAGCTTGAAGCCGCCGCCGCGCACCGGTTCGGCGTACACGGCATCGTCAAAGTCGCGCGCATCGGCACCATCAATGGTGACCAGGGGGGTGTCACGCAAATCGACGCGCCCCGCATACTCGGGCGGCAAAACGCGCGGCTCGACCGCCTCCGCCGCGCGGGTCACGTCAACCGGCCATTCTTGTGGCAGGCCGTGACTTTCGATCGCCATTTCGACGAGCAGCGAAGGCTTCAGGCGATCGCCCAATACCGACACAATGCGCCCGATAGGGCCACGCTGCGACGTCGGCGGCTCGGTGATTTCGGCGATGACAATTTGCCCCGCACGCGCGCCGTTGCGCTCATCGGGCGGAATCAACATATCCTGCAAGCGGCGATCGTCCGGATCGACCACCACCACGCCGTGCTCTTCGACCACGCGCCCGACCAGTCGCGGCGAGCGCCGTTCCAGCACTTCGCGGATCGCGCCCTGCCTGCGACCGCGGCGGTCGATGCCGACCACCGAGGCCAGCACGCGATCGCCATGCAACACCTGGCGCATTTGCGCGGGCGACAGATACAAATCGTCACCGCCCTCGTCCGGGCGCAGGAACCCGTAACCTTCGGCGTTGGCCAAGACCGTACCGGTGATCAGGCCGATTTTTTCCGCCGGTGCGACACCGCCGCGGCGGCTCTGCAGCAACTGGCCGTCGCGCAACATCGCGCGCAGGCGCTTGTCCAAGGCTTCGCGACGCTGCTCATCATCAATGCCGAGTGCGGCCGCTATGTCATCCTCGCGCAGCAGGCTACCGCGCTCGGCCAGCAACGCGAGGATCGCCTCGCGGCTCGGGATGGGATGTTCGTAGCGCTGCGCTTCGCGCTCAGCGTGCGGATCGGCGTAGCGATGCGGCGGCGGGTTGCCCTTGCGCGTGGCCACCTTGCTGGCAGGCTTTCGCGATGGCGCCGCCGGTTTTCCGGCGGCTGGCTTGCGTGATTTTTTCGCGCCGCGCGGCTTGCGCGCGGAATGGTTCGGCGGACGCTGATTCCTTGACATTGCGCCAGCGTCGCGGAGCCGCGCTCTGAAAGCAAGCGCGGCTTCGGCAAGCCGGCGTCAGTGTTGCTTGCCGACCTGCATCTTTTGCACGATCGCCAGCGACCGGGCCACGTGCTGGTCGGGCGACAGGTGATCGTCGTGCGAGGAGAATCGGGCGACGACCTTGCCTTCGCGATCGAGCACGAACGTGGTGCGCGGAAGAAAACCGTGGGTGACCGGCTTGCCGAGCACGTCGATCACGCCCTTCTGTGGTGGGATCATCGTCAGGCCAAAACTGGCCGCAATCCTGCCTTCGGAGTCGGAAGCCACCGCGAACTTGCCGGCGCAGTAGTTCGGGTCGGACGAGAACTTGTTGAGCCGCGCAAGCGAATCCGCCGACACGCCGATGATGCTGGCGCCGGCCTTGGCAAAGGCATCGGCTTCGGTCGCAAAGGTGTGCGCTTCCAGATCGCAGCCACCGGTGTAAGCAGCCGGGTAGAAATAGACCACGACCGGCCCCTTGGCGAGCGCATGCTTCAGGGAAAACGTGAAGTCCTTGCCGGCGAGGCTGGCTGTCGCGGTGAAATCGGGCGCGGTCGCGCCCGGACCGAACGCGCCGGTCGCCGGCGCCGCAAAGCCCGGAATTGCCAACAACGCGAGCAGCGCGCCCGCCGCCAGCATGGCTGTGAATTGCTTGATCATCACGATCACCTCCGCTTGGATATTCAACAGTAGCACGCCGCTGGTTACCGATTGGATGCGCTTGAGCAAAGGCCGCTACAGGCCGCTAAAACCGCCTTGTGTGTAGTCGGCGCGCCCGCTATCCTGCTCAGTCCACCGCAAGCAACACCGCGGTACGGAGAGGTGTCCGAGCGGTCGAAGGAGCACGCCTGGAAAGTGTGTAAGCGGCTAAACCCCGCTTCGCGGGTTCGAATCCCGCCCTCTCCGCCAGTTTCAAAAATCAGGAGATTCACGGAAGGCGGGTGAGAACCCGCAGGGTTCGACGAATTCGCCAGAAGCGAATTCGGACGACCGCAGGTCGGCCCCGAGCGTAGCGAGGGGTGAGCATCATGGACGATGCGAGCATATCCCGCCCTCTCCGCCAGTTTTTGCAGTTCATGGCGGCCCCGTCGGTGCCTCCGCGACGATAGATCGAAAACTCCGCCAGGGCCGGAAGGCAGCAACGGTATCGTTCAATGCGTGCGCCGGAGTCTACGCTGACGGGGCCGCCGCCATTTCCGGCGTCACCGGCAAGCTAGCGGGCAGCCGGGTGCAGCCATTCGGGCGCGCCTTCCACGTAGTGCTCGCGCTTCCAGATCGGCACCCGTGCCTTGACCTCGTCAATCACGTAACGGCAGGCGTCGAATGCCGCGCCACGATGGCCGGCCGACACGCCAGTCCACACGGCCACCTCGCCGAGCGCCAGGTCACCGACACGGTGTACGCAGACGATCCGTTCGACGGAAAACCTGGCGCGGGCTTCGGCGACGATGCAGGCGCCTTCGGCCTTGGCGAGTTCCACATAGGCCTGGTACGTCAAGCCATCCACCGCCCGCCCGTCGTTGTGGTCGCGCACGCGGCCTTCGAAGCACACCACGGCACCTGCTCCGGCGGACTCGAGCTCACGTCGCAACGCATCGACTGCGATGGGGGTCGCGCTGATGCCGAAGGCCTCCATCACCCACCACTCACCGGCGGCAGAAACACCACTTCGTCGTTGTTGGCGAGGCGCTGCTCCCAATCCGTGAACGCGCCATTGACCGCCACCCGCAGGTGCTCCGGCGTGAAGCTGAAGCCATGCCGCGCCGCGATCTCGGCGTACAAACTGCGCACGTCGCACGCGGCGCTGCTGACGGCTTCCTCCGAACACCCCGCGGCATCACACAGCGAGGCAAAGTAGAGCAACTTGTAATTCACCGCTGCGCCCTGCCCTGCGCGAGCTTGCCGCCAGATACATGACGCTTGCCGCCCGATTTCTCCATCAGGCGGACTTCCGCGATCACAATTTCGTGCGACAGCGCCTTGCACATGTCGTACACCGTCAATGCGGCCACGCTGGCGCCGGTCAGGGCTTCCATCTCGACGCCGGTCTTGTGCGTGATCGCGACTTCGCAGCGGATCGACAGCTCGGTGTCCGACGTGAACTTCGCCGCGAACTTGCAGCGCTCGATCGCCAGCGGATGGCAGAACGGAATCAATTCGTGGGTGCGCTTCGCTGCCATGGTGCCCGCAATCACGGCGGTGTCGATGACCGGACCTTTCGGCGAGCGCAGGCCACCGTCACGCAACGCCTTGGCGACGGCCGCCGGAAACCGCACCACCGCTTCAGCCACCGCGACCCGCGCCGTGACGGCCTTGGCGCCCACATCGACCATGCGGGGGCTGTTGGAGGCATCAAGATGGGACAGTTTTTTTGAAGTCATGGAATAACTGCATTGGCGACGAGTGACTTGGATCGAGACGGCTCGAACACCGGAACGACCACCTGACCTTCAGGCCTCGTCGATGTGCACCCGTGACGAGCCGTGCTGGAAGCGGTCTGCCGGGGCGCAAGACCATCAGCCTCCGATGCGATACATCTCCACATGTTCCAGTACGCCGGCCGCGCGCAACTCCGCGCGACGCTCACTGTAGCGGTCACCGCGATGAGACCATATCCCGGCCACCGTCGCACCCAGCGCTGCATCGGATTCGCCCGCGCGCAGCAGCGCGCGCAAGTCGTGTCCGGCGTGTGCGAACAGGCAGGTATACAGCTTGCCGTCTGCCGACAGGCGGGCGCGCGTGCAACCGCCACAGAACGGCTCGGTGACGGAATTGATGAACCCGACTTCGCCGCTACCGTCGCACAAGCGCCAGCGGCGGGACGTCGAGGATGCGCTGCGCGGCAGCGCTTCCAGCGGCCAGCGCGCACCAATGCGTTCGACCAACTCCCTGCCCGGCACGACGCGATCATGGCGCCAGCCGTTGACGGTGCCGACATCCATGTACTCGATGAAACGGACCACGTGACCGGTGCCGCGGAAGCGTTCGACGAGATCAAGGACACCGGCATCATTGACGCCGCGCATCACCACGCAATTGATCTTGAGCGTGCCGAAACCGGCATCCTCCGCCGCGGCAATCGCGGCGTCGACCTCGGCCAGCTCGCCGCGACCGCCCGACATTTTCCGAAAAATTTCAGGATCGGCGCTGTCCAGGCTTATCGTCAGGCGATCCAGGCCGGCTTCGCGCAAAGCTTGCGCGAAGCGCGGCAGCAGCACACCGTTGGTGGTGAGCGCGAGGTCTTCGACGTCGTCAATCGCGGCTAGCCGCGAAACCAGTTCGGGAAGGTCACGCCGCAGCAGTGGCTCGCCACCGGTCAAGCGCAACTTGCGCACACCCAGCGACACAAACACGCGCGCGATGCGCTCGATCTCGCCGAAGTCAAGCCGGTCGCGAGCGCGCAGGAAGGCATGATCAGCCGGGTAGGCCTCTTCCGGCATGCAGTATGGGCAACGGAAATTGCAGCGGTCGATGAGCGAGATGCGCAGGTCGGTCAGCACCCGCCCCAACGCATCCGGCGGCGCCGGCGTACGTTGCAAAGCCACAGGTGCCTCAAATTTCATCAGCCGGCCTCGGCGCGAACGGGCTGCGGCGCGTGCAGCGGATAGCGGCCGTCAGGTACCGCGACCTGGAAGCCACGCTGGCGCAACGCCGCTGCGTCCGCGTCGCTGGCGTAGTGGTACAACAACAAGCGCGCGCGCAACTCGGGCGGATACTCTCGCTCGATATCTGCCACGCCCGTGTGCGAGGGATTACCCTCCAGCGCGCAATCATGCGCAACGAGGGTGCGCTCGTCGGAATACTCGGCCACCGCTTCCGGAATTGGCCGCGTGTCGCCGGTCCAGGCAAAACAGCCGCGCAAGGCGACACCGAACGAGGTCCCCGGCGCGTGGTGGCGCGTCGAGAAAACGTCAAACCACCAGTCGTTCAACCAGAACCCACGCGACAACGCGATGAGATGGAAACCCTCCCAGAAATTCGCGCCGCCCTCGGCGATGGTGTTGGGGTAGTCGGCGACGCGCGCCTGCAGGATCGGCACGAGGTTCGCATGCATGAACAACTTCAGGCGTCCGCGCCATTCCGGATTGAACCAGCCAGCGTGGAACAGGCGCTCCAGTCCGGCCACGTGGTCCATGTGCGCGTGGGTGATGAAAACGGCCGGCGGAAGTTCACCGTAACAACGCAAGTAGTTGTCCAGCGCGCCCGGTCCGCAGTCGATCAACAGCAGCGGCTTGCCGTCACATTCCAACACCGCACCGGATGAGCCGAGGTCAATGGCGCTGGCCGAGCCCGCGCCGAGCACGTGCAGGCACCACGTCCCGCCGGACCCGGTCTTGTCAGCGGGCATGCCACCGATCGAATGCGCCGACATTTCCATCATTGACCTTGTCCGGAGGCGCGTTCGTAGCCACGCATGAATGGCGCCCACGCTTCGCGATCCAGTGCCGCTTCATCGTGATCGCACGCGCCGACCTTCAACAGCGAGCGCTTCAGCCGCGCAAGGTTCGCCAACCTCCACGCGGTGCCGGTGACGCGAATTTCACCGCGGTCGAAATCGATCAGCCAGAGTCGATCACCAGCCATGAGGATATTGTGCGCGTTCAGGTCGGCGTGATCTACGCCTGCCGCGTGGAACGCGCCTACCAGGGCACCGACGCGCCCGGCGAGGCTTGCATCAAACCGGCCGGCGGCAATCAGGTCCGTCAAGGTTTGCGCACCCTCGATGGTGCGCGTGATCAGGTCGGCGGTGTAGTAGGCGCCGCGCCGTTGGTAGCGCGCCGCCACCGGGGCGGGCACTGGCAAACCGCGCTGGAACAATTCTGCCAGCAAGCGGAATTCGGCAAACCCCCGGCTGCGTTCGCGACCGTTCCAGACGTAGCGGTCACCCATCAGCGGCGCCATCCAGCCGCCGCGACGATAGTGACGCAACACGCAAGGTCCCACTGGCGCATCGACGAAGGCGACGCCACCGCGCCCACCCTCGCCATCCTTCACGCTGCCACGCGCCGCCCACCAATCGCGTTCGAACCAGTCGCGCACCGGTGCCACCGGCAGGTTGGCGTCGTACACCATCGCGCCATCGCCGGATGCGACAATACGCGGGTCGATGGCACGGCGTTCGACGTTTTTGGTCGGCGGCGTATTCACCCCAACAGTCTAGCAAGCCCGATGCCCGCCACCCCGCAAAATCTTTGCCTACTGCGCACTTCCGCGCTGGGCGACGTCACCCACGTGCTGCCGCTGGTGCGCACGCTGCAAGCCGCGTGGCCGCAGACGCGGTTGACCTGGATCGTCGGCAAGTTCGAGCACAAACTGGTCGGCGACATCACCGGCGTCGAGTTCGTCAGCTTTGACAAGCGCGCGGGCATCGCCGGATTCGCTTCGGTGCGCAAGGCGCTGGCCGGACGTCGATTCGATGCACTGCTGCAGATGCAGGTCGCTCTGCGATCTAACCTGTTGAGTCTTGCAGTCCACGCGAACCGGCGCATCGGTTACGACCGCGCGCGTTCGAAGGACCTGCACGGACTGTGCGTGCGCGAACGCATCCCCGCACGCCGCGGCGAACATGTTCTGGATGCGCTTGGCAGCTTCTGCGAGCCCTTGGGGTTGAAGCAGACCGCCGTGCGTTGGGACCTGCCGATTCCGGACGAGGCGCGCACGTGGGCCGCGGCACAATGGCCGGACGATGGCCAACCCGCGCTGGTGGTCTCGCCTGCATCCAGCCACACGTTGCGCAACTGGTCGGCCGGGCGGTACGCGGCCGTTGCCGACCATGCCGCGACGGCATTGCGAATGCGGGTCGTGCTGACTGGCGGGCCATCGCCGGCCGAACGCGCGCTTGGCGATGCCATTGCCGGCGCCATGAAGACGCCCCCGCTCAACCTGATCGGCAAGGACACGCTGAAGCGCGCGCTGGCGCTGTACCAACGCGCGGCAATCGTGCTGACGCCGGATTCCGGTCCGATGCACATGGCCAATGCCGTGGGCGCCAGAGTGCTCGGCCTGCACGCAGCCAGCAACCCGGCGCGCTCGGGACCGTATTCCGATCGCCGCTGGTGCGTGGACCGCTACGACGACGCCGCACGCAAATTCCTGCACAAACCCGCTGCGAAAATCCCGTGGGGCACGAAGATCGAATATCCCGGCGTGATGGACCTGGTGACTGTGGACGATGTCGTAGAAAAACTCGAAGCGTTTGCCCGGACCCCATAGGAGCGGAAGCCGCGACCCAACGTCGACCGATCTTCGTTGGTCGGACGATCCAACCCTTCCGCATGAGTGGGTGCCAGCGGGCCTACCTCGCCGAGTAATCCTGGTACGACTTCTCCTCCACCAACCGCGACCCCAGCTTCAGGTTGATGGCGCGTTTGACCGCCGCGCGCTGATCATTGGTGTGGTACACGGCGCGTGCCAGTTCGATGAAGCGCGCATCGAAGGCTTGGGCGCGTTCCTTCAGGCGGATCTCGTCCTCGATTTCCCACAACGCTTCGTTGATGCGCTTGAGCTCAGCGCGTTCGCTCGCGATGTCGGTTCGCGCATGCACGTCCAGCTTCCATAGCCGCTCGAGGATCTGCAACTCGTCGCGCACGTTGGCCAGCTTCGCCGGATCGGTCATCCGCTCGGACTTGATCTCGAGGATCGTGATCTTGTCAATCAGTTCGCCGAAGGACACCGGGGTGGAAATCAGGCTCATTGGAGGATCACTCAGGAAACCGAGGCGCAGCGTAACAACTTCAGGCAAATTCCACATCCATGACTGGCTTCACGCGCCATCCCCCAACGTGACCGATGACGGCGCACTGCGCCTTGCTACCTGGCGGCTGCACTCCAGTTGCCGACCGCGGCGCCGCCAATTATGATTGGCAGTCCACTCGGGCAGCCGTGCTGTCCACAGACCCCGGAGAGGTGGCGGAGTGGTCGAACGCGCCGGATTCGAAATCCGGTTTACGGTTATGCCGTAACGTGGGTTCGAATCCCACCCTCTCCGCCAAATCAATGAGTTAGCTTTACTTTAGTTTGCATCTGTTTGCTTTGATTTGCACGCGCTGTCACCCTCCAAGGTGACAACAGGGTGACAAAGAAGCCATAAGCCCAGCGTGTGGCCAATCACACAAGATGAACAGGTAACAATTGTTGTCACCTTAAGGATTGCGCTGCCTGCCCTAAATGCTTTAGGGTAGAGCCATGTGCAGTGAATCCCCGTATCTACACAAATTGCAGGACGTGCTCGAGGCGCTTTCGCCACGCACGGCTGAGGATCGGCGCGTACTCGCTGCGTTCAAGATCGGTAACTTCTCGATTCTGGATTTTGAGCCGCGGAAACTTTCCTACCTATTTCGCGCTGCTATCGCGGATGATCCGAAGGCAACCTTCGACTTGGTCGGCGGTGAGCAGCCGCAGGTGAACACGATTGCTTCGCGACGCGTGTGGACGCACAGCCAAACACGTCGCGAACGTTCGCGCCTCGCCGATCAAACGGCATGGCTCCACGTTTGGGCCGCGCGTATGGCGCATCGAGACACGCGAGCCCGAGACGACGCTCTCGCTAGCGCCGCAGTCGATGATGACTTCATCGAGGACTTGTACGACTGCGGTATCTTCTTCGATCCGGTTGCCGAAGCTGGCGGGTTGATCCAAGAGGCCAACAACTACGCGGATCGATCTGCTTCGTTGAACAGCGCCGAGCGGGCCGTGAACAGCAACTTGGCGCTGATGGCCGAGGTGCTTTGGCTTGCGGCCGTATTTGCCGCCATAACGATGGCGACTGCCCGCGATCGCGCCCGCCGTTTACTC
>DZCM01000040.1 GCA_022730295.1 Rhodanobacter sp. | reverse complement strand
ACACGACCGATTCCGGGTTCTGGCCGCGATGAAGCCGCGGCCAACCCCGGAATGACCGAACGGCGGCGAATGGCGGCGGGTTCAGGTTGCAGCACGAGGATCGGAACGAACCGGCTTCGCGACTGACCGGTATTGGCCGACGCCAGCCACTCACGCGGCATCGGGAAGGAATCGGACGATCCGCTCGGCGGCTTCAGGTGCATGAGTGATATGCAAATGGTGCGGGCCGGCGATGCGCTGGACATGGATGTCGGACACGCACGCGGCGCGCGCTTCCATCATGGCCGTGGGCAGGTAGGGCGTTGCCGGTTCGGCGAGCAGCAGCAGGGTCGGCACGTCGATGCCGGCGATGATCCGGCGCACCTGCATCTCGTCGATGCGCACGGGCGTGGCCAGACGCAGGCGCGGATCGCTGCGCCAGGCGAAGCCGCCATCGGCTTCGCGCAGGTTGCGCGCGACGATCGGGCGCGCCGCGCCGGCATCAAGGCCACCTGCAGCAACGCGCGCCGCCACCGCGGCGTCAAGCGACGCGAAGACGCGTGCAGGCCGGCGGCCAGTTGTCCGCCGTGTGTGTGCATCGCGCCAGCGTTGCAGGGTGTGCGCGCCGTCATCGGCCAGCACGCCGAGGCCCTCGATCAGCAACAGGCGATTGATGCGCGCTGGCGCCGCCGCGGCAACGAGCGAGGCGATGCCGGCGCCGAGCGAGTGGCCGAGTAGATCAAAATGTTCGAGTCCCAAAGCGTCGGCGGCATCCAGCACGTGGTCGATGGCATCCGCGGCGTGATAGCGCAGGGCAGGTAGCGGCAGATGCACGGAGTGCCCGTGCCCGGGCAAGTCCAGTGCAATCACGCGCCGGCGTGCGGCCAGCAGCGGCGCCAAGCGCGTGAAGCTTGCCGCGTTGTCCAGCCAGCCGTGCAGCGCCAGCAGCGGCGGCGCAGCGGCGTGGCCCCATTGCAGCGCCGCCAGTTCGCCGAGCGGCGTGGCGATGCGCACTTCCGTGGGTTCGTTCACGCCGGGATCAATCCGCCGCGACATGCATGCGGTTCTGGCGGCGGCGATCGAGGCGGTCGGCGAGCCAGCGGTGCGCATGGCCGAGCGAGGTAGCGGCGTACACGGCCTTGAAGATGCGCAGCTTGGACAGCACCCGGCGGTTGTCGAACACATCGCCGGCCAGCATCGAGATCACGCCCTGTTCGACCTGCATCAGGTTGTGTGGATTGGCGAACAGCGCTTTCATCGCGGGCGAGTTGAAGCGGTAAATGAACCATGCGAAGCGCCGGTAACCGCGCCGCAGGTGCCGTGTGTAGTGTCTTTGCAATGCGGCTTCGAGGCGCGGTTCGCGCAGCGCGCCGTCGATCACGTCGAGCGCGCGGCGCGCCGAATACATCGACAGGTAGACACCCGAGGAAAACACCGGATCCAGGAAGGCCGAGGCGTCGCCGACGAGGATCCAGCGTGGTCCGGCCATTTGCCGGCAGGCATACGAATAGTTGCCGGTAAACCGCACCGGCGAGACACGCTCGGCCGTGGTCATGTGCTGGGCGGCACCGGGCACGATCGCGAGCGTACGCGCCATGAAAGTTTCGTTGTCGGCGCCCTGACGAGTCTTGAGGTAGCCCGGCTTGCACACGCAGCCGACGCTCATCGTGCCGTCCGGCAACGGAATGAACCACGCCCAGCCGTGCGCGAAACGGTTGATGCTGATGATGTTGCCGCCCGGATCGCCGGCGTTGAACGCGACATTCTTGTAGTGCGCGAACATCGCCGCGCTTTGATGTTTGTCGTTGCGATCGATGAGCTTCAGTTGCTTGCCGAGCAGGGTGTCGCGGCCTGATGCGTCGACGAGATAGCGCGCGCGCAGGGTCGATTTCGTGCCGTCGGCATCAATGTGCGCGGTGACGCCCCCGGCGTCGAACTCCACCCGTTCCACTTTCACTTGCTCGCGCGCGTCCACGCCCTGTTCGCGGGCGTGCTCGAACAGCATCCGGTCCATCTCCGCGCGCTTGACATGATAGGCGCAGGGCGGGGTGTCGCCGAGTGCGCGGTCGAAGCGGAAGATGCAAGAACTGCCATCGTCGCGCGGGAAGTCGGCGCCGAGTTTTTGCCGGCCCAACGCCTCCAATTTTGCCATGGCACCGATTTCCTCGAAGATCGGCATGTTGGCGGGCAGCAGCGATTCGCCGATGTGGAAGCGCGGGTGGCGAACCTTTTCCAGCAGGGTGACGCGCCAGCCGCGCTGCACCAGCAGGGTGGACACGGTCGACCCGCCCGGGCCGCCGCCGGCCACCAGCACGTCGCAATCGAAAGCGCGCGGGGAATTGCCGTCCAATGCGATGGTCTCCTTGATGTTCGTTGCCGGGGAGTGGTCCGTCTATCATATACACTCCGGCCGCAGCCTTCCGATGCACCGCGATGTCCAGCGTCGTTGCTCCTGACAAACCCGCCACGCCCAGGCATGTGCCGTGGATGCCGTTGGTATTGTTGGCGTGCGGGGTGCTGGCGTTGGCGGGCGGGCTGTCGCACCGGCACGCGTTGAGCCTTGCCGCGGCCTTGCTGTTCCTGCTGGCTTGGCTGCCTTCGATCCTCAAGCGCCGCAGCGCGCGCGCGCTGCTCGGCTGGGTGGCCTTGGCGGCGTTGCTGCTGGTGTCGGCCCTGCTCGGGCATACGCAGTTGGCGCTGATGACGCTGCCCGTGCTGTTTCTCGCCGGCGTGTCCTGGGTATTCGGGCGCACCTTGCGGCGCGGTCGCGAACCCTTGATTTCACGCTGCGTGCGCATCATCGAAGGCGAAGAACGCATGGACTTGCCGGGTGTGCGTGCCTACACCCGCGCCGTCACGCTGTTCTGGGCCTGCCTGCTGGGCGCGATGGCGCTGCTGTCGCTGACGCTCGCCTTGCTGGCGGAACCGGCCGGCTGGTTGACGACTTTTGGCGTGCACGTGCCGTTCGGTTTGCCGGGATCGATGCTGGCCTGGTATCCGGAGGCGGGCAGTTGGGCCGTGCTGGCGCTGGCGTTCGCCGGCGAGTATTTGTTCCGGCGCTGGCATCTGCGCCGCATTGCGCATCCCTCGGTGCATCATTTCGTGACCCAGATGGTCAAGCGTTGGCCGGCATTGCTGCGCGACGCGGGTGGTGCGGCATGACGGAGTCGTTTCGCACGGGGCTGTTGATCGAGGCAGCGCATCCCTCGCTGCCCGGCCACTTCCCCGGTCACCCGGTGGTGCCCGGTGTGGTGTTGCTGGAGCGCGTGGCAGCAGCGTTGCAGGCGTGGCGCGGTACTGCGGTGGCGGCACTCGATGCAAAATTCCTGAAGCCATTGCAGCCCGGCGAGCCGGCCGAGATCGAGTTGCACGAGAGCGGCGGCAGGGTGCGTTTCTGCGTGACGCATGCCGGCGGCGCGGTGTTGGCGCGCGGCACGCTGGAGGCCTTGCTATGAGCAAGCACTGGATGGACCGCCCGGAAGCCGGCGGCTGGTTCGCGATCTGGCTGATCCGCTTCATTGCCGTGCATTGCGGGCGTGGCTTCACGCGCCTGTTCCTGTACCCGATCACGCTGTATTTCTACTTCCGGCGTGGCCCGGAACGGCGCTCCGTGCGCGATTACTTTGGCAGGCTCACCGGCACCCCCGGTACGCCGGTGCAAGGCATGCGCCTGATCCACGCTTACGCCTCCACCATCCTCGATCGCGTCTACCTGTTGATGCGCGGCACCCGCGGATACCAGGTCACGCTGGTGGGGGCCGACGAGCTGCATGCGCGCCTCGATCGCGGCGAAGGCGTGATGCTGCTGGGCGCGCACATGGGCAGTTTCGATGTGCTGCGGGTGCTGGCCACGCGCAAGCCGCAGTATCCGCTGAAGCTGGTGATGGACAAGGGCAAGACCCCGGCCATGACGCAACTGCTCGAAGCGCTGGCACCGGATCTTGCCCACAACATCATCGACACCGCGCGCGGCGGCATGGATATCGTGCTGGCCATGTCCGAAGCGGTGCGTGCGGGTGGCATGGTGGCCCTGCTCGGTGACCGCGGCCGCCCGCACGAACTGATGCGCGAGGCGACGTTCCTCGGCGCACCCGCGCCGTTTCCGGCGAATCCGTGGCTGATCGCGTCGCTGTTGAAGGTGCCGGTGGTGCTGTGCCTCGGGCTGTATCGCGGCGGCAACCGCTACGATCTGGTGTTCGAGACGCTGACCGATCGGGTCGAGTTGCCGCGCGCCGATCGCAACCCGGCGCTGGATGCGTACATGGGCCATTACGCCGCGCGCCTTGAACATCACCTGCGCCAATCCCCGTACAACTGGTTCAACTTCTATGATTTCTGGTTACCGCAAACCACGGCAGCAGCCGAGCACGTGCTGGATGACGACATTGGTCAAGCGCATGCGGCGTAGTTTTCCGGCGTTGGGCCTGGCGCTGCTGGCGGGCGCCGCGGTGGCCGCGCCGCCGACCCTGGCGGAGTCGTTGCTGGCGCAGCTGGCCAAAACTCCGCCGGTGTCGACGCCCTTCGTGCAGGTGAGTTACCGCGGCATGCTCGATCGTCCGCTGGTGGTGTCGGGCACGATGAAATGGCTCGGCGCCGATCACATGGAGCGTGATATCGAAAAGCCATTTGTCGCCGTCGCGAAAATCGGGGACGGCGAAGTCTCGGTGCAGCGCGGCCACGGCGAAGTGCACCGCATGCCGCTGGCGCGCGCGCCGCAAGCCGGCGCGATGCTGGCCGGCTTTAGTGCGCTGCTTGGTGGTGACGTCAAAGCGTTGCAGCAGGATTTCTCGCTCGCGGCCGATGGTGGAGACGCGCACTGGGTGCTCACGCTCACCCCCCGTACCGATGCGCTGAAGCGGCAGCTTGCCTCGATCGTGATCGACGGCCGCAATGCCGAGCCGCGCTGCCTGACTGTGAATGATGCCAACGGTGACACCAGCATCACCCTGGTCGGTGAGCTGGCCAAGGCTGGCCTGCGCAGTGACGCGCCGTTGCTGTCGGCGGTGGCAGCGCGTTGCCGAAATTCCCGATGAGAATCGGCGCAAGGATCGCGCTGTACCTGACATGGCTGGCGCTGATCGTCGCGGTGGGCTGGGGCGTCGCAACGCATCTCAAGGTCAGTTCCGACCTGCGTGATTTCGTGCCGCCGGCGAAGAATGCCGATCAGGGATTGTTGCTGGACGAGATCGGCAAGGGGCCGGGCTCGCGCTTGCTATTGCTGGCGATTTCCGGCGCGTCGCAAACCCGTCTGGCCGATTTGTCACGCGGGCTGGATGCCGCACTCGCACACGACCCTGATTTCTCGCAGGTCGCCAACGGCAGCGCCGATCTTGCGACGGTGGCCGCCGGCCTGTTGCCGTACCGCTACCTGTTGTCGCCGACGCTGGATACGCACAGCTTTGATGCTGTGTACCTGCGCGCGCAACTGCAACGGCGCATCGAAGACCTGAGTTCGCCGGCGGCATCCTTGCTGGAGCCGTGGCTGCGCAGTGATCCGACGCTGGAGACGCTGAAGCTCGCGCAGCGCTGGGCGCCGCAGCACCAACCAAAATTGGTCGATGGGGTATGGTTTTCGGACCGGGGTGAAGCCCTGCTGGTCACGGAAACCAAGGCCGCCGGCTTCGATCCCGGCGCGCAGGCGCGTGCGATCACATCCTTGCAGACACACTACGCCGCATTGCCTGGTGCCGTGCAGGCCAAACTCGTCATCAGCGGTCCGGGCTGGTTTGGCGTCGAGGCCAGCCGCAACACCCGCGCTGAAGCTGATCGCTTCGCCACCATCACCACGGTCGGTTTCATCCTGATGCTGTTGCTCGCTTACCGCAGCGTGGTGCCGGTTCTGGTCACCGCACTGCCGTTGCTGTCGGGCGCCGTGGTGGGCTTCGCCCTGTTGGCCGTGGTGTTCGGACACGCGCATGGCATCACGGTGGCGTTCGGTTTCACCCTGCTGGGTGTTGCGCAGGAATATCCACTGCGCGTGTTCAGCCACCGCCGTGTGGGCGTCGACAGCGTAACGTGTGTGCGCGAATTGTGGCCCTTGCTCGCCACCGCGATTGTGTCGGTGGCGATCGCGTATCTGGCGTTCTTCGCCTCCGGGGTGGCTGGGCTGCAGCAACTCGCGGTGTTCACGATCGGCGGGCTGGTGACGGCGGGCATCTGCACACGCTGGTTGCTGCCCTTGATCGTGCCGGCGGCCAGGCGCGACATGGCCGCGACGCCGGGATTGGCGGGCGCCTGGCATTTCCTCGCGCAACTGCCGCGCCCGCGCTGGCTGCCGTGGCTGGTTGCGGCGGCAGGTCTTGCGATCATCGTGTTTGCGCCTGGCCGCTTCTGGCAGAACGACTTGTCCGCGCTGACACCCGTTCCGAAAGCCGAGCTGCAGCGGGACGCGCGCCTGCGCGCTGCGCTGGGTGCGCCGGATGTGCGCTATCTGCTGGTCATGCGCGCCGCCGATGCGCAAGCCGTGTTGGCACTTTCGGAAAAAATCGCGCCAGCGATGCAGGCGCTGGTTGCGAAGCACGCGCTGGAAGGCTTCGAGTTGCCGTCGCGCTATCTCCCGAGCGCCGCCACGCAACGTGCGCGCCAGGCGAAACTGCCGGATCGCGCGACGCTCGAAGCATCCTTGCAGCAGGCGATGGCCGGGTTGCCTTTCCGCGCTGGCGTGTTCGCGCCGTTCGTGGATGACGTCGAGGCTGCGCGCTCGCTGCCACCACTGACGCCGGAAAAATTCGAGCAGTCGCCGCTGGGCGCGCGACTTGCTGCAATGCTGATGGAGCAGGGCGGTGACTGGGTCGGCCTGGGCACGCTGAGTGGCGTCAATGCTCCGGCGGCGTTTGCGCAGCTGTCGCATGCGACCCACGGCGCGGTGCACCTGCTGGATCTCAAGGCAGCTACCGAATCGCTGATCGTGGCTTACCGGCAGCGCATCCTGATTGCGCTCGGTATCGCTGCACTGCTGTTGTGCGCGGCGGTGACGCTGGCCTTGCGCAGCCCGCGTCGCGCCCTGCACGTGCTTGGGCCGATGACGCTGGCGACGTTGCTGGTGCTGGCGGTGCTGCGCGCGGCCGGGATTCCCTTGTCGCTGTTCCACCTGGTGTCGCTGACCCTGGCCGCGGGACTCGGCTTGCACTACGCGCTGTTCTTCGAACGCCGTACCCGTGACGAGCGCGAAGACTTGCGCACCCTGCATGCGACGCTCGTGTGCGTCGCATCCGCGCTGCTGGTGTTCGGCGTGCTGGCGTTGTCGAGCGTGCCGGTGCTGCGCGCGATCGGGCTGACCGTGGCGCTGGGCGTCGGTTTCCACTTCACGCTGTCGGTGTTGATGGCGCCGGCCGCGCATTTGCGCGATGGACATTGACACGGATGTTGCCGAAACCGGACTGGGCGTCGCTGATTCCGCACACCGGGGCGATGTGCCTGCTCGACGAGGTCGTGGATTGGGATGCCAAGCGCCTGCACGCACGCAGCGCTTCGCATCAGCGTCGTGATAATCCGCTGCGCGCGGATGGTGTGTTGCATGCCGTGAATCTGTGCGAATTCGGTGCGCAGGCGATGGCGGTGCATGGTGCGCTGTGCGCGCGCGAAACCGGAAGCGTGGCGCGCCCGGGTTACCTCGTCGCCTTGCGCGAAGTGCGCCTGCAGGTGGCGCGCATCGACAATTTGCCGGGGCGCCTGCAGGTGCACGTTGAGTGCCTGCTGGCGCTGGACGACAGCTTGCAGTATGCGTTCCGCGTCGAGCATCGCGGCAGCGTGCTCGCCAGCGGTCGTGCGGCCGTGCTGCAACGCCCAGGCTCCTAGACGCGCCGGTAGTACCACACCACGATCACCGACAGCAGCAAGGCGGGAATCAGGTTGACCGCCAGCGGTGGTGCGCCCAGCACGGTGCCGGTGCTGATGATGGCGCGCTGGAGGAAGTACCACGCGATGGCGACGAGCGCACCGAGGAACAGGCGCTTGCCGAGCCCGCCCGAGCGCAGCGTACCGAAAGCGAATGGCAACGCGCACAACACCAGCAGCACGCTGTTGACAGGATAGAACATGCGCGTCCAATAGGCCGTGGTGTACGCGATCGGGTTTTGCTGGTTGGCGTGCATGTAGTCGATGTTGCGCGACAGGTCGCGCAGCGAAAGGTATTCCGGATGCATGGCCGAAGCCTTCAGCACGTCGGCGTCGAGATACGTGTGCCAGGCCACCTGTTTTTGCGTGGTGCTGGTGGCACCTGCCGGCGTGACGGTGGTGCTGCGCACGTCATGCAGTCGCCACTGCTTGCCGAGCTGGGTTGCAAGCCGGGCGTGGCGGAAGGAGGTGAGTTCGCCGGCGTCGTCGAAGCCGAAGACGCGCACGTCGGCGAGCTCGACTTCGGGCCGGCCCTGCACCCTGCGTAGCAACGTGGCCTTGGCATTGATGATGGTGTTGCCGTCGCGTTGCCACAGGCCGCCGCCGGGACCCACCCGCATTTGCCCGGCATTGCGTTGCAGCTGGATGGCCTGCGCGCGCTGCTCGCCGGCCGGCGCGGCGGTTTCGCCCAGGACCACCACGCACGCCATCAGCACGGCCACCAGGCCCACGACCGACAAACTGATTCGCAACCTGGACATGCCCGCGGCGCGCAGCGCGGTCAATTCGCCGGTCGCGGCCAGCCCGCCGAGACCGATCAAGCCGCCGATCACCGCGGCGAACACGAACCATTGGTAGGCGCGCCGCGGCACGGTCAGCAGGATGTAGGCGACGGCCTTGCCAAGCGAGTAGCCGTGGTGCCCGATCGCGCCGATCTGTTGCGCGAACTCCATGAAGGTGTCGAGCCCGGTCAGGATCAGCCAGGTCACCAGCAGCCCGCCCAGCACGCTGGATGCGATCAGCAGATCAGCGCGTTTGATGCGGAAGCGGGTTGCGTATGCGTCCATCAGGCCTGGGCCGCCTTGGCGTCACGTGGCTCGCGAGTCGCGTATTGGCGCGCGAATACCCACGCCGCGCCGATGAATACCGGCACCAGCACCCACCATATGCCCATCGGTGCCGCCAGCTTGCCGGTGGCGATGAAGTTGCGCGCGAGCGTCATCAGGTTGAGGATGACGAGATACGCCAGCACCGCAATCAGGATCCGGCCAACCGGCGACGCGCGCGGGCTCTGGCGCGACATTGGCAGCGCCAGCATCACCAGCACCAGCGGGCCGAACGGAATCGCGATGCGCCACTGCAGTTCCGCGCGTGCGGCCGGGTCGTGGTCGCCAAGCAGCGTCAACGTGCCGCGCTGGCTGTAGGGATTGTCCTGATCTTCGGCATCCGGCGACTGGTTAAGCGCAATGTTGTTGCGCTGGAACTGCATCAAACGCCAGTTGTCCTGGCCCAGGCGGATGTCGAAGCGATGGCCGTCGTACAGCGCGACAAAACGGTTGTCGACGGTGCCTTCGTGGAACAGTTCGCCATGGTTGGCGGTGATCACGCTGATGGCCGTGACGCCGTGCTTGTCGGTGCGTTCGTTCTCGACGAACAGCTTGCCGAGCTTGGTGCCGTCCGAGCTGACCGTGTTGGCGAACAGCACGCCGCCGCGTCCGGGCAGACTGGTGAAGCGGCCGGGCTCAAGGCCCGCCGCGATCACCGAGCGGTTGGCGGTATCGATTTCGGCATTCGCGGCATTGGACGCCAGCGGCCCCAGCCATAGCGCTACTACTGCCACCACGATGCCGGTGCCAATCGCGAAGCTCGCAGCAGGCTTCAAGAGGCCGCGCGGGCCGAAGCCCGATGCCGACAGCACGTGCATTTCGCTGTCGCGGTACATGCGTCCGAGCGCCAGCAGCACGCCGAGGAACATCGCCATCGGCAGCATGGCCTGGAGCGTGTTCACGAGGCTCAGGCCCAGCACCGTGAACATCACGCTGCCCGGCAGGCGGCCGCTTGCCACCTGGTTGGCGATGGACGCAAACGTGCCGCCGGTGAAGATCACCAGCAGCACCACCAGGGCGGCCAGCGTGCTGGTGAGAAATTCGCTCAGAATGTAGCGGTCGAGGATGGAAAATCGCGGCATCGGCTAGACTAGAGCGCTTTGCGAAGCGCCAGTGTACCGGTGCGCTGCCGCCTTCCATGCTGGTCAAGGAGTCACATCCATGCTCGAATTCAGCCTGAGTTCCGCCGCCGCCGACACTGCGGATACGCCGTGCGTGGTGGTGGGTGTGTTCGATGGTGCCCCAACTGCCGCGGCCGCTGCGCTCGATCTCGCCAGCGGCGGCGTCTTGACGCGCCTGCGCGAGGCGGGCGATCTCAGCGGCAAGCCGAGCGCCACGCTGGTCCTGCACGGCGTCGCTGGCGTGAAGTCGCCGCGCGTGCTGCTGGTGGGGTTGGGGCGCAAGCAAGAATTCGATCGCCGTGCGTATGCGCGCGCGTGTGCCGATGCGGGGCTGGCGTTGAAGGGTCTGCCGATTGAGCGCGCGACGCTGTGGTTGCCGCCAGTCGAAACGGGCGGCCAGGACCCGAACTGGTGCGTGCGGACTGCCGCGCTCGCGATCGATCACGCCTGCTACCGCTACACGGCGACGCTGAAGCCCGCCGAGCACGGCGCGCCGCATCTGGGCAAGCTTGAAATCGCCGCCGGCGCTGACGCGCAACGCGGCCTCGACGAGGCCCGTGCGATCGCACGCGGCGTCGCCTTCGCGCGCGAGCTGGGTTGCCTGCCTCCCAACCTGTGCACGCCAACGCATGTCGCCGCGCAAGCGCGCTTGATCGCCGATGAGCACCCGGGCGTGACGCTGGAAGTCCTCGAACGCGAGGACATGCAGAAGCTCGGCATGGGTGCGCTGCTGGCGGTGTCTTCGGGTTCCGCCACGCCGCCCAAGCTGATCGTGTTGCAATACCAGGGTGCGGGCGACGCGAAACCTTATGCACTGGTCGGCAAGGGTGTGACCTTCGATGCCGGTGGTCTCAACATCAAACCGACCGGCGGCATGGAAGAAATGAAATACGACATGTGCGGCGCGGCGGGCGTGCTGGGCGCGTTCCTTGCCGCCGTCGAATTGAAGTTGCCGCTCAACCTTGTGTGCGTGGTGCCGTCGGTGGAGAACATGGTCGACGGCGCGGGTTACCGCCCCAGCGACGTGTTGCACACTCACGCCGGAATCACCGTGGAAGTGCTGAACACCGATGCCGAAGGCCGCCTGATCCTGTGCGACGCGTTGTCCTACACCTGCAAGCGCTTCGCGCCTGTGGCGCTAGTCGATGCCGCGACGCTCACTGGTGCGTGCGTGGTGGCGCTCGGCGCGCAGGCGTCCGGCCTGTTCAGTGCCGACGATCGGCTGGCGGATGAGCTGCTCGCCGCCGGCACCTCCAGCAGCGACCGAGCCTGGCGCCTGCCGTTGTGGGACGACTACCGCGTGCAGTTGGAATCGGCGTTCGCCGACATGGCCAACATCGGCGGCAAGAGCGCCGGCGCGATCACCGCCGCATTGTTCCTGTCGCGCTTCACCGAAGGTACGCGCTGGGCGCACCTTGATGTTGCGGGCACTGCGTGGGTGTCGGGCCGCAAGGGCTATGCCACCGGCCGTCCGGTGCCCTTGCTGGTGCAGTGGCTGATAAACCAAAGCACCTGACGGGAAATTAGCTCGCGGCGTAGCCCCGGGCGGGCCTCGGCCCCCCTACAGGTGCCGTGCGCTGTCGGAGCGGCGGCAGCCGCGACCCTCATGCCGTGTGTCCGCAATCGCTTGTCGCGCCTACCGGCGCGCCTACACTGCAGCCTTGTCGAACGCCGCACGCAGGTCGTCGGGCAGCACCGGTTTGCGCAGGAAGGCGTTCATCCCGGCTGCGCGCGCGCGCTGTTCCTCGTCGCCGTGGGCGCTGGCGGTGAGGGCGATGATGGGGGTGGTGTTGCCGCGCTGGCGCAACAACTGTGCAAGTTCGCAGCCGTCCATGCCGGGCAGGTCGAAATCGAACACCATGGCATCGAAGCCGCCGTCACTCTCGATCGCCGAAAGCGCGGCCAGTGCCTGCGCTGCCAGCGTCACCGTGTGGCCGAAAGTTTCGATCAATCCGGCGATGGCTTGCCCGGCGATGGGGTCGTCTTCGACCAGCAGCACGCGCAGGCGTGGCGATGCGCCGTCGACAGCGTCTGCACAACGCACCGGCGCGGGGTGTGCTGCGGTGGTCGTCGCTGTCCTCCGGGCCGGCGCACCTTCATCCGGCCCGCTGGCCGTCACCGCGCGTAGCGGCAATTTCACGCTGAATGTGCTGCCGCGCCCGGGCACGGATTGCACGCCGATGTGGCCGCCCATCAGGGTCACGAGCTCGTGGCTGATCGCGAGTCCCAAGCCGCTGCCGCGTTGCAGGCGGCCATGGTCGGCCTGCTCGAAGCGCTCGAACACGCGCGCGCATTCGGCCGGCGTCATGCCGGGTCCCTGGTCGATCACGCTGTAGACAATGCCGTCGCCATCGCGCGCGAGCTTCAGGGTGACGCCGCCGTGGGTGGTGAACTTGAGCGCGTTGTGGGTGAGGTTGAACAGGATTTGCTGTACGCGTTGGGCGTCACCAAGCACGGCGCGTGGCGTCTCCGCTTCGATCTCGACTGCAATCGTCAGTTGTTTTTGTGCGGCCAGTCCGGCGTCGGCGTTCGCGACTTCGCGCAGGATCGCAGCCGGATCGAATGGCGCGGAGTTCAGTTCCAGCCGGCCCGCTTCGATTCGCGCCACGTCCAGCGCATCGTTGACCTGGCGCAACAGCAGCGAGCCCGAGCGCCGGATCGCGTCGGCATATTGATGCTGCCGCTCATCCAGCCGGGTGTGCAGCAGCAGTTCGGTCATGCCCAGCACGCCGGTGAGCGGCGTGCGGATTTCGTGCGCCATGTTGGCGAGGAAGCGCGATTTCGCGGTGTTGGCCTGCTCGGCGATGTGCTGGCGCGCTTCACTCAACGCGTACCGGTGTTGCTGCTGGATGCGCCGGCGCACCGCCCACAGCGCCCACCACACCAGCGCGATGGCCGCCAGCACGTACGCGGTCCACGCCCACGGCGTCGCCCACGGTGCGGCCGTCACGCGCAACGTGAAGGCCTCCAGCGGCGCGCTCCACGGCCCGTCGCCGATGCGTCCGCTGACCATCAGCTTGTAGTCGCCGGGCGCGAGCACCGTGAATTCGCGAACGTTGCGGATGCCGGTGCTGATCCAGCCTGTATCGAAGCCCTGCAGCCGAAAACGGTATTGGTTGCGCGCCGGGTCGATGAAGGAAAGTACCTGCGCCGCCACCGTGAGATCGTGGGCGCGCCAGCCGAGCTCGATCGGCTGCGTGGGGTCGAGTGATACGAGGTGGCCGTTCATGCGCACGGTCACCGATTCCAGCGCGACCCGGGGCGTGGCAAGGTGGCGCGGCAGCAGGTTGGTCTGGATGCCGATCAAGCCCGCCAGCGTGCCCGCGAACAATTGCCCGTGTGCGGTGGCGAGCAGCGCGTTACCGGTGAAGTCGGTGGTGCCAAGGCCCTCGGCTGTGGCGAACGTGTGCAACTGTTTTGCGTGCGGGTCATACACCAGCAGGTTGCGGGTGCCCAGCGCGAACACGCGCCCGCCGGGGCCGACTTGCAAGCCGAGGATGTTCGTATCCGGCAGGCCCTGGTCGCGGCCGAGCGTGTCCTGCAGCTTGGCGCGCCCGGCTTGCAGCCGGTAGTGTTGCAGGTCGCCGCTGCCCGCAATCCAGAATGATCCGTCCGCGGCGAACGCAAAGGCTGCCACGTCGCCCCGCGCGACGCCCGGCACGAACTGGAATGCCGCTGCGCCCGGCGCGAGGCGTGCGAGTCCGGCGCGGCTGGCCGCCCAGATTGAACCGTCCGCGGCTTCGCGCAACTGGCCGATTTCGTTCGCTGCGGAATCCGCGGAGGGCGGCGCCAGCGGCTGGATCGTCGCGGCATCCGCGCTGACCCGGAACACACCGGTGCCGACGCCGGCGACGTACGTCGTTCCGTCACGCGCACCGAGCAGGCGCCAGACACCGTGCTTCAGCGCGGCATTGCCTGCGGCCACCGCGCGCAGTTGTTTGCCATTCCACACGGACAGTCCGCGATGGCTGCCGATCCACAGGCGCCCGGACGGATCTTCCGCCAGCGCCGCAATCGACATCTTTTCGAGGCCGGGAATCGCTACGTGGGCGACCGCGCCGCTCACCGGGTCGACCCGGTCCAGCATCTGCGCACCCGCCACCCACAGCGTGCCGTCGTGCGCCAGCGCGATCGCGCGCACGCGATCGTTGGTGAGACTGGCAGGATCACCCGGGATGTGCCGGAACATGCTGAACGCCGGCCACTGCGGCGGCAGATAGGCCAGCCCGCCATCCATCGTGGCGATCCACAAGCCGCCTTCGTGGTCGCGGAACACGTCGTCCGGAAGGTTCCCCGGCAAACTTCCGGGTACGCCAGGCATCGGCGTGTCACGCTGCAGCGTTCCATCCGTCGCGATCCGCAGCATTCCCCCGCGCTGGGCGATCCACCAGCCGCCATCTTTTGCGCGCAGGCTGGCGAATGCCTCCGACGCCGGCCCCACGCGAGACGCTTGCCCACTCGCGTCGACGCGGAAAACGCCGGCGCTGGTTGCCGCGTCCACGCCATCGCTGTCGACATTCAACTGCCAGATGCTGGGTTGGACCTTGCCGCCGGGCAACGGAATGAGCCGGACATGGCCTTGGGCATCCATGCGATCGAGGCCGGCATCGGTGCCGATCCACAGGCCGGTGTCGGCGGCGGCGAGTGCAATCACGTTGTCCGAAGCGAGGCTGTTGGCGCCGCCATCGCGGTGGCGAAAATGCGTGAAGCCCTTGCCGTTCGCGTCCATGCGATCGAGGCCGCCGGCGTAGCTGCCGACCCAAATGGTTCCCTGCGCATCCTGGGCAATCGCCATCACGTCATCGGCGGCAAGGCTGGATGCGTCCTTCGGGTCATGCCGCCAATGCTGGAAGCCTCCCGTCGCGGGCTCGTAACGGTTGAGGCCGTTGCCTTCGCCACCCGCCCACAGGCGCCCGTCGCGATCGACCAGTAGCGCCGAGGCATCATTGGCCGGCAAGGATGCCGCTTGCTTCGGATCGTGGCGGAACACGCGGAAGCTGCGCCCATCGTAACGCACGAGGCCGGCGTTGGTGCCGATCCAGAGATAGCCGGTGTGATCTTGCGTGACGCTGTAGACATCCGCCGAAGGCAGGCCTTCGGCGATGCCGTAGCGCCGGAAATTTGGCGTGGCGGGGACGCGCGGCGCGGATTGTGCCGCGGGCGCGGCGGCGAGTGCGCTGGCCAAAAGCAGTGCGGTGAGCATGCCGCGTCCCCTTGCAGACGATTGTGCGATGATGCCGCATTCACAGGCAGAGATACACCCCGCGGCTGATTTTGCCGGCTACCGTGATGCGCGCAGTGTCGCAGTGTGCGAGGATGGCGGTGGCGATCGCGGAGTGCCGATGCGAAAGTACCTCACCGCACTGCTGGGCCTGTTGCTGCTGCCGGTGGCGGCAGCAGTCTGCGCGCATCCGCTGGATTTCCGCATCGACACGGTGCATTCGCAAATCCTCTTCAGCGTCGGCCACGATGGCTACTCAAGACCGGTCGGCAGGCTTGCCATCGCGCGCGGCTGGCTGCGCTTCGACTCGAAGGACTGGGCGGCATCGAAGGTGGTGGCGGACATCGACCTTGCGTCCACCGATCTCGGCGACAAGGATTGGAATGCCGCGGTCACCGGCCGCAATTTTCTGGATGCGGCGCAGTTTCCGATTGCGCATTTCGAGAGCACCGCGGTGACGAAAACCGGCGAGCACAGCGGCACGCTTGCAGGCACGCTGAGCCTGCATGGCGTGAGCTTGCCGGTGACGATCGCGTTCACCGTCAATCGCGTCGGTGCCACCTTGTTCGGCTTCGAGACCATCGCCGGATTTTCCGGCCATGCCACGCTCGATCGCACGCAGTTCGGGATGACGGCGTTCCCGAAGGCGGTGGGTACGCAAGTGGCGTTGCGTTTCGAAATTGAAGCCAAGCTCGACAAGCAGGCCGAGTACGACTACCAGCAAGACGTGCAAAAAGCTGCGCGGGACGAGACGCATGCCGCTGCGCAGCACTGACACCGGTTGGGGCGCGCTGGTGCGCGCATTCCATTGGGCAATCGCGCTGCTGATTGTGCTGCAAGCCGTGCTCGGGCTGACGATGGTGCAACTGGGGGTGACGCCGGAAAAGGTGCGGGTGTTCGCGCTGCACAAGTCGATCGGCCTTGGCATCCTCGCGCTGGTGTTGCTGCGCATTGCATGGCGCTTGAGCGAACGCCGCCCCGCCGATCCCGCCGGCACGCCGCGCTGGCAACGCCGCGCCGCGCATCTCGCGCAGCTTGCGCTGTACGTGCTGATGGTCGCGATTCCGCTGTCGGGCTGGTGGTTCAATTCAGCCGCGAACGCGCCGCTCACGTGGTTCGGGATGTTGCAGGTACCGAGTCTGACCGGCGGTTACGATCCGCTCTGGAAGCCGCGCGCGCTGCTCGTGCATCAGAGTCTGTTCTGGCTGCTGGTGGCGGTGCTCAGCGTACATGTCGGCGCGGCCTTGTGGCACCACTTCAAGCAGCGCGATGATGTGTTGCGCCGGATGCTGTCCGGAAAGTCGCGCGGAGGTGGTGGATGAAGGCTTGGATCGCAAGTTTCGCGGTGTGCGCGCTGGCGCTCGTGGCTGCCCCCGCGCTGGCGCGGGCGTGGCAGGTCGATTCAGCGCACAGCACGCTCACTTTCACCAACACTTACCAAGCGGTCGCCTACACCGGCCAATTCCGCACGTTCACGGCCTCGATCGACTACGACCCGGCCGACCTCGCCAAGGCGAAATTCGATGTCAGCGTCGACATCACCAGCCTCGACACCCAAAACAGCGAGCGCGATTCCACCGCATTGGGCGCGGACTTCTTCGATGCCGCGAAGTTTCCCAAGGCGCGCTTCGTCACCACGGCGTTCCGCCAGGCCGCGAATGGCGACGTGACGGCCGCTGGCGTCTTGACCCTGCGCGGCGTCAGCAAGCCGGTCGTGCTGACGGTTGAATTCGTCCCGCATGGTGATGCCGCGACGCTGGACGTGACCGCGCATGTGAAGCGCCTCGACTTCGGCATCGGCTCCGGGCAATGGTCCGATCCAGCGATGATCGGCGCTGACGTTGCCGTGCACGGGCATTTGACGCTCGACGCAATGCAGCATTGAGCCGGGTTTTGTAGGAGCGGCGGCAGCCGCGACCGGCATGCGCCGCGCTGGCAATCCCGTGTCGCGCCTGCCGGCGCACCTACGCGCCAGTACGCCGCATTTGCCCCAGAAACGCCTGCAACCCGGCCGCGTCAAACGGCCAGTCCAGCTCGCACCCTGAATCTTCGTCGCGCAACACTGGCACCCGGATGCCGTAGCGCGTCTCCAACGCGACATCGTCGTCGATCCACACGCTTTCGAAGTCCGGCACGTGTACGCGCGCCAGCAACGCGACGGCTTCGTCGCACAGCTTGCAATCGTCGCGTTGGTAGAGCGTGAGCATAACGTGCGCAGCAGCAAGTTCGGGTCGGCCAACGCGTAGAATAGTCGCGTGGCTGGGAAACCTCTGAAGAAGCGTCGCGAGCGAAGGCAGATTGCGCGACGCCGGAGCGGAGGAACCGGAGTGTACACGTCAGTACATGAGGATTCCGAGCACCGCCGGCGCACAAGTTGCCGAGCGCAGCAGCTTGTTCAGAGGTTTTCCCATGGCCGTCAGTACGTTCGACATATTCAAGATCGGCATCGGGCCGTCTTCATCCCACACCATCGGCCCGATGCGCGCGGCGGCGCGGTTCGTCGAGCGCTGGCTGGCCGGGCCGGGTGACCTTGAGCGCACCGTGCGCGTGACGGTGGAACTGTATGGCTCGCTGGCGATGACCGGGCGCGGCCACGGCACCGACAAGGCTGTGTTGTGCGGGCTGGAAGGCAACCAGCCCGACCGGATCGATCCGGATTCGATTCCACCGCTGCTGGAACGTGTGCGCAGCAGCCAGCGTCTGCGCCTTGGCGGGAAACACGACATCGCCTTCGACGAGAAAGCCGATCTCATCTGGAACAAGCGCCAGAAACTGCCCTACCACGTGAACGGCATGCGTTACACCGCCTACGCCGCGGGCGGCGAGGTCATCGTCACGCGCGATTACTACTCGGTCGGCGGCGGCTTCGTGGTCAACGCCGACGAGGCTGCGGCGGATCGCATCGTCGCCGACACCACGCCGCTCAAGTACCCGTTTCATTCCGGTGATGAGCTGATGGCGCTGTGCGATACGCACGGCATGACGATCGCGCAGCTGATGTTCGAGAACGAAAAGGTCTGGCGCAGCGAAGACGAAATTCGTGCCGGCTTGCTGAAGATCTGGAAAGCCATGCAGGATTGCGTCGCGCGTGGCTTGCGCTCGCCCGGGGAATTGCCGGGTGGCTTGCATGTGAAGCGCCGCGCACCCGCGATGTACAACGAATTGCGCGACCGCCCCGAAGCGGGATTGAAAGATCCGCTGTCCGTACTCGACTGGGTGAACCTGTACGCGCTGGCCGTCAACGAGGAAAACGCCGCCGGCGGGCGCGTTGTCACCGCGCCGACCAACGGCGCGGCCGGCATCGTGCCCGCGGTGCTGCATTACTACGATCGCTTCTGCCCGAAGGCCAACGAGCAGGGCGTGATCGATTTCCTGCTGACCGCCGGCGCCATCGGCATCCTCTACAAGGAAAACGCGTCCATCAGCGGCGCCGAAGTCGGCTGCCAGGGCGAGGTGGGCGTGGCCTGCTCGATGGCCGCCGGCGCACTGGTTGCCGCGCTCAGTGGCAGCCACCATCAAGTCGAGAACGCTGCCGAGATCGGCATGGAACACAACCTCGGATTGACCTGCGACCCGATCGGCGGGCTGGTGCAGATTCCCTGCATCGAGCGCAACGCGATGGGTTCGGTCAAAGCCATCAACGCCCAGCGCATGGCGATGAAGAGCGACGGCAAGCACCGTGTGTCACTCGACAAGGTCATCAAAACCATGCGCGACACCGGCCGCGACATGAAGGACAAGTACAAGGAAACCAGTCGCGGCGGCCTCGCCGTCAACGTCATCGAGTGCTGACGCGGGCAGCCAGTGATTCCGCGTTTCTTCACACAGCCTTCACAAACGCGTTGGTAGCGTCGCGCGGTCTTTTGTTGGGGAACGAAGGCAATGGGCAGGGACGCTGACATCCAGGGGTGCGCTCGCGGCGGCGCTGATTGCCCGGTGCCTTCAAAAGATAACTGCATCAGCGTCGTGCCGTACGTGGCGCCATGTTGTGGATCGAATCGGTGCAACAAGCCTGCGCCGAGCCGTCATGCCCCCCCGTGCCAATGTCCCCCGAGACAACTACCTCTTCGCTATTACTGAAGGTAG
>DZCM01000039.1:16750-19825 GCA_022730295.1 Rhodanobacter sp. | reverse complement strand
AAGGTCTACACCTTCGGCCCGACCTTCCGCGCCGAGAACTCCAACACCCCGCGCCACCTCGCCGAGTTCTGGATGTGCGAGCCGGAGATCGCCTTCGCCGATCTCGCCGCCGATGCCGATTGCGCGGAAGCGTTCCTGAAGGCCATCTTCAAGGCGGTGCTGGACGAACGCAGCGATGACATGACGTTCTTCGCCGAGCGCGTGCAGAAGGATGCCATCACGCGCCTGGAAAAATTCATTGCCGCGCCGTTCGAGCGCATCGATTACACCGACGCGATCGCGGTGTTGCAAAAATCCGGACAGAAGTTCGAGTTCCCGGTCGCATGGGGCATCGACCTGCAAACCGAACACGAGCGCTGGCTGGCCGAAACCCACATCGGCCGGCCGGTGGTGGTGATGAACTACCCCGAGAAGATCAAGGCGTTCTACATGCGTCTCAACGACGATGAAAAAACCGTCGCCGCGATGGACGTGTTGGCGCCCGGCATCGGCGAAATCATCGGTGGCTCGCAGCGCGAGGAGCGGCTCGACTACCTCGACCGCCGCATGGCCCAGTTCGGCATCGATCCCGCGCATTACCAGTGGTACCGCGACCTGCGCCGCTACGGCACCGTGCCGCATGCCGGGTTCGGATTGGGTTTCGAGCGCCTGCTGGTGTACGTGTGCGGCCTTGCCAATATCCGCGACGCGATCCCCTACCCGCGCGCACCGGGGCATGCCGAGTTCTGAGCCAACCGCAGAACCGATTTTTCCGGAACGCGTGGCAACGTTTTCCGAGCGACCGCGACCACGCACCGCCGGGTTGCCGATGCGGCCTGCGGGTGCTCGCACACATGAGCTTTCAGCCACGAAATCGCCAGAATCCAACGATAGTCTCGGGGTCACTCAACCGAACATCCTGCCGTCAATCATCCGACCGTGCACCGTCTGCCCACCTTCATCCTGTCAATGCTCGCGAGCCTCGTGCTCGCTGGTTGCGTCCACGCGATTCGCCTGCCGGCGATCAAGACCGCGCCGCCGCCCGCGCGCGCCGCTGTATTGAAGAGCCTGCAGGCGGCCAGCCCCTGCTGTCGTGCCTGGACCGACCTGCCGTACAACGACGCGTTGCCCGCCGAACCACGCGAATACACCATCGACAAGTTCAGCCCGGTGGCCGAACTCGATGGCGCGAACACCCATTTCCTCGCGTTCGTGCTGCCGAAATTCTCAAAACCCTACCGCGTGGTGTTCCAGACCCAACCCAGCGCGCGGCACCTCGGAAACAGCTTCCTGTTTGCCCCGACCGTCACCGTGCTCGACGCCAACTTCAAGCCGATCGCCAGCACCGACGTGTCGCTGTGCGTCTACATCAGCTGGCGTCCGAGCATGTCGGGCAGCTTCGGCGCCGTCACCATCAGTAACCCGAACGCGCAATACCTCGTGGTCACCACCTCGAAGAAGCAACTCGCTGCGACCACGTATTGGGCACAGTCGCCCACCAGCTTCAGCAACGTCAACGCGCCCTCGACGACGGCGCTCGCCAGCATCAACCCGGCGACGCCCGTGACCAGCGGCAGCTTCAACGTGCCGCATGGGCCCGAAGGCACGCTCACGTTGGGCAGGATGACCCCCGCCTACGCGAGCGCGGTGGATAACGGCCTGTGCGGCAAGCCGGCGCCGGGCCCGGGCCTGTTGCCTGAACTGCGGCGCGCATTCCACAATCGGTGACCCACATCGCACGGAATTCGCCATGGACCTGAACCTCGCAGGCCGCCACGCGCTGGTATGCGGTGCTTCGCAAGGTATTGGCCGTGCCTGCGCGATCGAGCTTGCGCAACTCGGCGCCAATGTCACGCTGATGGCACGGCGCGCCGATGTGCTCGAACAACTGGTCGCGGCGCTGCCACGAACGGGCTCGCAACGGCACGATTACATGGCTGCCGATTCCGGCGACACCAACGCCCTTCGCCATGCGGTGCAAGCCCTCGCAGCCACGCACCCTATACACATCCTCGTCAACAACTCCGGCGGGCCGCCGCCCGGACCCGCGCACGGCGCGGAAGTGGATGCGTTCCTAGACGCCTACCGCAAGCACCTCGTTGCCAACCATGTGCTGGCCGAAGCCGTGATCCCGGGCATGCAAGCCGCGGGCTACGGCCGGATCGTCAACATCATCTCGACGTCGGTAAAGGAACCCATCGCAGGCTTGGGCGTGTCCAACACCACGCGTTGGGCGGTGGCGAGCTGGTCCAAGACGCTTGCGACCGAGCTCGCGCAGTTCGGGATCACGGTCAACAACGTACTGCCGGGCTCCACGAATACGCCGCGCATCGAGCAGATCGTGCAAACACGCGCACGGAAATCAGGCAGCAGCGTCGAGGACACGCAGCGAACGATGGAAGCGGAAGTGCCGATGCGGCGTTTCGCCGATCCGGCTGAGATCGCCGCCGCGGTTGCGTTCCTCGCTTCGCCGGCCGCGGCTTACATCACCGGCATCAATTTGCCGGTGGATGGAGGGCGTACGCGCTCACTGTAGGAAACTTCTGGGTACCGTTTTTGTTCGTCATCCCGGCGACAAGCCGGGATCCACGCGATTCACAACAGGCCCTGGTTTTTCTCGACGTCGTGCAGGAACCAGCGTTGCTACACGCTTGACGAGGTGATGCCACCCGACTTGCGCACAATCAACATCGCCAACTCCAGCGATTGTTCGTAATTGAGGCGCGGATCGACCGTGGACTTGTAGGCGCGGCCGAGGTCGGACTCCGACAGTCCGCGCGCACCACCGAGGCACTCGGTGACGTCTTCGCCGGTCAGCTCCAGGTGCACACCGCCGAGTTGCGAACCCGCCGCAGCATGGATGTCGAACGCCTGTTCCAGCTCACTGCGAACGTTGGCAAAGCGCCGCGTCTTGACGCCGTTGCCAAGCTTCTCGGTGTTGCCGTGCATCGGATCGCACACCCACAACACGTGCCGGCCGCTCGATTCCACTGCATCGATCAAGCGCGGCAGATGCTGCGCGATGCCACCCACACCCATCCGGTGGATCAAGGTGAGGCGTCCGGGTTCATCGTCCGGGTTGAGGACTTCGATCAG
>DZCM01000039.1:0-16650 GCA_022730295.1 Rhodanobacter sp. | reverse complement strand
GGTGGATCAAGGTGAGGCGTCCGGGTTCATCGTCCGGGTTGAGGACTTCGATCAGGCGCTGCAATGGCTCGGCGTGCATCGACGGCCCGACCTTCACCGCAACCGGGTTGCGGATGCCGCGGCAGAATTCGACATGTGCACCGTCCAGCGCCGCTGTGCGCATGCCGATCCACGGGAAGTGCGTGGACAAGTCGAACCACCCCCAATGGCGCGGTACCTGGCGTGTCATCGCCTCTTCGTACGGCAGCAGCAACGCCTCGTGCGAGGTGTAAAAATCTGCCCGTTGGAAACTCGCAATCGGGCCCGCCAGTGTTTCCATGAAATGCATCGCGCTGGAAATGCCTTCGACCATTTGCCGGTACTCGGCGGCCAGCGGCGAGCGTTCCACCCAGGCAAGGTTCCAGTATTCGGGATGATGCAGGTCGGCAAACCCGCCATCGACCAAGGCGCGCACGAAATTCATCGTCATGCAGGACCGCGCATGGCCTTCCAACATCCGTTGCGGATCGGGACGGCGTGACTCCGCCGTGAATTCGGGCCGGTTGACCAGATCACCGCGGTACACCGGCAGCGTCACGCCATCGATGGTTTCAGTGTCCACCGAGCGTGGTTTGGCGTACTGGCCTGCGAACCGGCCCACCCGCAACACCGGCTTTCTGAGCCCATGCACCAGCACCAGGCTCATCTGCAACAACACCTTCAGGCGATTGGCGATCACCTCGTTGGTGCAATCGGCGAAGGTCTCCGCGCAATCGCCGCCCTGCAACAGGAAGCGTTTGCCCTGCTGAGCTTCGGCGAGCTGCTGCTTGAGCGCCAGCACTTCCCACGACGTCACCAGGGGCGGCAGGCGCCCCAATTCATCCAGCGCTTCCTGCAGCACGCGCGGATCATCGTAAGTCGGCATCTGCACGGCCGGGCGCGCGCGCCAACTGCCAGCCTGCCATGGCCGCGGCTCGCGTACGGGACGCAAGCTGACGGGCGATGTGGATTCGTGGATGGTCATCTCAGCTTCTCAAGGCATGCAGGGGTTTCAGGTCGCCAAACCGATCATTCCGGCGTCGCGGCAACAGTGCCCAGACACCCAGCAGGACGTACCAGATCGTCGTCCAGCCCGCCATCGACAGGCCGAGGAAGCGCCACGTCACCCGCGCGCAATCGCCATCGCCGCGCAGCATGATCTCGGCAAAGCGCGCGAACGGAATCGCGTGCATTTTGAGTTGCTGCATGAGGATCGGGAAACTCGCACCGCAAGCCGGCACCTGGTCAAGCGGCAGCGACTGCAGCCATATCTGGCGCACCGCAACCGCCACGCCGAACACCGCGCCCAGACACACCAGCACCACGTAGGCCCAGCGTCCGCCACCCTTTGGCGCATGCAGCCCGCCGACGAGGAACCACAAGCCCATCCACACGAACGCAACCCGCTGCAGGATGCACAGGTTGCAAGGTTCCAATCCCAGTTTCTGTTCCGCGTACAGCGCATACCCGAGCAGCGCGACGCAGATCAGGAAACCAAGCAGGAAGGCGATGCGGAAAATCCAGCGAAATGGATTCATGGACGGTCGTGCAATCGGGACAATTGCGCAACGTTACTGCCTTTGCCCGCGCGTGTCAGCTGTTTTCAGGCCGGACGGGTGCACAGCGATGCATTTGCAGAGAGCGAATCGGACGTCTTTACGGCCTTAAACGGAAAAGGACCGCCGGGCAACCCTTCGGGGAAGCGCGACGGTCCAATGCAGGTGATTCAACGGAAGCGGCGTGCGTCCGCTCAATCAAGCTTCGGCAGCAGCCGGCGCCTGCGGGCGGTCGACCAGTTCGACATACGCCATCGGCGCGTTGTCGCCGTCACGGAACCCGCACTTGATGATGCGCAGATAGCCACCATTGCGCTCGCGGTAGCGCGGACCGATCTCGACGAACAGCTTGCCGACGGCCTGCTTGTCGCGCAGGCGCGCAAAAGCGAGGCGGCGGTTGGCCACGCCATCGACCTTGGCCAGCGTGATCAGCGGCTCGGCGACGCGGCGCAGATCCTTGGCTTTGGGCAGGGTGGTGCGGATCAGCTCGTGCTTGATCAGCGAAGCCGCCATGTTCTTGAACATGGCCTCGCGATGGCTGCTGGTCCGATTCAGTTTGCGACCGGATTTCATGTGACGCATGGGAAAATCTCTCTATTGTTATGGGAAGCCTGCAACGCGTGCAGGCACCCTGCGATATTCGCTCTTGAAAACCTGTTTTGTGGAAAGTCAGGGCAGGATGCCCGTTCTAGTGTAGCCAAGCGTCGGGTAGCTTCCCGCAACCGAAACCCTTGTGACGCGGCGATCAGGGATGATCGCAAAAACCAAGCATCAACCCAACTGCATGCCCGAGGAAACGCCCGCCGGCGGCCAATTCTCGAGCTTGGTGCCGAGGGCCAGGCCCTTGGCGCCGAGCACGTCCTTGATCTCGGTCAGCGACTTTTTGCCGAGGTTCGGGGTCTTCAACAATTCGACCTCGGTCTTCTGGACCAGATCGCCGATGTAATAGATGCTCTCGGCCTTGAGGCAATTGGCCGAACGCACGGTGAGCTCCAGATCGTCGATCGGGCGCAGCAGCAGGGGCGACACGCCGGCCTTGTCCTTCTCGGACTCGGTCGCCTCGCGGCTCTTGAAATCACCGAACACGGACAACTGCTCGTGCAGGGTCTGCGCGGCCAGGCGCACGGCGTCATCCACCGCGACGGTGCCGTTGGTCTCGACGTCCAGCACCAGCTTGTCGAGGTTGGTGCGCTGCTCGACGCGCGCGGCGTCCACCGAGTAGGCCACGCGGCGCACCGGGCAGAACGAGGCATCGATGTGCAGGCTGCCGATCGGACGCGCTTCCTCATCGGCGTCGACGCGGGTCACGGCCGGCTGGTAGCCGATGCCGCGGCGCGCCTTCAGGCGCATGTTCAGCGCGACGTCCTTGGTCAGGTGGCAGAGCACATGCTCCGGGTTGACGATCTCGACCGTGTGGTCGGTGGTGATGTCAGCCGCCGTGACCACGCCCTTGCCCTTCTTCGACAGGGTCATATTGGCCTCGTCGACACCGTTCAGACGGATCGACACACCCTTGAGGTTCAACAAGACTTCGATGACGTCTTCCTGCAGGCCTTCGAGCGTGGTGTACTCGTGCAGCACGCCGTCGATTTCGGCTTCGACAATGGCCGCGCCGGGGATCGAGGACAACAACACGCGCCGCAGCGCGTTGCCGAGCGTGTGGCCGTAGCCGCGCTCCAGCGGTTCGACGACGACGCGTGCATGATTGGGTCCGACCGGCTCGACTTTGAGACCGCGCGGACGCAAGACCTGGGTGGAAGACACTGCCATGGGCTACTCCGGAATGTCACTGGTGGGGCCGCGCAGGATTCGGGCCCCGATGGTTCCACGCCGGGCGATGCTGCTGCCCGGCTTGCGTCGGAAGCGCAGCCCCGGCCAAAGGCCGCGGCGCGCAGATCACGACTCGATGCTTACTTCGAATACAACTCGACGATCAGCGCTTCGTTGATGTCGGACGGCAGGTCGCCGCGGTCCGGCATGGCCTTGAACACGCCGGAGCCGTTCTTGCCGTCAACTTCGATCCAGCCGGGACGCAGATCCATGCTCTCGGACACCTTCAGCGCTTCCTGCACGCGCAATTGCTTCTGCGCACGCTCGGTCAGCTTGATTTCATCACCGGGACGGACCGACAGCGACGGCACGTTGACTTTCTTGCCATTGACCAGCACCGACTTGTGCGACACCATTTGTCGCGCCTGGGCGCGGGTCACGGCGAAGCCCATGCGATACACGACATTGTCAAGACGTGCTTCGAGCACGCGCAGCAGGTTCTCGCCGGTGTTGCCCTTCAGCTGGGTCGCTTTCTTGTAGTAGTTGCTGAACTGACGCTCCAGCACACCATAGATGCGCTTGACCTTCTGCTTCTCGCGCAACTGGACGGCGTAATCGGACGGACGCGACCGCTTGGCAGCGGCGCCGTGCTGGCCCGGCTTGTTGTCGAACTTGCACTTGGAATCGATCGCGCGCGCCGGGCTCTTCAGCGACAGGTCGGAACCTTCGCGGCGGGCCAGCTTGCAGGTAGGACCACGGTAACGTGCCATGTTTTTTTCCGAATAATCAGGCCAGGATGCTTCTGACCATGGATGGCGGCTTCAAGGGCCGTTATTGATTCACGCGATCAGGCTTGACCGCAAAACAAATCAGACGCGCCGTTTCTTCGGCGGACGGCAGCCGTTGTGCGGAATCGGCGTAACGTCAATGATGTTCGTGACCTTGTAGCCAAGCGAGTTCAAGGAACGCACGGCGGATTCGCGGCCAGGGCCAGGACCCTTGATGCGCACTTCCAGCGACTTGACACCGTAGTCCAGCGCCACGCGGCCGGCCTTTTCGGCGGCAACCTGTGCCGCGAACGGGGTCGACTTGCGTGAACCGCGGAAGCCTGCGCCACCAGCGGTCGCCCACGACAAGGCATTGCCCTGGCGGTCGGTGATGGTGACGATGGTGTTGTTGAACGAAGCGTGGACGTGAACGACGCCATCGGTGACGACGCGCTTGGTCTTCTTCTTCGACTTGGCAGCTGGTTTGTCCATGGGTATTCCGGTTGAGATGTTTCAGTAATGCAGCGCCATGGCGGCGCCCGGGATCACTTCTTGATGGCGCGACGCGGACCCTTGCGGGTGCGCGCGTTGGTGCGAGTGCGCTGGCCACGTGCCGGCAGGCCGCGACGGTGGCGCAAGCCACGATAGGTACCAAGATCCATCAGGCGCTTGATGCTGATGCCCACTTCGCGGCGCAGGTCACCTTCGACGGTGAACTTCGCCACTTCGCGGCGCAGGCTTTCGACTTCGCCTTCGGACAGCGACTTGACCTGGGTAGCCGGATCGACGCCCGCCGCAACGCAAATCTTGCGCGAACGGGTGCGGCCGATGCCATAAATGTTCTGCAGACCGACCCAGACGTGCTTGGTGACTGGCAGATTGACGCCCGCGATACGTGCCATGTTGTGGGTACTCCACCTCGAAATCGTTGCCGGTACGGCAAACTGTTCATTATAGCGGGAACCCGGGCCTTTTTGGAACCCGACCCCCGAACCCCGAAATCCTGCCGCGGCCCCGCCGCAGACCCCACGACCGTGCCGCCTTGCTTGCCCACCGCGGCCGCGACCACGCGGGCAACTGCTGCATCAAGTGCGCTTGAGGTTGGCCTTCTTCAGCAAACTCTCGTATTGATGCGAAACCATGTGCGCCGAGATCTGGGCGCGGAAATCCATCGCCACGACCACCACGATCAACAGCGATGTGCCGCCGAAATAGAACGGCACGTTCCACTCGCTCTGCATGAACGTCGGAATCAGGCAAACCGCTGCAAGATAAATCGCGCCGGCTGCGGTCAACCGGGTCAGCACCGAGTCGATGTACGTGGCCGTGGCCTTGCCCGGGCGCATGCCTGGAATCAGCGCGCCCGAACGTTTCAGGTTGTCCGCCGTTTCCTGTGAATTGAATACGATCGCGGTATAGAAAAACGCGAAGATGATGATCATGCCCGCGTACAGGATCATGTACGGCGGCTCGCCTGGCGACAGTGCAGACGTCAGTTGCTGCAACCAATGGATCTGGCTGGCATTGGAGAACCACGAAGATGCCGTGGCCGGGAACAGGATCAACGTTGATGCGAAAATCGGTGGAATCACGCCCGCCATGTTGATCTTGAGCGGCAGGTGCGAGCTCTGGTTCATGTAGGCCTTGGCACCGCCCTGCCGACGCGCATAGTTCACGGTGATGCGCCGTTGGGCGCTTTCCATGAAGACGCAAAATGCCGTGACCAGTGCCACAACCACGACCACGACCAGGCCCTTGATCATCGTCAGCTGCCCGGTGCTGAGCATCGTGGAGGTCTGCATCAACGCCTGCGGAAGACCGGCGACGATACCCGCAAAGATGATCAGCGAGATACCGTTGCCGATACCGCGCTCGGTCATCTGTTCGCCCAGCCACATCAGGAACATGCTGCCGGCCGTCAGGCCGATCACCGAAGCGAAGAGGAAGCCGAAGCCCGGGTCGTACACGACCTGCAGGCCATCACCCATTTTCTGCATCCCGGCAGCGATCATGAACGCCTGGACCGCGGAAAGGCCGACCGTGCCCCAGCGCGTGTACTTGGTCATCATGCGCTGACCGGCCTGGCCTTCCTTTTTCAACTGTTGCCAAGCCGGCAACACCGAACCCATCATCTGCACCACGATCGACGCGGAGATGTACGGCATTACGCCCAACGCAAACACCGAGTAGCGCGCCAATGCGCCGCCCGAGAACATGTTGAACATGTTCAACAAGCCGCCACCCTGTTCGATCATCCGGGTCATCGCTTCCGGGTTGACACCGGGCACCGGGATGAACGAACCCAACCGGTACACGATCAGCGCGCCGATCACGAACAGCAGGCGCTGACGCAACTCGGTCATCTTGCCGAACTGGGCCAACGGGTTGGACGATGTCTTGCTCGCAGCCAAAATAATTACTCCACGGAGCCGCCGGCGGCCTCGATGGCAGCCTTTGCGCCAGCGGTGGTGAGCAGGCCCGACACCTTCACGGCGCGGCCGATCTCACCCTTCTTGACGATCTTGACGCGCTTGGCGCGGCCATCCACCAACTTGGCCTCGCGCAGCACCGCGACGTCGATGGTGTCCGCCTTCAGGCCGGCAAGCTGGTACAGGAACACCTGCTGCGACTCGACCTGCAGCTTCGAGCGGAAACCAACCTTCGGCAGGCGCCGCTGCAACGGCATCTGGCCGCCTTCGAAGCCGACGGTGTGGGTGTTGCCGGCGCGCGCATGCTGGCCCTTGTGACCACGGCCCGCAGTCTTGCCCAAGCCCGAACCGATACCGCGCGCGACGCGGCGGCGTTCCTTGCGGGCGCCCTTGCCGGGCTTCAGTGTATTCAAACGCATGATGTCACTCCTCGACCCGAACCAGATAGTTCACGGTATTGATCAGGCCGCGCACCTGCGGGCTATCCTTCAACTCGCGCACGTCGCCGGTGCGGTTCAGGCCCAGCGCCTTCACGCTCAGGCGATGCCGCGACTGCACGCCGCGCAAGCCGCCCACGAGACGCACCTTGACGGTGCCGGTGGTGGTTTTCTTAGCCGCCATGACCCAGCTCCTCGACCTTCTTGCCGCGCTTGGCCGCGATGAACGCGGGACTCGCGACAGACTGCAGACCCTTGATGGTGGCACGCACGAGATTGATCGGATTGCGCGAACCGACCGCCTTGGCCAACACGTCCTTGACGCCGACCACTTCCAGTACTGCGCGCATCGCGCCGCCGGCAATCACACCGGTACCTTCGGAAGCCGGCTGCATGTATACGCGTGCCGCACCGTGGTTGGCCTTGACGGCGTACCAGAGAGTACCGTTGTTGAGATCCACCGACACCACGTTGCGGCGCGCGCGCTCCATCGCCTTCGAGATCGCGACCGGCACTTCGCGTGCCTTGCCGTACCCGAAGCCGACCTTGCCAGCGCCATCGCCAACGACCGTCAACGCGGTGAAGCTCATCTGCCGACCGCCCTTGACCGTCTTGGCCACGCGGTTGACGGCGATGAGCTTCTCCAGCATCCCGTCGGAATTTTCACGTTCGTGATTTGCCATTCTTGTCACCTTGCGTCCGCGATATGCGGACATTTGATTACGGCATCAAGCCGCTTGGAGTTGTTGTGTGTTACTTCGTGAAAAGTCAGGGCACGGATGCCCGTTCTGGTGTATCCAAATACGTTGTTGCCACAGTGCCCAGAGCCGTCTCGTGATACCGCGATCAGGGACGATCGCAAAAACAAACAACCGGATGCAGTACCGCTGGGCATCCCAACATCAAAATTTCAGACCCGCCTCGCGCGCGGCGTCCGCCAACGCTGCGACGCGCCCGTGATAACGGAAGCCCGAGCGGTCGAACGCCACCGACTCGACGCCGGCGGCGCGCGCCTTTTCGGCGATCGCCTTGCCAACGGCCGCAGCCGCCGACTTGTTCTTGGTGCCGGACAGTCCGGAGCGAAGGTCCTTTTGCACAGTGGACGCCGCGGCGACGATGGTCTCGCCATCGGCCGCGATGACCTGCGCATACAAATGCTGGCCGCTGCGATGCACCGACAGGCGGGGCACCGCGAGCTTGCGGATGTGCGCGCGCGTGGACTTGGCCCGGCGCAGACGCGAGATTTTCTTGTCGATCATGATCAGGCCTTCTTCGCTTCTTTCAGCGTGATGCGCTCACCCGCGTAACGCACGCCCTTGCCCTTGTAGGGTTCCGGCGGACGGAATGCACGGATCTTCGCGGCGGCTTCGCCGACCCGCTGCTTGTCGGCGCCCTTGACCAGGATTTCGGTCGCTGACGGCGCTTCCAGCGTGATGCCTTCAGGTGCCGCAAACACCACCGGGTGCGAGAATCCGAGCGACAGGTTCAGGCTCTTGCCCTGCACTGCGGCACGGAATCCGACGCCGACCAGCTCCAGCTTGCGCTCGTAACCCTGCGTCACGCCATGGATCATGTTGGCCAGCAGCGCGCGCGTGGTACCCGCGAACTTGGCATCGGCAGGGCCATCGGCGCAGGTGATCTGGCCGTCGGCGGTCTTGATTTCCACGCCGGCGATGGCGTGCATCTTCAGCGTACCCTTGGGACCCTTGACGGTAATGCCGTCAGCGGCCACCTGGCACTCAACGCCCTTCGGCAGGGGAATCGGTTTCTTGGCTACTCGTGACATGTCTGTGCTCCGTCCTGTTACGCCACGCGGCCGATCACTTCGCCGCCGAGACCCTTGGTGCGCGCCTGCGCATCGGTCATCAGGCCGGACGAAGTCGACACGATGGAGATTCCGAGACCACCCATCACCTTCGGCAGCGCTTCCTTGCCGCGGTACACGCGCAGGCCGGGACGGCTGATGCGCTCGATCTTTTCGATCGCGGGCTTGCCTTCGAAATACTTCAGCTTGATCTCAAGGTTCGCCTTGCCTTCGTCGACTGAACGACGCGAGTCCAGCACGTAACCTTCGGCCTTCAGCAGGTCAGCCAGCGCCTGGCGAACTTTTGATGCCGGCATGCTCACCGTCGGCTTGCCCATGGCCTGGGCATTGCGGATGCGGGTAAACATGTCGGCGATGGGATCAGTCATGCTCATGGGTACATTTCCAATTCTGTTTCAGCATCGATATCCGGGGATATTGTCTTTGCCAGCCTCGAGTCCCCAGTCTCGAGTCCCGACGCCTGTTACCAGCTGGCCTTGCGCAGGCCAGGCACGTCACCACGCATGGTTGCTTCGCGCAACTTGCTGCGGGACAAGCCGAACTTCGCATACACCGCACGCGGACGGCCGGTGAGGGCGCAACGCGTACGCAGGCGCGAGGGACTGGAGTCGCGTGGCAGCTTCTGCAACTTGGCAGCCGCCGTCATCTTCTCCTCGTAGCTCGCGTCGACATTGGCGATGATCTTCTTCAGATCGAGGCGCTTGCCGGCGTGCTGCTTGATCAACTTGGCCCGCTTGATATCGCGGTTCACCATGGATTTTTTAGCCATATCACTACTGCCTTTTCGCTTGCCCCCTTGAGTCAAGGGTGCGGCCAAAGGATTGCGAAGCAAGACTTTGGCGGGGTTTTGGAGGTATGCGTTCTTGCCGGTTACCGAAAGGGTTGCAAGTTTCCTTAATTTCTAAACGGGAAGCGGAAGGCCTCGAGCAGCGCCTTGGCTTCCGCGTCCGTTTTCGCGGTAGTAGTGATGCAGATGTCCATCCCGCGCATCGCGTCGACCTGGTCGAAGTCGATTTCCGGGAAGATGATCTGTTCCTTGACGCCGATGTTGTAGTTGCCGCGGCCGTCGAACGCACGGCCTGAGACCCCGCGAAAGTCGCGCACGCGCGGCAGCGAGATATTGACCAGGCGATCAAGGAACTCGTACATGCGCGCCCGGCGCAACGTGACCTTGCATCCGATAGGCCAACCGTCGCGGATCTTGAACGAAGCCACCGAGGTACGTGCCTTGGTGACGATCGGCTTTTGGCCGGCGATCCTGGCCATGTCGGCGGTCGCGTTCTCGAGCACCTTCTTGTTGGCCGCAGCTTCGCCCACGCCCATGTTCAGCGTGATCTTGCTGATGCGCGGCACCTGCATGGGGTTGGTGTAGCCGAAACGCTTCATCAGCGCCGGCGTCACTTCGTCTTTGTAGATTTTTTCAAGTCGGGTTGTCATATCAGGACTCCAGCACCCGCACGCTTTGCAAAGCGTCGCGAGCGAAGGCAGATTGCGTGACGCCGGAGCGCAGCAAGCGGAGCGTACACGTCAGTACGTGAGCATTGCGAGCACCGCCGACGCGCAAGTTGGCGAGCACAGCAGCTTTGCAAAGTGTGCGGCTCATGCGTCCACCACTTCGCCGGTAGACCGGAACACGCGAACCTTGCGCCCGTCGCCGAGCGTCTTGCGGCCCACGCGTTCGCCCTTGCCGGTAGCGAGGTCGTACAGCATGACATTGGAAATATGGATCGGGGCCTCGCGCTCGACGATGCCGCCCGCCTGCTGCAGTTGCGGGTTCGGCTTGGTATGGCGCTTGACCATGTTGATGTTCTGCACGAACACGCGGTCGCCGTCGAAACGGGTGACCTCGCCGTGCTGGCCCTTGTTCTTGCCGGCGATCACGAGCACCGTGTCGCCCTTTCGGATGCGATTCATATGTGACTCACTTGTTCCAATACAGCGTGTGCATTCCGGCTTCTGCAAAATTCCGTCACCGCTCCACACCCCCGATCGAATCTGCGATTCGATCCGCCCCCTTGACTCAAGGGGGCAAAAGGCTGCTTTCGATGCGCCATTTCCGAATACCACAATTCCTTCAAAGCACTTCCGGTGCCAGCGAAACGATCTTCATGAATCGTTCGCTGCGCAGTTCGCGGGTGACCGGCCCAAAAATGCGGGTGCCGATCGGCTCGAGCTTGCTATTGAGCAACACCGCGGCGTTGTCGTCGAAACGGATCGACGAACCATCGGGGCGGCGCACACCCTTGGCAGTACGCACCACGACCGCGTTGTAGACTTCGCCCTTCTTGACTTTGCTGCGCGGGATCGCATCGCGGATCGAAACCTTGATGACGTCACCGACACTGGCGTAGCGGCGCTTGGATCCGCCGAGCACCTTGATGCACAACAATTCGCGCGCACCGCTGTTGTCCGCCACAGCCAGCTTGGTTTGCATCTGGATCATGGTGGTTCTCCTTAGTCGGCCGCGCGCGCAAGCACTTCGAGCACGCGGAAGTGCTTGGTCTTGGACAACGGCCGGCATTCGGCGATGCGCACCAGGTCACCCTCGCGGCACTCGCCCTTCTCGTCATGGGCGTGCAGCTTGGTCGAACGACGCAGCAACTTGCCGTACAAACCGTGCTGGATCTGGCGATCAATCACCACCGTGATCGTCTTGGCACCCTTGGCGCTGGCAACGCGACCATCGATGGTGCGCGTGCCACTGTTGTCGACTTGAGTCTGGTTGTCATTCATCACGCAACTCCGTGGGTCTGCTTCTCGCCCAGGATCGTGGCAGCACGCGCGATTTCGCGGCGCACCTTGGCGAACTGGTGGGTCTGCGTGCTCTGGCCCTGGGCCTTTTGCATGCGCAGGCTGAATTGCTCGCGGCGCAGGTCGGCGATGTGGTCGGTCAGTTCCCGCGCCGACTTCTTGCGCATTTCTTCAATTTCCATCACAGCAACGCCCTGGTCGTGAACTGGGTTTGGATCGACAGCTTGGCCGCGGCAAGGCGGAACGCCTCGCGCGCCTCGGCTTCACTGACGCCTTCGATTTCATACAGCATGCGGCCCGGCTGGATCGGCGCGACCCAGTACTCCACGTTGCCCTTGCCAGCGCCCATGCGGACCTCGATCGGCTTCTTGGTGATCGGCTTGTCGGGGAATACACGGATCCACAACTTGCCGCCACGCTTGACGTAGCGCGTGATGCAGCGGCGCGCCGCTTCGATCTCGCGCGCGGTGATTGCGCCACGGGTGGTTGCCTTCAGGCCGTACTCGCCAAAGCTGACGAGATTGCCGTTCTGGCTCAGACCGCGGTTGCGGCCCTTGAACATCTTGCGGAACTTGGTGCGTTTTGGCTGCAACATGATCTTTACTCGAAATATTTCGGTCATCCCTGACCACGAAGATCAAAAGCCGGTCATCCCGACCTGACTTTTCAGTTTTCTGCCGGTGTCCGCTCGCGGCGGCCTCGCGGAGCGCGCTCGCGGCGCGGATCGTCATCGCGGGACCCACGCTCGCGACGCGGCGAGGGGCCATCGTTGCGGTCTTCGTCCTTGGTCTGGCCGACGCTGGCGAAGTCGTAAATCTCGCCTTTGTAGATCCATACCTTGACGCCGATCACGCCGTAAGTCGTATGCGCTTCGGCCAAGCCGTAGTCGATGTCCGCGCGCAGGGTGTGCAGCGGCACACGGCCTTCGCGATACCACTCGGACCGCGCGATTTCAGCGCCGTTCAAACGGCCGCCCACGTTGACCTTGATGCCCAGCGCACCGATACGCATCGCGTTCTGCACCGAGCGCTTCATGGCGCGGCGGAACATGATCCGGCGCTCCAACTGCTGGGCGATCGATTCCGCCACCAGCTGCGCGTCAAGCTCAGGCTTGCGCACTTCGCTGACATTGATGTGGGCATCCACGCCCATGATCGCCGACACTTCGCGGCGCAGCTTCTCGATATCCTCGCCCTTCTTGCCGATTACGACGCCGGGACGCGCGGTGAAGATCGTGATGTCGGCATTCTTCTGCGGACGGGTGATCTGGATCTTCGACACACCGGCCTGGGCAAGCTTTTTCTTCAGCAGCTCGCGCACCTTGATGTCGGAAACCAGGTTCTTCGCGTACTGGCGCTTGCCGGCAAACCACTTGGAGTTCCAGTCCTTGGAAATGCCGAGACGGATACCGATTGGGTTGACTTTGTGACCCATGATTAGCCTACCTCGACCGTGATGTGCGACGTGCGCTTGAGGATCCGGGAACCGCGGCCCTTGGCGCGTGCGTGCATGCGCTTCATGGCGGTGCCCTCATCCACGTAGATGCGCGCGACCTTGAGTTCGTCGACGTCGGCACCAACGTTGTTTTCGGCATTGGCTACCGCCGATAGCAGCACCTTGCGAACCAGGTGCGCCGCTTTCTTGTTGGTGTGTTCCAGCACGGCGCTGGCCGTGCCCACCGGCATGCCGCGCACGAGGTCGGCAACCAGGCGCGCCTTCTGCGCCGAAATGCGGGCGCCGCGCAAAACCGCCTTGGCTTGGGTCGTATTCATATCGGTTCCCATCACTTCTTCGCCCCAGCAGAAGCGGCGGCCTTCTTGTCGCCGCCGTGGCTCTTGAACGTGCGAGTCGCAGCAAACTCGCCAAGCTTGTGGCCGACCATGTTTTCGTTGACCAGCACCGGCACGTGCAGCCGGCCGTTGTGGACGGCAATCGTCAACCCAACCATTTCCGGCAGAATCATCGAGCGGCGCGACCAAGTCTTGATCGGACGCTTGCTGTTGCTCTGGTTCGAAGACTCGACCTTCTTCAGAAGGTGCAAGTCGATGAACGGGCCTTTCTTCAGTGAACGTGGCATATCAATGAGCCCTTACTTGCTGCGACGACGCACGATCATCTTCTGCGTGCGCTTGTTGTTGCGAGTCTTGTAGCCCTTGGTCGGCGTGCCCCATGGGCTCACCGGGTGACGGCCACCCGAAGTGCGGCCTTCGCCACCTCCGTGCGGATGGTCGACCGGATTCATCACCACACCGCGAACCGTCGGGCGGATACCAAGCCAGCGCTTGGCGCCGGCCTTGCCGAGCTTGCGCAGGTTGTGCTCCGAGTTGCCGACTTCGCCAACGGTGGCCCGGCATTCGACCGGCACCTTGCGCATCTCGCCCGAACGCAAGCGCAGCGTGGCGTGACCCGATTCGCGCGCAACCAGCTGGGCCGAGGCACCGGCGCTGCGTGCGAGCTGGGCGCCCTTGCCGGGCTTCATCTCGATGCAGTGCACGGTGGTGCCGATCGGCATGTTGCGCAACGGCAACGTGTTGCCGTCCTTGATCGGCGCATCGGTACCTGCCATCAACTGCGCACCGGCCTGCAGGCCTTTCGGCGCAATGATGTAACGGCGCTCGCCGTCCGCGTAGCACAGCAGCGCGATGTGCGCGGTGCGGTTGGGATCGTACTCAATGCGTTCGACGCGGCAGGCAACGCCTTCCTTGTCACGCTTGAAGTCGATGATGCGGTAATGCTGCTTGTGGCCACCACCACGGTGACGCACGGTAATGCGCCCGTAATGGTTGCGCCCACCGGTTTTGGACTGGACTTCGGTCAGCGGGGCGTACGGGTCGCCCTTGTGCAGACCGGCCGTAACGACGCGCACCATTCCGCGGCGTCCAGGTGAAGTCGGCTTGGGTGTGATCAGCGCCATCTCGATTGCACCTCGTTAGGTTCAGGCTCTGCCCGCGGTGACGTCAATGCTCTGGCCATCGGCCAAACGCACATACGCCTTGCGGACACTGGCCTTGCGACCCGGGCGGAAGCGGAACATCTTCAGCTTCCCCTTGATGTTGGCCATGTTCACCGACACCACGCTCACGGCGAAGAGACCCTCGACCGCGGACTTGACGTCGGCTTTGGTGGCGCCAGGCGCCACCGTGAATACGTATTGGTTGTGCTCGGAAAGGCGCGTGCTCTTTTCCGACACATGCGGCGCACTCAGCACCGTGAGAACGCGCTGGTTCAAAGCCGGATCGCCACTCATGCCAGCCACTCCTCGACCTTCTTGACCGCATCGACGGTGATGACGACGTGGTCGGCAGCGGCGAGCGCCACCGGATTGATGCCGTCGACATCAATGACATCGACGATCTTGGGATTGTTGCGGGCGGCGAGGTACAACTTCTCGTCCACCGCGTGGGTCACGATCAGGGTGCGGCCTGATGCCGAGATACCGTCGAGCTTGCCGATCAGTGCCTTGGTCTTCGGCGCATCCAGCGTGAAATCCGGAACCACCTTCAGGCGGTCCTGGCGGATCAACTCCGCCAGCATCGAGCACAACGCGCCGCGATACATCTTGCGGTTGACCTTCTGCGCAAAATCGCGTGGCTGGGCCGCGAACGCGCGCGCGCCGCCAACGAAAATCGGCGCACGGTAGTCGCCGTGGCGGGCGCCGCCGCCCTTTTGCTTCTTGAACTTCTTGGTGGTGCCCGAAACGCGCGTGTGATTCAGCTGCGCCTTGGTGCCGGCGCGCCCCGCGTTGCGGTACGCCACCACCACCTGATGCACGAGGTCCTGACGGAACGCGGCGCCGAAAATCGCTTCGGACACCTGTACCGGACTCGCGCCAATGACATTCAGTTCCATGACTGGCTCCTCAACCCTTCGCCGCCGGGCGCACGACTACGTCGCCGCCGGTGGCACCGGGCACTGCGCCCTTGACCGCGATCAGGTGACGCTCGGCGTCGACACTGACCACTTCGAGATTCATCGCCGAACGGTTCACGTTGCCCATCTGGCCGGCCATCTTCTTGCCCGGGAATACGCGACCCGGCGTCTGCCGCTGGCCGATCGAACCCGGCGCGCGGTGCGACAGCGAATTGCCGTGGGTGGCATCGCCCATCGAAAAGTTCCAGCGCTTGATCGTGCCCTGAAAACCCTTGCCCTTTGACACGCCGGCCACATCGACGATCTGGCCGACTTTGAATACATCGTCCACTTTGATCTCGGCGCCGACCGCGTACTTGTCCGCGTCCTTGCCCTCAAGGCGGAATTCCCACAGGCCGCGGCCCGGCACGACCTTCGCCTTGGCGAAGTGGCCCTTGGCCGGCTTGGCCAGCAGCGAGGCGCGCTTGGCCCCCGCAGTGACCTGCACGGCGGCATAGCCGTCGTTGTCGGCAGTCTTGACCTGGGTAACGCGGTTCGGCGTCGCCTCGATCAAGGTGACCGGGATCGAGCGGCCGTCTTCAGTGAAGATCCGGCTCATGCCGCATTTTTTTCCAACCAGTCCGATGCTCATCTTCGTTTCCTGCGATTGCTCTTGTAGGAGGGCCGGAAGGCCCGAATCGTTTCGCGGCTGCCGCCGCTCCTACATCAACCCAGCTTGATTTGGACGTCCACGCCGGCGGCGAGGTCGAGCTTCATCAACGCGTCCACGGTCTTGTCGTTGGGATCAACGATGTCGAGCACGCGTTTGTGGGTGCGTATCTCGTACTGGTCGCGCGCGTCCTTGTCGACGTGCGGCGATACCAGGATGGTGTAACGCTCGATCTTGGTCGGCAGCGGAATCGGCCCGCGCACCTGCGCGCCCGTGCGCTTGGCCGTCTCCACGATTTCACTCGCCGAACGGTCGATCAGGCGATGGTCATACGCCTTCAGGCGGATGCGGATGTTCTGGGTTGCCATTGTCGTCTACCTTAGAAAGAGCGCTGCTGTTCGGGTGTCAGCGAGAGGGCTTTTCACCATCTCGTCTCGGGACTCGGTACCGGGGACCCGGGACCCGTGAAAGCAAAAGCGCGCGGCTTCTGCTCTTGCGGGTTCCGGGTCCCGGGTACCGTTGTTTACTCAATAACCTTCGTCACCACGCCGGCGCCCACCGTGCGGCCGCCTTCACGA
>DZCM01000038.1 GCA_022730295.1 Rhodanobacter sp. | reverse complement strand
GCGCGCCGGCGGTGCTCGCAATGCTCACGTACTGACGTGTACGCTCCGCTTGCTGTGCTCCGGCGACGCACAATCTGCCTTCGCTCGCGACGGTTTTCCCTCCGCTCGTTTCCCTCGCCCATCGAGCGCAACGCATGTCGAACATCCATAGCGACAAAATCCTCATCCTCGACTTCGGCTCGCAGTACACGCAGCTGATTGCACGCCGCGTGCGCGAGATCGGGGTTTATTGCGAGATCTGGGCATGGGACCACGATCCCGCCGAGATCGAGAATTTCGCGCCAAAGGGCGTGATTCTCTCGGGCGGCCCGGAATCAACCATCGAAGCCGATTCGCCACGGGCACCGAGCGCAGTGTTCGAGCTGGGGGTGCCCGTGCTCGGCATCTGCTACGGCATGCAAACGATGGCCATGCAACTCGGCGGCAGGGTCGAAGCCGGGCACGCGCGTGAGTTCGGGCATGCGTCGATCGTGACCTCGCCGTGCACGCTTTTCGAGGGACTCGGCGGCGTCCAGGACGTATGGATGTCGCATGGCGATCGCGTCACCGAATTGCCGCCCGGTTTCACGCTGGCGGCGTCGACGGATTCGGTTCGGATCGCCGCGATGGCGGACGACTCACGCCGGTGGTATGGCTTGCAGTTCCACCCCGAAGTCACCCACACCGAACATGGCGTGGCGATCCTGAAGCGCTTTGTCGTCGACATCTGCCGCTGTGCCACGTTGTGGACGCCCGCGCGAATTATCAGCGATGCGGTCACGCAAACGCGCGCGCTGGTTGGAGAGGACAGGGTGCTGTTGGGCTTGTCGGGCGGCGTCGATTCCTCGGTGGTCGCCGCGTTGCTGGACAAGGCCATTGGTGATCAATTGACCTGCGTGTTCGTCGACACCGGACTGCTGCGGGCGGGTGAGGGCGGCCAGGTGATGGACACCATGGCGCGCAACATGGGCGTCAAGGTGATCCGCGTCGATGCTTCGGATCGTTTCTTCAGTGCACTCGCCGGCGTCGCCGACCCGGAAGCCAAGCGCAAGGTGATCGGAAAACTGTTCGTCGAGGTATTCGATGAGCAAGCGCAAAAACTCGAAGGCGTGAAGTGGCTGGCGCAGGGTACGATTTACCCGGACGTGATCGAATCGGCAGGCGGCAAGACTGGCAAGGCGCATGTCATCAAGAGCCACCACAACGTCGGTGGCCTGCCGGAAAAGATGAACCTCAAGCTGCTCGAACCGCTGCGCGAGCTGTTCAAGGACGAGGTACGCCGCATCGGCGTCGAACTCGGCTTGCCGCGCGAGATGGTGTACCGGCATCCGTTTCCCGGCCCCGGCCTCGGCGTGCGCATCCTCGGCGAGGTCAAGCATGAATTTGCCGAGATCCTGAAACAAGCCGACCGGATATTCATCGAGGAACTGCGTGCCGCTGATCTGTACGACCAGGTCAGCCAGGCCTTTGCCGTGTTCTTGCCGGTGAAATCGGTCGGCGTGGTCGGTGACGGGCGCGCCTACGAGTGGGTAATCGCGTTGCGCGCGGTCGAAACCGTCGACTTCATGACCGCGCACTGGGCACATCTTCCGTACGCCTTATTGGGCCACATTTCAAATCGTATAATCAATGAAATACACGGTATATCTCGTGTTGTTTATGACATCAGTGGCAAACCGCCCGCGACGATCGAGTGGGAGTGATGCAGTCGCGCTGCCCGCGCAAAACGGACGCAACTTGTCGATGAAGGTGTTTCATTCGGCGCCACGCGTGCGGCTGATCGCAGCACGCTACAATCCAGCAGCTTGCGTTCGCTGTCACTGATGTCCGACGAATCCCTACCGGCGCAGTTCTCGTCCGATGATCGCGCCCGCATGTGCCGCGCGCTCGAATTGGCGGCACACGCCCGTGACGTTGACGGAGAGGTTCCCGTGGGGGCCGTCCTGGTGGTCGAACGCGAGATCGTCGGTGAGGGCTGGAACCGCAACATCACCCTCAACGACCCCAGCGCACACGCGGAAATCGGTGCTCTGCGCGATGCGGGTCAGCGTCTCGGCAACCACCGGTTTCCCGGCGCGACCCTGTACGTGACGCTGGAACCTTGCGCGATGTGCGCGATGGCCTTGATCCACGCTCGCGTCGCGCGCGTGGTCTATGGTGCAGCCGATCCAAAGACAGGCGCTGCCGGCAGTGTTTTCGACACCCTGGTGTCGGAACGACACAACCACCGGGTGGAGGTCCAGCGAGGTTTGCTGGCGGAAGAGTCCGCGAAGTTGCTACAGGAGTTCTTCCGGGCCCGACGCTAGCCTGTTCATTTCGATATTTTACACAATAGGCATTTGCATCAATGGCGTGTTCGCCCAGCTTGAAGCGTGCCGTGGCGGTCACGCGATGGCCTTGTCGACGATGTCCTGCGCCTCGCTCAGTATCGCATCGAGGTGCTCGCGGTCGCGGAAGCTCTCGGCGTAAATCTTGTAGATGTCTTCGGTTCCAGAAGGCCGTGCAGCGAACCAGCCGTGCTCGGACGTCACCTTGATGCCACCGATAGCCGCAGAGTTGCCGGGGGCCTTGTCGAGCACGCTCGTGACCTTATCGCCCGCCAGCGAATCAAGCGTGATATCACCCGCAGAAAGCTTCGCAAGATTTTGTTTTTGCATGGGCGTGGCGGCTGCCTGGACCCGGTCGGCGAGGGGGCTTCCGAGCTCGCCGGCCAGTGCCCGATAGACCTCACCCGGGTCGCGTCCTGTCCGCGCCGTGATTTCCGCCGAAAGCAGTGCCGGTACGATGCCATCCTTGTCGGTGGTCCAGACCGAACCATCACGACGCAGGAACGAAGCGCCGGCGCTCTCCTCGCCTCCGAAACCGAGTTGGCCGTCGAACAGGCCTGGCGCAAACCATTTGAACCCGACCGGGGTTTCGAACAACTTGTGGCCGGCATTCCTGGCCACCCGGTCGATCATGGCTGTACTGACCACGGTCTTGCCGATAGCCACCGACTCCGGCCAATGCTTGCGATCGCGGAACAGGAAGTCGATCATCACTGAAAGATAGTGATTGGGCGCCAGTAGCCCAGTCGAGCGCGTGACGATGCCGTGCCGGTCGTGATCGGTGTCGCAGGCAAAAGCAACGTCATACTCGTCCTTCAGGGCCAGCAGTCGTTGCATTGCATATTGCGAGGATGGATCCATCCGTATCTTGCCGTCCCAGTCAACGGTCATGAATGCGAATTGCGGATCAACCACCTCACTGACCACCGTCAGGTCGATCCCGTAGCGCTCTGCAATCGGTGCCCAGTAGTGCACCCCTGCCCCGCCCAGCGGGTCGACCGCGAGTTTCAAGCCCGCGCCGCGGATCACATCGAAGTCGATGATGTTGGCAAGGTCGGTCACGTACGCATCGAGGTAAGCGTGGGTCTGCGTCGTCGCTGCCGTACAAGCCTGCGCAAACGGTATGCGCTTCACGCCCGCAAGCTTGCTGGTGAGATAAGCATTGGCCTGATCCTGCACCCAGGCCGTGATTTCGGTACCCGCTGGTCCGCCGTTGACGGGGTTGTATTTGAATCCGCCGTTGTCAGGCGGATTGTGCGACGGCGTGATCACGATGCCATCGGCCAACCCGGACTCCCGGCCACGGTTGTAGCCCAGGATCGCGTGCGAGATCACCGGCGTCGGCGTGAATTCGCCACGCTTCGACGTTTGCACAGCCACCCCATTTGCGGCCAGAACCGCCAGCGCAGATTTGAACGCCGGCATCGACAAGGCGTGGGTGTCGTAACCCATGTACAGCGGCCCAGTCACCGACTCCTTCGCGCGGTAATCGCAAATGGCTTGCGTGATCGCGAGGATGTGCCACTCGTTGAAACTGCCATCGAACGAGGTACCGCGATGGCCGGACGTACCGAATGCTACACGTTGCAATGGATCCGATGCGTCTGGACGTATATCCACATATGCTGCCAAAAGCCCGGCAATGTCGACGAGGATCGACTTCGGTGCGGGCTTGCCCGCCAGGGGACTGATCTTTTCACTGCCCATCAGTTTGCCTTGCGCGCAGCGCGGTAGCGGCGGATCAATGCATTGGTCGAGCTGTCGTGCCCGAGTTTCGGCTCCCTGGCATCGCGCAACTGCGGGATCACCTTGTTCGCGAGCTGCTTGCCAAGCTCCACGCCCCACTGGTCAAACGAGTCGATGTTCCAGATCGCACCCTGTACAAACACGCTGTGTTCGTACAGCGCCACCAACGTGCCGAGCGAATACGGCGTCAGGCGCTCGACAAGGATGGTATTGGTGGGGCGATTGCCTGCGCATACCCGGTGCGGCACCAGCCAGTCCGGCGTACCTTCAGCGCGCACTTGTTCCGGCATCTTGCCGAACGCGAGTGCCTCGGTCTGGGCGATCAGGTTGGCCATCAGCAGGTCATGCTGTCCACCGAGTGGCGTCAGGGCATGCTCAAAGCCAATAAAGTCGCAAGGGATCAGACGCGTGCCCTGGTGGATCAACTGGTAGAACGAATGCTGACCGTTGCTGCCAGGCTCGCCCCAGTAGATCGGGCCGGTCGCGTAGTCGACTCGGGTGCCGTCGAGCGTCACGTGCTTGCCGTTCGACTCCATCGTCAATTGCTGCAGGTAAGCAGGGAACCGTTTCAGATACTGCGCGTACGGCAACACCGCAACGGTCTGCGCAGCAAAGAAATTGTTGTACCAGATCGACAACAAGCCCATCAGCAATGGCAGATTTTTTTCTGCAGGAGCGGTCCGGAAGTGCTCGTCCATGGCATGGAAGCCGCCCAGCATTTCACGAAATGCATCCGGGCCGATCGCCAGCATCGTGGACAGGCCGATCGCCGAATCCATCGAATAGCGGCCGCCGACCCAATCCCAGAAACCGAACATGTTGGCGGTATCGATGCCGAACTTTTCGACTTCCGTGGCGTTGGTGGAAACCGCAACGAAGTGCTTCGCCACGGCACGCTCGTCACCGCCGAGCTGCTGCAAGCACCAGTCGCGCGCCGCGTGCGCATTGGTCAGGGTTTCCAGCGTGGTGAAGGTCTTGGAGCAAACGATGAACAACGTTTCCTCGGCGTCGAGGTCGCGCGTGGCTTCGACAAAATCGGTCGGATCGACGTTCGACACGAAGCGGAAGCTCATGTCGCGGCGGCTGTAATGCTTCAGCGCCTCATACGCCATCACCGGGCCAAGGTCGGAACCGCCGATGCCGATACTGATGACATTGCGAATGGGTTTTCCGGAATGGCCGCGCCACTCGCCCGAGCGAACCTTGTTGCTGAAGGCCGCCATGCGATCGAGTACCGCGTGCACTTCCGGCACCACATCGACGCCGTCGACCAGGATGCGTTCGGAGCGCGGCGCGCGCAGTGCCACGTGCAACACGGCGCGCTTTTCCGTCTCGTTGATCTTGTCGCCCCGGAACATGGCGTCGCGGCGCGTGAATACGCCCCGCGCCTTTGCAAGCTTCTGCAACAGACCCAACGTCTCGTCGGTGGCGAGGTTCTTGGAATAATCCAGATGCAGTCCGGCGCCATCGGCAACAAAGCGCGTGCCGCGCGTGGCGTCGGCATCGAACAATCCCTTCAACGTGGTGCCGTGCAGCGCTCGCCAGTGTCGTGCCAGCGCTTTCCATTCCGCCGACGTCGACAACGTCTTTGCACTCATGCGCGCACCCCCTGCCCCGCGGCCTGGTTTTCCACTGCCGCACTTTTTTGCGCGATCCGGGCCAGCAGATCGTTCCAGGATTTCACGAACGCCGCCGCGCCATCACGCTGCAACTTGCCGGCCAACGCGGCATCGTCGATACCCGCTGCCGTGAACTGGGCAATGACCTGCTCGCAATCGCCTCCGTCTTGCGGCATCGCGCCACGCAGCTGACCGTGGTCGGCGAACGCAAGAATGGTCTTGTCGGGAATTGTGTTGATGGTGTCGGGCGCCGCCAATGCTTCGACGTACAGAGCGTCGGAGGCTTTGGGATCCTTGGTACCGGTACTGGCCCACAGCAAACGTTGCGGGTGCGCGCCGGCTGCGACGAGCTTCTTCCAACGCGGCGTCTCGCGCAGGTCGCAATAAGCCTTGTAGGTGCGTTGGGCAATCGCGATGCCAAGCTTGTCCTTCAGTTCCGCCGGAGCCTTGTCGGCCACCGCCACGTCCCAGCGGCTGATGAACACCGAGGCCACCGAGTCGACGTTGGCGGGCTTGCCTTCTGCGAGCCGGCGCTCGATGCCACGCATCCAGGCCTCGGCAGCGGCGAGGTACTGCTCGCGCGAGAACAACAGCGTGACGTTGATCGGCACGCCGCGATAGATGGCCTCTTCGATCGCGGGGATACCCGCGGGCGTACCCGGAATCTTGATGAACAAATTGTCGCGACGCGCCTGCGCATGCAAGGTCACCGCGGATTCGATGGTCGCGCGGGTATCGTCGGCCAACAGCGGTGACACTTCCAGCGACACGAAGCCATCCACGCCGTCGCTGTGGTGGTGTGCTGGCTTGAACAGGTCGGCGGCGCGGGTGAGATCCTGCAGGGCCAGCGAGAAGAACAATGCCTCGCCCTGCTGGCCATGGGCCAACAATTCGCCAACCGCGGCGTCGTAGTCACTGCCGCCTGAAATTGCCTTGTCGAAGATCGATGGATTGGACGTGAGGCCAGTGACGTTGTTCTCGCTGATAAAGCGCGCGAGCGTACCGTCGTCGAGGATGCCGCGGGTGATGTTGTCCAGCCAGATGCTCTGGCCGAGATCGTGCAGTTGTTTCGTGGGGTTCATGACTTCACTCCGTGGCGGTTGCAGGTTAGGTTGCAGTGAGAAAGGCCTCGACGGGCATGCCGCAAAGTTCGCCGATGCCGCCTCGTTCGATTTGCGCGGGCGGATATTCCTTGCGCGCGGCCGGATCGTTGGCGTAGTGGCCCTGGCGCACGAACACCGTAGTCAGGCGCTCGCGCCAACGGCTCTTCATGCCATCGAGTACGCGCAGCTTGTCTTCGGCCATCACATAATGCGCGGCGGGATAGTGTCCGATCACGTCATCGAGCATGCGTTCCTTGTGGATGTAGATCAAGACCCGCCCAGCGACGGCAGCCTCGATACCGGATCTGCGGATCTTGCGCGGCTGCAACACCACGTCGCCATCGGACAGGACTGCACAGGGGCCGAATTGCGACAGGTGCGCGATGGCATCCAGTGCACCCGGATACAGGCGCTCGGCAAACGGATAGTCCAGCAGGAACGCGGCAAGGCGCTGTACGCGCAGTTCGTCGTCGCAACCGAGGCGAAACTGCTGGACCGCGCCGAGGTAATCGGCGTAGCCGAGTTTGTCGCGCAATTCCTCGTAAATTTTCCAGTAACGCGCGGCTTCGTCCGGGCCGAATTCCTCGGCAAGGTGGTGATCAAGGTCATCGTGCACGCGATCGTTGTCGAGCAAGGTATTGTCGACATCGAACAGGAAAATGATGGGCGACTGCGTGCTCATTTACTTGTCTTTGGCGCGGGCTCGATGACCGGGTCGTTCCAGCCACCGATGTCGGCGACCAGCGCATTGGCCTCCTTCGGTCCCCAGCTGCCCGGCTTGTACTTGTGCACCGGCACCGCGTCGCCAAGGATCGGGGCGAGGACCCGCCAGGCTTCTTCGACGCTGTCGTCGCGCGTGAACAAGGCCGAGTCACCGTCGATCGCATCGCCAAGCAGGCGCTGATACGGCGCCATCTCGTCGCGCATGTGGCGGTGCGCGACCAGTTCCACGCGATGCCCTGCCATGGCCTCGCCCGGATCCTTGACGCGCGCGCCGAGGGAAATGATCACGTCGGGATTCAAGCGGAAGCGGAAGCAGTTCACCTCGTTGCCGGGCGCGTCATCGAACACCTGTTGCGGCGGATGCTTGAGCCGCACCAGCACCTCGGTGCACTTGACCGGCAACTGCTTGCCGGCGCGGATGATGAATGGCACCCCTGCCCAGCGCCAGCTGTCGATGTGCAGACGCAAGGCTGCGAAGGTTTCGACGGTCGAGCCCTTCGCTACGCCCGCTTCCTTGCGGTAGCCGTCGAACTGGCCGCGCACGAGGTCTTCGGGCCGCATCGCGCGCATCGAGCGGAACACCTGCAGCTTTTCGTCGCGGATCGCATCGGCGCTGCGGTTGGCGGGCGGCCCCATCGCCAGCAACGCCAGCACCTGGAACATGTGGTTTTGCACGACGTCGCGGATTGCGCCGACGCCTTCGTAGAACCGGCCGCGACCCTGCACACCGAAATTTTCCGCCATCGTGATCTGCACGCTGGCGATGTTCTCGCGGTTCCAGATGGGTTCCAGCAGCGCGTTGGCGAAGCGGAAGTACAAAAGGTTTTGTACCGGTTCCTTGCCGAGGTAATGGTCGATACGGAAGATGTCGTGTTCGCGGAAATAACGATGCAGGGTGCGATTGAGCGCGCGCGCTGAATCGAGGTCGCGCCCGAAGGGTTTTTCCACGATTACCCGCGCGCCCTTCGCACACCCGGACGCGGCGAGCCCTTTCACCACTGGCACGAACATACTGGGCGGAATCGCCAGGTAGTGCAGCGGATGTTCCGCACTGCCGAGCGCTTTGCGCAGTTGCGTGAACGTGGCGGCGTCGTTGTAGTCGCCGTCGATGTATTGAAGTCGCCTCGAGAGCTTGGCGAAGGCCTTTTTGTCGACGCCGCCATGGGCTTCGAGACTGTCGCGTGCACGCTGGCGCAATTGCTCGACGCTCCAGCCGGAACGCGCAATGCCAATGACCTGCATGTCGAGCTTGCCGTGCTTGATCAGCTCTTGCAGCGCCGGAAAGATTTGCTTGTAGGCGAGGTCGCCAGTGGCGCCGAAAAACACGAACGCATCGGACTTGCTGGTGGGCATCAATGCGGCTCCTTGTGCATGGTCACCCGAACGTGGTGCGCCGTGCCGTCATCGACCAAGGCAATGCCGGCATTCGAATCCTGCAACGTTACACCATCCACTTCGATACTGGCGATGCCGCGGCAGACGCGGCCGGGGTTTTCCACCTCGATCCGGTAAGTGCTGGTGCGGTGGAGAAAGCGCAACGCGAAACCCTTCCATCTGTGCGGGATGCATGGATCGAGTGCGAGCCTGTCACCCCGCAAGCGGAAGCCCAGCACCCATTCCACGATCGCGCGGTACAACCAGCCAGCGGATCCCGAGTACCAGGTCCAGCCGCCGCGCCCGGCGTGCGGCGCGACGGCATAGACGTCCGCGCACTCGACATAGGGCTCGACCTTGTAACGAGCGACCTTCTCCGGTGAGTCCGATTTCCGGATCGGGTCGAAAATCTCCAGCAGTTCGCCGGCCTTGTCACCCTCGCCCAGCATCGCGTAGGCGATCAGCGACCAGATGCACCCGTGCGTGTACTGGCCGCCGTTTTCGCGCAGACCCGGCGGATAGCCCTTGATGTAGCCGGGATCGTGTGCAGTCTGGTCGAAGGGTTCGGTGAACAATGCCACCACGCCATCGTGCGGGCGGACCAGATACTGGTTGACCGCCTGCATCGCTTGCTGTGCACGCTCCGGATCACCGGCTTCGCTGATCACCGCCCACGACTGCGCCATCGATTCGACCCGGCACTCGCTGTCGGCAACACTGCCGAGCGGCGTGCCGTCGTCGTAGTAGGCGCGCAGATACCACGCGCCGTCCCAGGCCTTGGTTTCGAGCGCGAGTTGCAGCGCGCGTACATGGTCGCGCCAGTTGGACGCGCGCGGATCGCGACGCGCATCCGCGAATGCTTCGAAGTCGGCGACAACCCTGCAAAGGAACCAGCCCATCCACACGCTTTCGCCCTTGCCGCCGGCACCGACGCGGTTCATACCGTCGTTCCAGTCGCCCGTACCCATCAGCGGCAAGCCATGCACGCCGTTCGCAAGACTGACGTCGATGGCACGCGCGCAATGCTCGAACAGTGTCGCGCTGGTGGTGGTCTTGCCGGGCGCGAAGAAGGAATCAGTCTGGCCGGGTTGCAGCGCGTCACCGTGCACGAATGAAACCTGCTCGTCGAGGATCGCCGTATCGCCCGTCGTGATGACGTAATGCGCGACGATGTACGGCAGCCACAAGCGGTCATCGACGATGCGCGTGCGCACGCCCTTGCCGGACGGTGGCAGCCACCAGTGCTGCACGTCGCCCTCCTCGAACTGCCGCGACGCCGACAGCAGGATGTGCTGGCGCACCAGGTCAGGCCGCGCAATGCACAGCGCGCCGACGTCCTGCAACTGGTCGCGAAATCCGAACGCGCCGCTGGCCTGGTAGAACGCGGTGCGCGCCCACAAGCGGCAGGCCAGCACCTGATAGGGCAGGCAGCGGTTCACCAACAGGTCGAGCGAATGCTGCGGTGTTTCAACTTGCAGCGGCTCAAGCACGCTGCCCCAAACCGCGCGTGTCTCACCGAGCGCAGCCTTGAAATCGAATTTGCGATAGCGATCGACCAGCGTCTGCGCATTGGCGAGGTTGACGCCTTCACCCAACAAAAACAGCACATCGATACTCGCGCCGGGCGCGAGGTCCACTTGCGCCACGACGGCACTGCGCCCGGCTTCGCTGCCGCAGGCCACGGCCTCGGCGCCGCAGGTGATGAACGCGGTTGCCTGCGCAAACTCATCCCGCCACGCGTTGCGCGCGAACACCGCAGCGCGTGACGAATCGGCGTCACTGAACGTGGTCGTACGCGGCTCACTGCCGATCGCGCCCAGACACCATGTGACAGCCTGCGCGACCGCGATATGGCGCATGCGCCCGCTGCAGTTGCGCAGGCGCAAACGCGACAACTGCACCGGATCGGATGCTGCGACGCATTGCGTCAATTCGGTTTCAATGCCGTGCACGTTGGCATCGAAGCGCGCGTAACCCGGCCCGAATCGCGCGACGTAGGCCGCGCCACCGGCGCGCAGGGGCGATGCAGCCGCGCTCCATTCAGTGCCGTCATCGCGATCACGCAGCAGGAACACCTGCGCCGGCGGATCGCACACCGGATCGTTGGACCACGACGTGATCTGGTTCTGCTGACTGTTGATCGCCCACGCGTAGCCGCCACCTGTCGCCGTAACGAGGAAACCGAAATCCGGATTGGCAATGATGTGCGACCATGGCGCCGGTGTGTGCATGCCATCGCGCAGGATCGTCACGAATTCGCGCCCATCCTGCCCGAACCCGCCGACACCATTCCAGTGATCGAGGTCCGCCGGCTTCGGCATGGCTGCGGGTTGGCCACCGCGGGCACGGGATCCCGGCGGCGGCGTGAACGTAACCACGCCCTTTGCGCAAGCATGCCCTTCCAGCTGCGCGGCGAGATCGCCATTTGCGCCGTCGAGCGTGATGCTCGCGACCGCGTGCAGACCCGCGCGCAAGCGTGCGTCCAACTCTGCCTCGCGCAGCACGAACAACGCGCCTTGCGATTTGTCGCCAGCAGCGTCCGCGTCACGCAGCGACTGCAACGCCGCCGCGGTCGCCGCCATGTCGCCGCCGGCGGAGGCATCGAGCACCACGAGATCGGCGGGCAACTGCCGCGCCCGCAGGTAGCGCTGTGCGCGCACCAGGTCAGCAACCAGTTCCACGCCGGCAGCGTTCGCGACCCGCGCCAGAACAATCGGAAGGTCACCCGAGATGCCCTTGGCCCACAGCACGGGCGCCCCACCCTCGCCTTTCGCCGCCACAGCAGGATCCGCACGCAGGGATGCATCAACTCCGGTGAGTGCGCCCGCCAGCGATCCAAACGCGTGCACGGACCGTTCGTCGAAGCCTTCTTCCTGCATCGCTTGCGCGGCATCAATACACACACGCGCAAACAAACCCGCACACGCGACGGGCGAGAGATACTGGCGGATCAGCGCCAGCACTTCATCACGCGAGGCCGCAGCGGCGATAACGAACGCGGCCCGGCGCGTTGCGCCAGCGGTTACCTTGACGCGCGTGCGCAGGCTGAAGACTGGATCCAGCACCGTGCCGGCGGTGTCGGACAGCGCGGATCGCGCGGCTGCCGGCGCCGCCAGCAACCCATCGCGCCCAATGAAACGTGCGCGATCGGTCTCGCATTCGCGCTTGCCTGCCTCGGCACCGTCGACCACCAACGCATGCGCGACCCAGATGTCCGGTTCGGACGGATCTTTCTTGCGCCGCCACGCCAGCAACACGCCGTCCTCAAATGCGGTCTGCACGAACATCTTGGCGTAGGCCGGGTGCGAGGCGTCGTCGCGCACGGGTGCCAGCACGAGTTCCGCGTACGAGGTCAATTCGATGAGGCGCTCGACGGAGCCGTCATTGCGCACACCGATGCCGCGCACTTCGACCGCCCGTTCGGGATCGACCGCGACTTCGAGCGTGGTCGTGATGGCGCCATCGCGACGCGCGAAGCGCGCCATCGATCCATCGAACCAATGGCGAACGGTGCCGCCGCAGGGTCGCGCGGTGGCGGACCAGACGTTGCCGTTCGCGACGTCCCGCAGATACACATAGCCGCCCTGTTCGTTGCTGTCGCCCGCATGCCAACGCGTGATGGCCAATCCCTTCCAACGGCTGCACCCAACGCCCGCAGGCGTCAGTGCCACCGTGTAGTGACGGTGGCCAAGCAGGTGGACGGAAACACCGGAATCTGCTTCGACGTCGGGCATGGGCTGGTCCTTGTGTGATGCGTGCGCGCTCGCACAATGCCATCCAGTATGCGCGCGGTCGCCTCAATCATTCGTGAAAGCATGCGGCGGCGCAGCTTGACGGCCACCGCGAACGGGCACAGGATGCGCCGTTTACCCCATTCTTGGCTCAACTTCGCCGAAGAGGCCGCATGTCCGAAACCGCCGCCAAGCCGTCTGCGTGCCCGCTGCACGCGCTGGAAGTGCCCACGCTCGCCGACATTCCCGCTGGCGCCGCGCCACAGCTGCTCTGCTATCGGGTGGATCCGCGCGCCGCGCCGATCATCCCGGGGCGCCGCGACCGCCAATGGATGGATGACACCAACGACCACTACGCCTATCGGTGCCTGCCGCTGTCGATCGCCAACACCAGTGGCTGGGAACTGACCTCGCCGCTGGATTTCGAAGTGCAGTGGAACGGCGGTCAGGGCATCGACGCGGTCACCGCGCGGGCACCTGGCGTCGACCCAAACGACCTGCGCGCACTCATTACCTCGCATTTCGGCCACGGCATCCTGACGTTCCACACCGGCTGGTTGTTCCGCACCTCGCCCGGATGGGGCCTGTGGGTGCGCGGCGCGCCGAACTTCGCCAAAGATGGCATCCATGCTTTGGACGGCATGGTCGAAACCGATTGGCTGCCATTTCCGTTCACGATGAACTGGCGCTTCACCCGCCCGGGTGCGGTGCGCTTCCAGAAGGGCGACCCGTTCTGCTTCGTGACGTTCTGCCCGCACGCATTGATGGACAACGTCACGCCGAAAATCGCCAGCCTCGAAGACGAACCGAAATTGAAAGCCGACTACACCGAATGGGGAATTTCGCGCGCCGAGTTCAACAAGGCCCTGCACGATGGCGACCCCGCTGCCGTGTCGAAGAAATGGCAGCGCGGTTACTTCCAGGGCAAGGATCTGGAAGGCAACGCGCCGCTGTTCCACGTCAACAAGCGGCGCCTGAAGGCACCCGAATGAACTCGCTGCAGACAAGGTAGCGTTTGACACGCGGCAGCCCGGATCGAATTTTTCCCCGCTGCACCTGTCCAACACGTCTGCGTGTCAAAGCGATCTCTTGACCGGCCGCACCCGCACCGCCTGCAGCGAATCGCCACGCGGGCTAACATCGACGTTTCGCCGTACACCAGCGCCGCAACCACGCACAGGAAGGAAAGCCCCATGCAACTTGGAATGATCGGCCTCGGCAAGATGGGCAATTTCATGTCCCAGCGCCTCATGCAGGGCGGGCACGCAGTGATCGGCTACGACCCGAACGAAAAGGCGCGGCAGGCGCTGATCGACGCTGGCGGCAAGGCGGTCGACTCCATGGACAAGCTGATCAAGGCGCTCAAGGCACCGCGCGCCGTGTGGCTGATGGTACCGGCCGGGAAAGTGGTCGACGAAACCGTCAAGGCACTGGCTGGCAAGCTCAGCAAGGGCGACGTCGTGATCGACGGCGGAAATTCCAACTACAAGGACGATCAACGCCACGCCGCCCAGCTCGCGAAAAAAGGCATCGATTTTGTCGACTGCGGCACCAGCGGCGGCGTCTGGGGCCTCAAGGAGGGTTACAGCATGATGGTCGGCGGCGACAAGCAAGTCGTGAACCGGCTCAAGCCGCTGTTCGAGACGCTGGCTCCCGGCAAGAACAAGGGCTGGGGCCACGTCGGCCCGGTCAGTTCCGGCCATTTCGTGAAGATGGTCCACAACGGCATCGAATACGGGTTGATGCAGGCGTACGCCGAAGGCTTCGCGATCTTCAAGCACAAGGAAGAGTTCAACCTCGATCTGGAACAGATTGCGCAAATCTGGCGCTACGGTTCGGTGGTGCGTTCCTGGTTGCTCGACCTCACCGCCGACGCGTTGAAGAAGAATCCGGAAATGCAGGACATCGCGCCCTACGTGGTCGATTCCGGCGAAGGCCGCTGGACGATCGAAGCTGCGATCGACCTGAATGTACCCGCACCGATCATCACTGCATCGCTGATCGAACGCCTGCGCTCGCGGGATGGCGATTCGTTTTCCGACAAGCTGCTGTCGGCAATGCGCAATGAATTCGGTGGTCACGCAATGAAGAAGGAGTGAGCCGCATGGCGACCGCCCTGCCAGCGCAGACCGCGCGCTGGCACGTATTTCCGGACGACACGTCCTTGTGTGCCGACGCCTTGGCGCGCGTGCTCACCGCGGCGCGCGATGCGATTGCGCAACACGCCGCCTTCGACATCGCGCTGGCGGGCGGCAACACCCCGCGCAAGCTTTATCACGCCTTGCGCAATGTTGACGCGGATTGGACGCGCTGGCACATATGGTATGGCGACGAGCGTTGCCTGCCTGCGGAAGATTCCGAACGCAATAGCCGGATGGCGCGTACCGAATGGCTGGATCATGTCGCCGTTCCGGCCGCCAACATGCATCCGATCCCCGCGGAATCCGGCGCGCGCGAAGCGGCCATGTTGTACGCGCGCGAACTGCGCACGATCGACGCCTTCGACCTGGTGCTGCTCGGTATCGGCGAAGATGGCCACACCGCCAGCCTGTTTCCGGGTCACGACTGGGGCACGCACACCGATTCACCCGACATGCTCGCCGTATTCGACGCGCCCAAGCCGCCCCCGGAGCGGGTATCGGTGAGCGCGCAGCGCCTGTCCAACGCGCACGCGGTGTTGTTCCTGGTCGAAGGCGCCGGCAAGCGCGATGCGATCACCCGCTGGAAGAACGGCGAGCCCATCCCCGCAGCATCCATCGCCCCAGCAACCGGCGTGGACGTGTTGCTGGACGCATCCGCGAACAGCTGACCCCGCACTCAGCCCGGTATCGACGTCACCGCGGTTGCGACTCGGGGCTTGTAGCTGGCGTATTTTTCCAACAGCGCCTGAAAACCCGGATCCCGCCGAACTTTGTCCCAGGACGGATCCAGCCACAGCATGACCGGCGAATAGCCGAAGCCGACGCCGGGTGTAGCCAGCGACGCAGTGAGCAATGGAACGGCCAGATCGGCGCGCCCTGCCTCGGCGTAGCGCATGGCGTTGGCAACGAACATGTCCGGCCCGTACACCTTGTCGGCGGCTTCGGTGATGATGGCGTTCGACTTCGCAATGGCGGCGAGGGCCGCGGGCACGTTGTCGAGTCCGATTTCCGCACTGGCGACGCTGCCAAGCGCCGCTGCCAGATTGAGGCTCTCCGGCTGGTCGAGCTGCGCACGCCCGTGCGCCAGTGCGAGCTCGAACAGGTTGCGCGCTGATTGCGCATCACCGGCGAGTTGGTGCAAGCGTGCCAAGCCCAACGCCCTGGAATCGCTGTTGGGCGGAAAGTTGTCAGGTGTGTCCGGGACCGCCTGCAATAGCGCGGCCGCGTCGCGATAACGGCGCTGCAAGGTCAACACCCCGACCCGCGCCAGCCGGAGCTGGGGCGCTTCGCCCTGAATCCCGGCCAGCGAACGTTCAAGGTCGCCGCTGCGCAACATGATGGCCTTCGCGCGCATAACGCGCGCATTGATGTTTCCCGGATTCAACGCCAGCGCATCCGCAAACCAACGCTCTGCATCGACGTAGCGGCTGAGCATCATGCAGGTTGCGCCAACGTCGAAAGTCAGGGTGGAGTTGCGCGGGTCGTGCGCCAGCGCTTGCTGCAGCGACGCGAGCGCAGCGTCGAAGCGCCCTTGGCGGCGCTCGACATAGCCGCGCGCCGCGAGCGCGAACGCGTCGCTGGGACTGAGCGCCAGTGCGGCATCGAAAGCCTTCAGGGCCGCGGCATAGTCCGCTTTTCCGTAATATTCACTGTAACCGAGAGCAAGGTGGGCAGCGACCAGGCCCGGTGACAGCTGAAGCGCCTTCGCGGCATCCGCGCCAGCTTGCTGGTTCAGCGTGGCGATATCCGCGCCGCCGCCGCCGAACCATGCGAGCGTACTCTCCACTTGCGACAACCTCGCATGGGCAAGTCCAAAGTTCGGGTCGTTGGCGACAGCCTGGCGATACAACCCCATTGCTCCCTTGAGATGCGCCGTGTCGTAGCCGCTGAACCCGAGATTGGCCTCGTGTTCGGCGCGCAGGAACAGGTCATAGGCCACCCGGCTGGTGGTTGGAATCGCGGCCAACTGCGCCGATTCGGCGCTGCTCAGCTGCGCACGCAACGCCACCGCAATCTTTTCGGCCACTTCACCCTCGACACCAAAAATGTTGTCGAGCTCGCGGGTATAGGCCTGCGCCCAAATGTGCGCACTGGATTGCGTATCGATCAACTGCACGTTGATCAGGACCTCGTTGCCCAATCGCTGCACGCTGCCTTCGAGAATCGTGGCAACGCCGAGTTCCCTGCCCACTTCCCGGATGTCGGCCGGCTGGCTTTCGTACTTTGCCGTGGAGCTGCGCGCGATGACCTTGAGGTCGCGAACCTCCGCCAGCTTGGTCAGGATGAGATCCTGCATGCCGGCGACAAAATATTCGTTGTCCTTGTCCCGGGACAGGTTTGCGAACGGCAGCACGGCGATCGATTTTGCCGGCGCCCCAGGCATCGCGCTTTGGTTCACGCCATTGCGATTGACGAAATAGCCCGACGCCAGCAACGCCACGGCGACAATCAAGACGGCAATGATTGCAAAATCGAGCCGGCGTGCGTTGGACTGCCGGAGCGGTGAGTCATCCGCGATGGATTCGTCACGTTTGAAACCGTGCGGCGTGAATTCGAAGAACCAGCTGACCGAGACCCAGACCGGAAAGCCCACGACGCACGCGATCACGAACCAGCGCGTTGTCCACTCCGCCGCGCCGAATGCAGGCCCGAGCTGGGCAATGCCCTGCGACATCGCCCACGCCATCCCGGCATAGAGCACGGACGATCGCAATACGTTGCGGCGTTTCAGTTCGGAGAGCAAGGATCGACGCATGGCCACGGCCTGCTGACTGCACCGCCAATGTTCGGCTACCGCTCAGGCACAGTGTCCGCGCACCTGAAAGGGGATGCAATATGCAAGATGGCACGGTGCACCGGCCACCCGCCGTCGCGGCGTTTTTCTGGCCGAAGGCACCGGCAAGCGCGATGCGGTCACGGCATGCAAGCGCGGCTTCCGCATACGACGCGAAGCGGCCGGTCACGAAGTATCGGGATTTTCGTCATTCCGGGTTCTGGCCGCGATGAAGCCGCGGCCAGCCCCGGAATGACCAAACGGCGGAAAAGGACGGCGGGATCAGGTTGACGCACGAGGATCGGAGCGAACCGGCTTCGCGACTGACCGGTATTGGCCGACAGGAGAAGTCGAACAGCACCACCCTGTCCTTACCCCGCAGCGGCCAGCCCTGCCAGTTCACCCATGTGCGCGCGGTAGTAACGCAGTTCCTCGATCGAATCCATGATGTCGGACAGCGCGGTGTGCGCGGAATCCTTGCTGAAGCCCTTGGCCACCGCCGGCGCCCAGCGGCGCGCCAGTTCCTTCAGCGTCGATACGTCGAGGTTGCGGTAATGGAAGTAGCGCTCCAGCGTCGGCATCTGCCGATGCAGGAAGCGGCGATCCTGGCAAATCGAATTGCCGCAAATCGGCGACTTGCCTTCCGGCACCCACTGCTTGAGGAACTCCAACGTGCCCGCTTCCGCGTCGCCATGCGTGACGCCCGACTCCAGCACGCGTTGCCACAGTCCCGACTTGGTGTGGTGACTGCGATTCCAGTCATCCATCGCCAGCAGGCGCACTTCGACATGGTGGATCGCGAACTGCGGCCCTTCGGCCAGTATGTTCAAATCACGGTCGGTCACCACCGTCGCGATCTCGATGATCGAATCGGTATCCGGGCTGAGCCCGGTCATCTCGAGATCGACCCAGATCAGATTGTCGTCGGTGCAGCCGGTCATGCAGTTCTCCCGTCACCAAGTTGGTCAACATAGCATAGGTGCGCACGGTGATTGCCTTGTAGCGTTGGCCGCCGTAGGCTGGCCGGATGCCGACGCCAACGCTGTTGTGGTACGACTACGAGACCACCGGAACCGACACCGTACGCGATCGCCCGGCGCAGTTCGCCGCGATCCGCACCGATCTGGAACTGCGCGCGATGGGTGAGCCTGAGTCGTTCCATTGCGCGCCGTCGCGCGATGCCTTGCCACACCCCGAAGCTTGTCTCATCACCGGCATCACGCCACAGGATGCCGCGCGTGACGGCCTGACCGAATCGGACTTCGCTGGCAGGGTGCATGAACTGATGGCACAGCCGGGCACCTGCTCGGCCGGTTACAACACGATCCGCTTCGACGACGAAGTGAACCGCAACCTGTTCTACCGCAATTTCTTCGATCCCTACGAACATGCATGGCGCAACGGCAACTCGCGCTGGGACATCATGGATCTCGCGCGTGCGTGCTACGCACTGCGCCCTGCTGGCATCAAGTGGCCAACACGCGACGATGGCATGCCCTCGTTCAAGCTGGACCAACTGGCGCCCGCGAACCATCTCGAACAGAAGCGCGCCCACGATGCGCTGTCTGATGTCGAGGCCACCGTCGCGCTGGCGCGCTTGCTGCGCGCGCAACAACCGCGCCTGTACGCCTGGTACTTCAGACTGCGTGACAAGAAGACCGTTGTCTCGGTGCTGGCCTCCGCCCTGCCCGGCATGCAGCCGCTGCTGCATGTATCCGGCCGCTACCCGCCAGCGCGCGGTTGCCTGGCGCTGGTCGCGCCGATTGCCGAGCACCCCGATCGCGCCGGCACCTTCATCGTCGCCGATCTCGGCGTCGATCCCGAGGCGTGGGTTGATCTCGATCCGGACGATCTGGTCGAGCGCATGTTCACGCCGCACGACGACCTTCCCGAGGACATCGTGCGCCCGCCCTTGAAAGAGGTGCATGCCAACAAATCACCGTTCCTCGCGCCGGTGGCAACCCTGCGCAATACCAACACAGCGCGCGTCCTGCTCGACCCCGATGCCTGCATGCGGAACCTTGATCGCCTCCGTGGAAGCGACGGCCTGGCCGCACGCGTGAGGCAGGCCTTTGCTGCATCGGCCAATCGTTGGCCCGAGCGCGAGGATCCGGAATGCCGGCTCTACGCCGGCTTCGCTTCCGACGGTGACCGCCGCCGCTGCAACAAGGTGCGGGCGACGCCGCCCGCCCGACTTGGCACCACCGATTTTGGATTCGAGGATCCGCGTTACGCCGAGCTGCTGTTTCGTTTGCGGGCGCGCAACTGGCCGGAAACCCTGTCGACGGATGAGGCCCTGCGCTGGCGCGAAT
>DZCM01000005.1:18046-56843 GCA_022730295.1 Rhodanobacter sp. | reverse complement strand
TTCTGCACGCTGCCTTCCAGCAGGTTCGCCACGCCCAGGACCGCGCCGACCTTGTGCACGTCCTCGCCCCTGACCGCGAACGCCGAGGTGCGTGCAGCGACTTTCAGGTTCGGAATCTGGGCGAGGGCATTGATGATTTCCTCGGTGACGCCATCGCTGAAATACGCGTTTTTCGGATCGCCGGAGAGATTCACGAACGGCAGCACCGCGATGGATTTGGCGGGGATGGCGGCGATGGGAACGGCAGGCGCAAGCGATGCTGAAGCCCGCTGTGCCGTATCCGGGGTGCGCGTTGCGGCAGCCTTCGGCGCAGACGCAATCGTCGCGCCGCTGCTGACAGTCGTTACCCGCGCAAACCGCCAGAGCAAGCCACCGCCGATGGCGAGCAACAGGGACAGGATCAGCAACTCGGTGCCGGTCACGCGTTGAGCGCCGCGCTCGCCGTGGTACCACGCTAACACCAGCGCCACGCAAAAACCGGCCGCCAAGGCGAGAATCAGAATGCGTTCGATCTGCGCGGGCCATTCGAAGCGTTGCACGACGATATCCACGCCTTGCAGCAGCGCGAACGCAAACGCCACGTAGGCGAGCGCCCACTGCACCAGCTTGCGCTTGCGCAGGCGTTGCAGGAGGCCGGTCAAGGCACGCATCCACTCATGGCACCGTCACCTCGATATCCAGACCGGGCGCTGCCGCCAGCCGCGCATCGCGGGTGACCAGGGTCGCGTCAAGCAATCGCGCCAGCACAACGTAAGCGGCGTCATAGGCCGTCACGTTGTCGCGCAACGCCCAGATGCCGTCGATCAAACTGTCGTGACCGTATTTGCGGATGCGCAAGCCGCGCATCAGGGTCGGCAGCTCGGCGCTGCGGCCAGGCGGAATCGCACCGGCCCGATCGAGCTTGCGCAGCGCGCTGAGCACCTCGATGTCGATCAGTTCCGGCGCTGCCAATACGGTATCCGCAGCCCACAGCAGTTCTTCCAGCGGTTGCGGCCGGAAGCGGGCGAGCAGGTCGACCACCACCGACGCATCCACCACCAGCACCGTGCTCACACGGGGCTCATGCCGCATCGCGCTCACGGCGTACGCTGGCAGCCGACGATTTTTTCATCGCGAATGGCTCGGCGGCCGCGAGGCGCGCCTTGAGTTCCGCCGCGGAAGGCACCGCCGTCATGGCGACAAGTTCCCCCAGGATGAGCTCGCTCAGGCTTTTCCCGGCCAGGGCGGAGCGTGCCTTGAGCGCGCGATGCACCTTGTCGGGGACGTTGCGGATCTGGATCATCACGGACATGCGATTTACCTCGTTTCATGTGCACTACATGTTAGCATGCGGCGCACCTGTCGGCATCAATCGGCATGCTTCTCCAGCAACGCCTGGAAACGCGGATCGCTGCGCAATGGGTCCCACACCGGGTCGAGCTTCAGGCGGGTCACGCTCATCACTTCGCCTGCCGGCATCGCCATCAGTTGATCGATCAACTGGAGCGCTTGGTCTTTCGCGCCCGCGTGGGCTTCCACCTCGGCCAACCCCGCCAAGGCATACGCACCGAAGAAAGCGTCCGTGGAAAGAGGCATTTCTTCGGACATGCGCCGCGCGGCAGCAATGGCATCCGCGTTGCGGCCCAGGCACACGTCCACCCAGGCGACCTGCTGCAGGTTGCCGATGGCGTCGGGATGTTTCGCGAGCTCCGCTTCCAGCGGCGGCTTCAGTTGCGCGCATTCGGATTGAATGGCTGGCTGCCTTCCCGCGATGATCTCGATCGCGACACGCGCGACGCGACGGGTGAGCTGCTCCGCATCGGTGTCGACCGGAGCAGCATCCCATGCACGCAGTGCCGCATCGAAGTTGCGTTCGAATACATCCGGATAGACGATCGGATTGATCAACGCGACGATCTCCCCGGCGGCAATGTTCTCGTGTGTATCGAGTCGCCAGCCGGGCAAGGGATCGTTAGCCTTGCGCGCGCCCGAGACATCGCCCAATCCGATCAGGCGCGCTCTCCACAGCCCATCCTGGTTGTCGGTCTTGCCCGGCTCGATCGCGAGTGCACGCGACAACTGCCGCTCAGCTTCCCGATAACGCCGCACGATGCATAACGTCCAACCATACTGGCCGAGCAGGTAGGCGTCGCGCGGCGAGATCAACAGCGCCTGTTTCAACGTTGCCAGCGCTTGCGGCCATCGGCCGCGACGACGATCGATGAAAGCCAGCCCTCCAAGCGCCTCGACGTTGTTGGGTGCGAGTTGCAGCACGCGCTCGAATTGTGCGCTGGCATCGGCATAGCGGCGATAGCCCCAGTAGTAGTAGAAGCCCAGCGCCAGATGCGCATCCGGCAAGTCGGGGTCAATCGCCAGGGTGTGGTCGATCGTCGCCTTGACTTCGGCCAATTCGCGGTCGGTCAGCGGCGCGACATACCAGTGGCGGGCCATCTGCCAGTAGGCAAGCCGGACATAGGCCAGCGCGAAGCCCGGGTCGAGGGTGATCGCCTGGCGATAGTCGTCTTCGGCAAGCTTGAAGTCCCCGGCATCCTGGGAGTCGAACGCCTTGTTGGCCTGGTATTCCGCCTTCAGGAACCAATCGTAAGCCGCAGGGTTTTGCGTCGGGATCGCCGCCACGTTGTGCTGCTCGGTGGTGGTCAGCTTGGCTTGCAGTGAATCGGCGACCTTCTGCGCGACCTCACCCTCCACGCCGAAGATGTTTTCGAGCGTGCGCGGATACGCTTCCGCCCAGAGGTGGTTGTCACTGGCAGCATCGATCAACTGGACGTTGATCAGCACCGAATTGCCGGACCTCTGCACGCTGCCTTCGAGGATCGTGGCCACACCGAGTTGCCGTGCGATGTCTTTCAGGTTATCGGGATGGCTGGCGTATTTTTCGGTCGAGGTGCGCGAGATCACCTTCAGATCGCCGATGTCGGCCAGCTTGGTGAGGATCATGTCCTGCATACCGCTGGCGAAGTAGGCGTTGTCCTTGTCCGAACTCAGGTTCTCGAACGGCAGCACCGCGATGGACTTGGCCGGGATGGCGGCGATGGGTGAGGGTGGCGTGTTGACGGCAGCAGGTGCGGTAGCGGCCACCTTCGGCATGGCTTGCGCAGCCGGCATGGTCGGGTTTGCCGTGACGCCATGGTTTGCCGACGTGCCGGCAAACTTCCACAGCAACCCGCCACCGATCGCCAGCAGCAAGGCGAGGATCAGCAATTCGGTGCCGCTGACGCGCTGCGCGCCGCGCTCGCCGTGGTACCAGGCCAACACGACCGTGACGCAGAGGCCGATTGCCAATGCCAGGATCAGGATGCGTTCGGCCGAATTCGGCCAGCCGAATTTCGCCGCGACGATGTCCACGCCCTGCAACAATGCGAACGCAAACGCTACATAGGCGAGCGCCCACTGCACCAGCTTGCGTTGCCGCAACGATCGCCACACAACCTGTCTGCCGCCTCTATGCCGGTGCCCGGCGCTGGCGCAGTGTGCTGGCGCCGGTCAATGCGCGCAAGCACAACAGAAAACGGCCAGTTCAGGGCTTACCGCGACCCCGCGACGGGCTTCAGCCGAAACGCGCCATGATCGCGTGGTAGCGTGGCAACCCGCGCAGGGCGTCGAGGTCGGAGTCGTGTTCGATCCACTCGCGGAATCCGCCGCCCGTCGCAATCGCCCGCTCGAGCAGATCGAGCGCGCGCGCGTGGTCGCCCATCTGGGTGTAGGTACAAGCCGCGTTGTAGAGCGTACCGAAATCATCCGGCTGCAGGCGCAGTGCCGCGTCGAGGTTGCGGCGGCCTCCTTCGATATCACCCAGGCGCACCTGCATGGCGGCGGCGAGATAAAGTGCGCGGCCATTCTCGGGGTCGGCCGCGATTTCAGCGAGGGCTGATGGCAGGGCCAACCGCGTCAGCTCGTCACCGCGTGCCTTGTCGCCCAATGCATCGGCGGCGCCGGAAGCCAGCGCCATCGCCTGGAACTCGTCGGGGCGCACGCGATGAGCGGCTTCGAATTCCCTGATGGCGCGCGCCTGGTCGCCGCGCGCATAGCAATGGCGCCCGAAGTAGTAATGCGCTTCGTAAAGTTCGGGGTTCAGTTCGAGCGCGCGCTCGAACGCCGCGACGGCAGCCTCATGGTCGCCGGCGAGCGACAGCGTGTTGGCGTGTGCGACGTGGGCTTCAGCGAGCTGCGGCGCCAATTCCAGCGCACGTTTCGCGGCGGCCAGCGCCTCTTCCAGAACACCCGACGGCTCGATGATTCGCCAGATCAGCAGTTGCGCCAGCGAATCGGCAAGGCCGGCATGCGCCGCCGCGTAATCCGGATCCAGCGCGATCGCGCGCCGAAACATCTCCGGCGCCTTGGTCCAGTTGTCGCTGCTCTTGACGGACTGGATCTGCCGCCCGCGCAGGTAAAATTCGTAGGCCCGCATGTCGCGCGGTGCATCGCAACGGCAGGCGGCAAGGGCCGTCGCGGTCAACGAGACCTGCAAGGCCCGCGCAACGTTGCGCGCGATCTCGCCCTGGATCGCAAAAATGTCGCGCAACTGCCGGTCGTAGCTTTCCGACCACAAGTGGTACCCGCTGTTCGCATCAATCAACTGCGCGGTAACGCGCACGTGATCGCCGGCCTTGCGCACGCTGCCTTCCATGATGGCCGCGACGTTCAACGCGCGCCCGATTTCGCGGGCATCCGCGTCGCCACCACGAAAGCGGAACGACGAGGTGCGTGATGCCACGCGCAAGTCACGGATCGACGCCAGCACGTTCAGGATTTCCTCGGCAAGACCGTCGCAGAAGTACGCCTGGTCGTGGGCTTCGCTGAGATCGGCAAATGGCAGGATCGCCACCGACGCGCCGGGCGCAGCGGCCGGCTCGGCATGCGCCGGGGAAGGCTCCCCGATGGCCGGCAAAGTGCGCTCGATGCCGTGCGCACCGATGTCGTACACCCAGGCGAGCACGCAGGCCGGCACGAAGCCCAGCACCAGCAACACGATCAGAAGCCGCATCGACCACGACGGCAGTCCCAGCGGTTCGAATACCGCGCTGCCGAGCTGGATCAGGATCCAGGCCGTCACCACGTATAGCGCGACCACGCGGAATACTCGCCGCCGCCGGAACTCGGCGAACGTTTGCTTGAATCGTGCGATCGAGTCACGCATCCGGGCGAAGCTCCAACGCCATCCGGTCGACCCGCATGCTCACACCGTGATGCTGCATGCGCCGTTGCAAAATACTATCCGGAAACGACAAGGCCGCCCGCGGGCGGCCTTGTCGCAAACGTCCATCGCCTCAGTGCTGGCTCGCCGGATGGCTCGCGGGCGGCGCCGGTGCAACCTCGGGCGGTGTGGCGGCGGGCTTGCCGCTGCCCTTGCCCGAGTTGTCGCGCGGATGCCAGTCTTTCGGCGGTCCCGGTTCGCGGCCTTCCATGATCGCGGCAATCTGTTCGCGGTCAATCGTTTCGTATTGCAGCAACGCCGCGGCCATCGCGTGCAGTTTCTCGATGTCATCGGTGAGGACTTGCCGCGCGCGGTTGTAGGCGGTGTCGATGACTTCGCGTACCGCGATGTCGATCTTGCGCGCGGTTTCGTCCGACACGTTCTTGTGCTGCGACACCGAGCGGCCGAGGAATACCTCTTCTTCTTCCTCGGCGTAAGTCATCGGCCCGAGTTCGGGCGACAAGCCGTACTTGGTGACCATGTCGCGCGCGAGCGCGGTGGCACGCTGGATGTCGTTGGACGCGCCGGTGGTGACTTTCTCCGCGCCGAAGATCAGTTCCTCGGCGACGCGCCCGCCAAACAGGCTGGCCAGCCGACTTTCCAGCGACAGCTTGCTGTGACTGTAACGATCCTGTTCGGGCAGGAACATGGTGACGCCGAGTGCGCGCCCGCGCGGGATGATGGTGACCTTGTGCACCGGGTCGTGGTCGGGCACGGTAAGGCCCACGATCGCGTGGCCGGATTCGTGGTACGCGGTGAGCTTTTTCTCGTCCTCGCTCATGATCATGGAACGCCGCTCGGCGCCCATCATGATCTTGTCCTTGGCGCGCTCGAAGAAATCCATGCGCACGTCGCGCGAATTCTCGCGCGCCGCGAACAAGGCGGCTTCGTTGACGAGGTTGGCCAGGTCGGCGCCGGAAAAACCCGGCGTGCCGCGCGCAATGGTGAGCGCATCGACGTCGGCGCCGAGCGGCACCTTGCGCATGTGCACCTTGAGGATCTGCTCGCGGCCCTTCAAGTCCGGCAACGGCACCACCACCTGACGGTCAAAACGGCCCGGACGCAGCAGCGCCGGATCCAGCACGTCGGGACGGTTGGTGGCGGCGATCACGATCACGCCCTCGCTGCCTTCGAAGCCGTCCATCTCGACCAGCAACTGGTTGAGCGTCTGCTCGCGCTCGTCATGCCCACCGCCCAAGCCGGCGCCACGGTGGCGGCCGACCGCATCGATTTCGTCGATGAAGATGATGCAAGGCGCATGCTTCTTGGCCTGCTCGAACATGTCGCGCACGCGCGCGGCGCCGACGCCGACGAACATTTCGACGAAGTCGGAACCCGAGATCGAGAAGAACGGCACCTTGGCCTCGCCGGCGATGGCCTTCGCCAGCAGGGTCTTGCCGACGCCGGGCGAACCCAGCATCAATACGCCGCGCGGGATCTTGCCGCCCAGCTTGGTGAACTTGGACGGATCACGCAGGAAATCCACCAGTTCGGACACTTCTTCCTTGGCTTCCTCGCAACCGGCGACATCGGCAAAGGTGACCTTGATCTGGTCCTCGCCCTGCAACTTGGCGCGCGAACGGCCGAAGCTCATGGCCCCGCGCCCACCGGCGCCTTGCTGCATCTGGCGCATGAACCAGATCATGATCGCGATGAAGATCAGGATCGGGCCCCAGTCGAGCAGCAGCCGCCACAGCGAGAAGCCGTTGTCACCCGGCTTCTGGGTGGTCTTGACCTGGTGCGCATCCAGCAACGGCTGCAGCTGCTCGTTGCCGAACACCGGCAAAACCGTGCGCAGGGTGTTGCCGTCCTTCAACTTGCCGGTAACCACGGTCGGCACGCTCGGGCTGGCGGTGATCGATTCGACGTTGTCGTTCTTCACCTGCTGCACGAACTCGGAATAGGACATCTGCTGCTGGGTACCGGCGAGTTTCGGGCTGAGGCTCTGGTACAGCAGCACCAGCACCACCGCGACCGAAATCCACAACAGGATCTGCCCCGCGAATTGATTGATCGGCGGCTTCATGGTGCGTATGCCTCCCGCGCTGGTACCAGCGCGACGTGGTCGTGGGTGATCAGGTGGTCAACAACGTGGTTCATGCTCGCTTCTTCCAGCCGGTGGCCAAGGCATACACCTCGCGCGAGCGCGAGCGCGAAGCCTTGGGTTTGCGCAGTGTCACTCGCGCACAGCCTGCGCGCAAGTCGCGCAGGTATTCGTCGAAGCCGCGTCCCTGGAACAATTTCACCAGCATTGACCCTCCGGGCCGCAAACATTTGTGTGCGAAATCCGCAGCCAGTTCCGCCAGATGCATCGCCCGGGACTGGTCGGCGTCTTCAATACCGCTGATATTGGGTGCCATATCCGACAGCACAAGGTCCACCGGCGCGCCGTCCAGCTTGGCCATCAAGGCCTCGAAAACGCGCTCGTCGCGGAAATCGCCTTCGAGGAACTCGACCCCGCCGATGCCCTGCATCGGCAAGATGTCCAGCGCCAGCACGCGGCCGCTGCCACCCAGCCGCTGGCGCACCAATTGCGACCAGCCGCCGGGCGCAGCGCCGAGGTCCACGACCACCATGCCGGCTTTGAGGATCCGGTCGCGCTCCAGCAGTTCGTCCAGCTTGAACGCTGCCCGTGACCGCAGGCCCTCGGCCTGGGCGCGCTTGACGTATTCATCGCTGAAATGCTCCTTCAGCCAGCGCGTGCTGCTTTTCGATCTGGCCACGAAGCTGCATCCATGGACGGCCTGCACGCGCCGCCCGTCAGTTACGTTGTCTGGCACCCATGATAACCTGTCAGGTCACGTCCACCCGCCCGAAGCCTTGACGCATGGCCTTGAAGCCAACCCAGATCCGCTATCTGCGCGGCCTCGCGCACGCCTTGAAGCCAGTGTTGCTGCTGGGCGGCAAGGGCGTCACGCCGGGCGTCCTGAAGGAATTGGAACAGGCGTTGGACGATCACGAACTGATCAAGGTCAGGCTCGCCGGCGCGGATCGTGCGGCGCGTGTGGCCGAGCTCACGCAACTGGTCGAATCCAGCAAAGCCGATACCGTGCAGACGATCGGCAAGATCGCAGTGTTGTACCGGCGCAACGATGACCAGCCGCAGATTGCCTTGCCGAAGAAGTAGTTCGACTCGTGGAACTGAATCTCGAACGCCCGCGTGATTACCTGTTCGTGCGCAGGGTCGGTGCCCGCGAGATCGTGATCATCGACCGGCCGTTCAGCGCCAGCCTGATCCTGTGCCGCGACAAGGTGCTCGAGGACTGGCCGGTCCACGATGTTGCGGCGCTGACCCCGGCACAGGTCGAGACTGTCCTCGCGCTCAAGCCCGATGTGGTGCTGCTGGGCACCGGCGAACGCCAGCGGTTTCCCTCGCAGGCTGTGTTGGCTGCGTTCCTGCAACGCGGCATCGGCGTGGAAGTGATGGACAACGCTGCCGCTGCACGCACCTGGGACATCCTCGCCGACGAAGGCCGCAACGTCATCGCAGCGTTTATCCTGCCATAGGGCGGGGGGAACGCAGCGGCAAATTCACCGGGAACGCATTTGGACGCTCGAAGGGTCGGCCCCGAGCGTGTGTGAGGGGTGAGCATCAGGGATGATGCGAACAATCCCGCCGATCGCAAATCGATGGCGGGTTGTCACCCGCCCTACTTTTTCGGCAGGTAGCCCATCGGATCCACCGGCTTGCCGTTCTTGCGGATCTCGAAATGCAGCTCGACGCGCGGCGCGCCCGAGGCGCCCATCAGTGCGATCTCCTGCCCGGCCTCGACGTGCTGGCCTTCCTTGACCAGCCGCTTGCTGTTGTGCCCGTAGGCGGACAAATACGTGTCGTTGTGTTTGATGATGATCAGCTCGCCGTAACCAATCAGTCCGTTGCCGCTGTACACCACGGTGCCGGACGCAGCCGCGCGCACCGGATCGCCGGCCTTGCCGGCAATGTCGACGCCGGCACCGTCACCGCCGCCGCCAGCCTGGAATCCGCTGATCAAATCACCACGGGCAGGCCAGCGCCAGGTGATCCCGGCGGCGTTGCGGGTTGCCCCCGGCGGCGGCGCAGGTGTTGCTGCAACAACAGACTGGGCAGCAGGCGGCGCCGCCATGGCAGCCGCATTGGCCACCGCTGAGGCAGGTGCAGGCGGCGACTCGACCGGCGCTTCTGGCGCCGCTTCGGGAGTTCCTGACGCGACCGTGGACGCACCACCGGCAGCCACGGAGGTATTGCTTGCGGGCGTGGGCCGCGTGGTGACCGGGCCAAATACGGGTTCGGCGGGCTGGGCTGGTTGCGCGGCAGCCGCGCCGTGCGCGCCGCCCGCAACCGGCGTCGCTGCTGGCGCTGCCAGCTTCAATACCTGTCCGGGATGAATCGTGTACGGCGGCGCGATGCCGTTGTCGGCAGCCAGCACCTTGAAGTCGAGCCCATGCGCGAAGGCGATGCTGTACAGCGTATCGCCCGGTGCCACCGCGTAACCCGCCGCGCTGGTGGTGCCGTTGGCGTGGCTGCCGATGCCGAACGTTTGCACGCCGCTCGTGACAGCAGGTTGCGCGGCAGCCGCCGGTGCCGGCGCGCTCGCCTCACCGGGACCAAACGAATGATTGACCACCGGCGCGGGCGTGGTCACGCACCCGGCCAGCAAAACCGCCGCGGCAATCGCCGCCAGCGCCACCTTGGAACAAATTGTCGTGCGCGTCATGCGCGCAAGGATACCGGATCGGTCACCGCGGGGTCATCAAGGCTCGCATCAAGGCTCGCATCAAGTCACGACCGCAGCATCGTGTTGGCGCCGGATCGCGTCAGCCGATTGCACGCCCCTTCACCGCAACCCTCTCCACCAACCTTGAAGCTGTGGGGGGAGTGGGAGACTGCGCCGGCAACGACGAGCACGGCGCGCACATGTGTGAGATCGAATCCCGAGTCCCGAGACTCAACGCAGCCAGTAGTACAGGCCCAACGCGATGACGATCGCGACGGTCACCCATCCGGCGGTTTCAATATGCCGGTGCAAGGCCCGCTCGGCGCGTTCGCCACCGACGCGGATCGCACCGGCGACGAGGTACACGCGCTTGCCGCGACCGATCAGGATGCAGGCCAGGAACGGCAGTAACGGCACGCCAATGATCCCGCACGACCAGGTGACGAACTTCATCGGCACCACCGGGATCAGCGCGGCGAGGATCAGCACGCCGAACAAGCCCCACTTGTGGGTATGCATCTCCAGCGTCAGCTTGGCGACACCGGCGTCGATGGGCGCCAACAAGTGCAAGGTGTCCAACAGCGGCTTCAATGCCTGGAAGGCGAAATGCCCCAGCGCGTAACCGACCAGCGATCCGAGCAACGAAAACACCAGGCTCAAGGAGGCCAGTTGCCACCATTTGCGCGGCCGCGCCAGCGTCATCGGCGCCAGCATGATTTCCGGCGCGACCGGGAAAATGAAGGCCTCGACGAAACTCAACACGCACAGCGCGACGTCCGCGCGCGGCCTGGCCGACCATTTGATCGCCCATTCGTAGAGCGGCTTGAACAATTTCATGACGGCAGTTCGAATGTGCGCTGCGTTGAGGCCTGCAACGAGCACGGCAATACGCCGCTTCGAGCCGCGTGCCGGGGGATCGAAAACTCGCCAGGCATGACGAGATGGATGAACGCGAAACCCAAACCCATTGCAATCTCCGCAAGCGCAACATGGATCCCGGCCTGCGCCGGGATGGCGAGCAAAGGCAGGACCACCTCGAACCCGTCAGCCTGCGCCGGGATGACGAGCAAAGGCAAGCATCAACCAAGGCCACCCAGCAGCGGCACGAAACTCACGGCTTCGAGGTCTTCGTGCAACCACGCATCGCCGTTGCGGCGCCAGCGCACCAACCGCTGCTGCTGCGGCGGGCCGACCGGGGCGACCAGCACGCCGCCATCCACGAGTTGCTCGCACAGTGCACGCGGCACGGTTTCGCCGGCGGCGGTCAGCACGATCGCATCGAACGGACCTTCGGATGGCCATCCGATGTTGCCGTCGTCATGCCGCGAACGGATGTTTTCGATCTTGAGGTTGCGGAACAACCGGCGCGCCTTGCGCAGCAGTTCCTCGATGCGCTCGACCGTGAAAACCGTACCAACCAGTGCCGCCAGCACCGCCGCCTGATAGCCCGAGCCCGTGCCGATTTCCAGCACGCGATCGGGAACGCGATCGGCGATCAGCAGCTCGGTCATGCGCGCGACCACCCACGGTTGCGAGATCGTCTGACCCAGCCCGATCGGCAGCGCGTTGTTTTCGTACGCGCGCGCCGCCAGCGCTTCGTCGATGAACAGGTGCCGCGGCATGCTGCGAATCACGTCCAGCACGCGCGGATCGGCAATGCCGTCCTCGCGCAAGGTCGAGATCAGGCGATCGCGCGCACGCTGCGAGGTCAGGCCGGCACCCCGGGCGGACGCCGTTGCGGTTCCGAACAGCCCATCCGACAAGGCGCTCATGCGGCACGTTCCCCGGCGATCTGCGCGGACAGGCCCTCGATCCAACCCGAGACCTTTTCAAGCGCGGAGAAGCGCGTGAGGTCGACGTGGATCGGGGTTACCGAAACGTACCCGCGGCGCACCGCGTCGAAATCGGTACCGGGACCGGCATCGTCGGCAGCGCCCGCCGGACCGATCCACCATACGGTGCGCCCGCGCGGATCGCGCTGGGCAATGCACGGCGCAGAGCGGTGGCGGCTGCCGAGCCGGGTCACTTCGAAGCCGCGGATGTCGGGCCACGGGCGATCCGGCACGTTGACGTTGAGGATGGTGTCGGCGGGCAGCGGATCGACCAGCAGCCGCCGCGTCAGCAGCAGCACGGCGCGCGCGGCCGAATTGAAATGATGACCGTTGCCGTCGTGAAATTCACCCGGCCCAGCCAGCGACACCGCGATCGCGGGCAAGCCGAGGAAGCGGCCTTCCATCGCAGCGGATACCGTGCCGGAATAAATCACGTCGTCGCCGAGATTGGCGGAATTGTTGATGCCCGACAGCACGATGTCGGGTTCTTCATCAAGCAGCCCGGACAATGCCAAATGCACGCAATCGGTCGGCGTCCCGGCCACGCAATAAACGCTGTTGTCACGCCGCGTGACGCGCACCGGCTGGTCAAGCGTCAGGGAGTTGCTGGCGCCGGAGCGGTCACGGTCAGGCGCCACCACAATCACCTCACCCAATTCGGCGATGTGTTCGGCGAGCACGCGCAGTCCCGGTGCATCCACGCCATCGTCATTGCTCAGCAGCACCCGCATCGTTCTTCAGCCCCGGATCTTCGCGAATGCATCACGCATTCGCGCGCCGATGAGTCTAGCCGATCGTAGTGTCCGCGATGCCCACGGAAGTCTCACTGCCCTGATGCCGGCGCTGCAGCGGCGGCTGGCGGCGGCGCGGTCGAACCAGCCGCCGGCTGCGTGACCACCTGGTAGAACACTTCGCCGGGCTTGATCAGCCCCAGTTGCGAACGCGCGCGCGCCTCGACCGCATCCTGTCCATGCTTCAAGTCTTCGACGTCGGCGTGCAATACATCGTTGCGTTGCTGCAGCTTGGCGTTTTCCGCCTGCTGGGTGGCAACGCGCGCGCGGATACCGTGCAAATCGTGCATGCCGCCGTCACCGGCCCATAGTTTGATCTGCAGGGCGATGAGCAGTGCAATCAGGACAAGTGCTAACCACTTGAGCATGGGAGCCGTGCGAGATTCGGAAAGGCGTCGCGGCCAGCATACTTCGCCGCAGCCCCAAGCTGTTCCTCGATGCGCAGCAGTTGGTTGTACTTGGCGATGCGATCGGAGCGGCACAGCGAGCCGGTCTTGATTTGCGTGGCCGTGGTCGCAACCGCGAGATCGGCAATCGTGGTGTCCTCGGTTTCGCCCGAACGATGCGAAATCACGGCAGCGTAGTGCGAGCGATCGGCCATCGCGATGACTTCGCGGGTTTCCGACAACGTGCCGATCTGGTTGAGCTTCACCAGGACCGCATTGGCGACGCCGTTGTCGATACCCTTGCGGAAGATCGCCGGGTTGGTGACAAAGTTGTCGTCACCGACCAACTGGATCTTGTCGCCGAGCGTTTCGGTGATGAGTTTCCAGCCGGCCTGGTCGCCTTCGGCCAGACCATCCTCGATGCTGATGATCGGATATTTGTCGCACCAATCCGCGTAGAGCCTCACCATCCCGGCGGCGTCGAGCCTGCGGTTCTCGCCCTTGAGGTCGTACATGCCGTTGTCAAAGAATTCCGATGATGCAGGATCCAGTGCGATCCAGACCTGCCTGCCTGGCTGGTAACCGGCCGCATTGACAGCCTCGAGGATCACCTCGATCGCTTCCTCGTGCGTACGCAGCGCCGGCGCGAACCCACCCTCGTCACCCACCGCGGTATTCATGCCGCGTTTCTTCAGCTGCGTCTTCAATGCGTGGAAACATTCAACGCCGGCACGCAATGCATCGGAGAACCTGTCGAAGCCCGCCGGCATCACCATGAATTCCTGCATGTCGAGCGGGTTGTCGGCATGCACGCCGCCGTTGATCACGTTCATCATCGGCACGGGCAGCACCGGCGCGCGATCGCCGGCAAGGTATTTCCACAACGGCTGCTGGCGCGACGCTGCCACCGCGTGCGCCGCGGCCAGCGACACGCCGAGCGTTGCGTTCGCGCCAAGGCGCGACTTGTTCGGCGTGCCGTCCAGCGCGATCAGCTTGTCGTCCAGACCCTGCTGGCCGGCCGCATCGAAGCCGACCAGCGCCTTGGCAATTTCACCATTGACGTTGGAAATGGCCTTGGTCACGCCCTTGCCGAGGTAGCGCGTCTTGTCGCCATCGCGCAATTCCACTGCCTCGCGCGTACCCGTGGACGCGCCGCTCGGCACGATCGCGCGGCCAAACGCGCCATCGGCGAGCGTGATTTCCGCTTCGAGCGTGGGGTTGCCGCGGCTGTCCAACACCTCGCGCGCGTGAATGGCTGTGATTGTCGTGGTCATTGCCGGCAGTCCGTGTGGATTCCTGTTCTTTGTCATTCCGGGGCTGCCGAAGGCAGACCCCAAAGCGGTGTTGCTCATCGTTTCTCGTCATTCCGGGGCCGTGCGAAGCACGGAACCCGGAATCGGTTTACGGCCTTACCGCATCACGACACCGATTCCGGGTTCTGCCTTCGGCAGCCCCGGAATGACGGGCTGGATTATTTGCATGCCGCCTCAAGAAACCCGTTGCGCTTCGTGGCCGCATCGAGTTCAACCATGGTCGCGAGCAGCGCTTCCATCTTCCCCAGCGGCCACGCGTTCGGGCCGTCGGAAAGCGCCTCCTCGGGTTTCGGATGGGTTTCCATGAACACACCGGCCACGCCCACCGCCATTGCGGCGCGCGCCAGCGCCGGCACGAATTCGCGTTGGCCGCCGGACTTGTTGCCCTGGCCGCCCGGCAGTTGCACCGAGTGGGTCGCGTCGAACACCACCGGGCATTGCGTCTCGCGCATCACCACGAGGGAGCGCATGTCCGAAACGAGGTTGTTGTAGCCGAAGCTCGCACCGCGCTCGCACACCATGATCGCGTCGTTGCCCGCGGCGCGGGCCTTCTCGACCACGTTCTGCATGTCCCACGGCGACAGGAACTGGCCTTTCTTGATGTTTACGGGCTTGCCGGCGCGCGCGACCTTCTGGATGAAATCCGTCTGGCGGCACAGGAAGGCCGGTGTCTGCAACACATCGACAACCTCCGCCACCTCATCGAACGGCGTGTATTCGTGCACATCGGTGAGCACCGGTACACCGATCTGTCTTTTCACCTCGGACAGAATCCGCAAGCCTTCTTCCATGCCGAGACCGCGAAAACTTGAAGCCGAGGTGCGATTGGCCTTGTCGAAGCTGGACTTGAAGATGAAGGGAATGCCGAGCTTGCCGGTGATTTCCTTCAAGCGCCCGGCGGTTTCGACTTGCAACTGCTCGGACTCGACCACGCACGGGCCGGCAATCAGGAAAAAAGGCTTGTCGAGACCGGCTTCGAAGCCGCACAATTTCATCCGGCCACTCCCTGCGCCAGCTTCGGCGCATCCCGCACGACCCTGTACTCGCGCGCGGCGCGCACGAAGCCGTTGAACAGCGGGTGGCCGTCGCGTGGGGTGGAGGTGAATTCCGGATGGAACTGGCACGCGAGGAACCACGGGTGTTGCTGGCGCGGCAATTCGACGATTTCGACCAGATCATCGACCGAGGTGCCGGCGACCACCAGCCCCTGTTTCTCGAAGCGCTCGCGATAGTGGTTGTTGAATTCGTAGCGGTGGCGATGGCGTTCGCGGATGGTGTCGCTGCCGTACAACTCGCGCGCCAATGTGCCGGCCTTCAAATGACATTCCTGCGCTCCCAGACGCATGGTGCCACCGAGATCCGACGCCTCGTCACGGCGCTGCACATCACCGGCGCCTTGCGTCCATTCGGTGATCAGAGCGATCACGGGATCGGCGCAACCGCGGTCGTTTTCGGTGGAACCTGCGCCGGCCAACCCGGCAACATCGCGGGCGAATTCGATCACCGCGGCATGCATGCCATAACAGATTCCAAAATACGGGATGCCGCGCTCGCGCGCGTATTTCACGGTCTGGATCTTGCCTTCGAAACCGCGCTTGCCGAAGCCGCCCGGCACCAGGATGGCGTCGGCGTCATGCAGCACGGCGTCGGCACCGCGGGTCTCGATGATTTCCGAATCCACCCATTCGAGCTGGATGCGGGTCTGGTTGTGGATGCCGCCGTGGCGCAAGGCCTCGCCCAGCGACTTGTAGGCGTCCTTGTGCTCGACGTACTTGCCGACGATGCAGACGCGCACCTCGTCCTTCGGGTTCTCGACCGCATCGACGGTGCGCTGCCATTGCGACAGGTCGGCCGGCTTGGCGTCGAGATGCAGCAAGCTCACCACGATGTCGTCCAGACCCTCCTTGTGCAGCCACAATGGCAGCTTGTAGATCGTGTCGGCGTCCACCGCGCTGATCACCGCATTTTCCGGCACGTTGGTGAACAATGCGATCTTGCGCCGCTCGTTGTCGGGCAACGCTTCTTCGGAACGGCACAACAGGATGTCGGGTTGGATGCCCAGCGCGCGCAGCTCCTTCACCGAATGCTGGGTCGGCTTGGTCTTGATCTCGCCGGCGGCCTTGATGAAGGGCACCAGCGTCAGGTGCATGAACAGCACCTTGTCGGCGCCGCGCTCGATGCGCAGCTGGCGCGCAGCTTCCAGGAACGGCTGCGATTCGATGTCGCCCACCGTGCCGCCGATCTCGACCAGCGCCACGTCGAAACCGCGGGTGGCCTCGTCGATCACATGCTTGATCTGGTTGGTGATGTGCGGAATCACCTGCACCGTGGCGCCGAGGTAATCGCCGCGGCGTTCCTTGCGGATCACCGCTTCGTAAATCTTCCCCGTGGTGATCGAGTTCTTGCCCGACAGCCGGGTGCGCACGAAACGCTCGTAATGCCCGAGGTCGAGGTCGGTTTCGGCACCGTCGTCGGTGACGTACACCTCGCCATGCTGGAACGGACTCATGGTGCCGGGATCGACGTTGATGTACGGGTCGAGCTTCATCAACGTGACGTTGAGGCCGCGGGCCTCGAGGATGGACGCCAGCGACGCCGAAGCGATGCCCTTGCCCAGCGAGGACACCACGCCGCCGGTGACGAAAATCAGGGAGGTCATGGTCGAACCGTGTGTGGAAAGCGTCATTCTAGCGGCACGCCTGCTGTCCGCGCATACCACCTGCGCCCGCCGCTCGAATTGGCTACACTCACGCGCGGAAACCGGCCTTCCACCGGTGGGGAATCCCGATCCACGTGGCACAAGGCCGAAACCTTTTTGCCGAACTGAAGCGCCGCAACGTGCTGCGTGCTGGCGTGCTGTACGCCGGTGCGGTGTGGGCGCTGTCGCAAGGCATCTCGCAATTGGGGCCGTCGGTCGGTGCGCCCGATTGGGTCACGCGCTGGTTTCTGATCGCATCGGCGATTGGCTTTCCATTCTGGATCGCCTTCGCGTGGTTCTTCGAGTTCACGCCGAGCGGCCTGAAGCGAGAAAGCGAGATCGATCCGTCGGATTCGATCGCCCATCACACCGGGCGCAAATTGAACTATTGGATCTTTGGCGTGATGGCGCTGGCGATCGTGCTGCTGCTGACCAACCAGTTCGTGCTGCACCGCGGGGTCAACGAAGTCGCCGCAACCCCGGCGATCACCGCCCCGCCCAACTCGATCGCGGTGCTGCCGTTCACCAACGAAAGCAGCGACAAGCAGCAGGATTATTTCGCCGACGGCATCGCCGAGGATCTGCTGAACCTGTTGACCCGGGTGCAGACCTTGCGGGTGGCGGCGCGCACCTCGTCGTTCGCGTTCCGCGGCAAGGGTCTGGGCATCGCCGAGATCGCGGCGAAACTGCATGTGGCCAACGTGCTGGAAGGCTCGGTGCGCAAGGCGGGCAACGAGGTGCGGGTCAGCGCGCAACTGGTGCGCACATCCGATGGTTACCAGATCTGGTCGCAAAGCTACGACCGCCAGCTCACCGACATCTTCGCGATCCAGGACGGCATCGCCGCGGACGTGGTCAAGCAGCTCAAGGTCAAGCTGCTCGGCGCGGCGCCGACGGTGCGCCAGACCAACCCGAAGGCTTATGTTCTGTACCTGCAGGCGCGCCAGCTCGGGCGACAGTACACGGCCGACGCGTTCAAGTCCTCCGATGCGCTGTACCGCCAGGCACTGGCGATCGATCCGCGCTACGTGCAGGCGTGGGTCGGTCTCGCCCGCAACTTCAGCAACGAGGCGGGCATCGGCGTGCTGTCGAACGCGCAGGGCCTGCGCCAGGGGCGTGAGGCGACCGAGAAGGCGCTGGCGATCGACCCGGACGATGCGTCGGCGCAAGCGCAGCTTGGCTTCCTCGCGATGATGCAGAACGACCTGCCCGGTGCGGCGCGCTACTTTGCGCGCGCGCTGGCGCTGGATCCGTCCGATCTCAGTGTGCTCTACAACAGCGCCAGCCTGCTGCAAACCCTCGGCCGCCTGCCGCCGGCGATTGCGATCGACGAATACGTCGTCGCGCGCGATCCGGTCAGCCCGAACACCCTGCAAAACCTGGGCATCAACTATCTCTACGCCGGCCGCTACGACGAGGCGATCGCCAAGTTCCACACGCTGCTGAGCCTGAGCCCGGGCTTTGGCGGCGCCCACTACGAGATTGGCGTGGCGCTGCTGCTCAAGGGCGACGCCGCGGGCGGGCTGGCGCAAATGCAGCAGGAGAAGACGGAGGTGTGGCGAATGATCGGCCTGCCGCTGGCGTACTGCGCGCTCGGGCGCAAGGCGAACGCGGACGCGGCGTTCGCGGCGCTGATCGCCAATTACGCCAAGGACGCGCCCTACAACATCGCCACCGACTATGCGTACTGCGGCGAGGCGGCCCCGGCCTTCGCCTGGCTGGACAAGGCGGTGGCCTATCAGGACCCCGGCCTGTCCGAGATCGTCGCAAACCCCCTGTTCGACAAGATCCGGCACGACCCGCGCTGGCTGCCGTTCCTGCGCAAGCTCGGTTACGCGCCCGAACAACTGGCGAAGATCAAGTTCAGCGTGACGCTACCCGGCGCGGTGGATGCGGGAAGCGATGCGGCTTCAGCAGCGGTCGAGGCATCAGCGACCGCAGCCACCCCGGCGCCGGCGCCTTCCACGACCGCGGCGACGCAACAGCCAAGCAGCGCGGCTCAAAAACAATCCGTCATTCCGGGGCATCGTCGGCTCCATCGGCGGTGAACCCGGAATCCAGCTTTCGGTTTCGACCCGGTTTGAGAGCTGGATTCCGGGTTGCCGTGCCGAAAAGCTTGCACGGCCCCCGGAATGACGACGGGTTGTGTTGAAAATGGGTGGCCGGGATGCCGTCATGGTTTCCCGACACCCCGATTTCCCCTTTGCCCGCGCATTCGCCACAATGACGTTTTGCACTGCGTGACACCATCATGACCCTTGCCAGCATCCCCGAACGCATTGCCGCCCTGCGCGAGGCCATGCAGCTACGCGGCATCGCCGCCTGCATCGTGCCGACGGCCGACCCGCACTTGTCGGAATACCTGCCCGCGCACTGGACTGCCCGCAAGTGGTTGTCGGGCTTCACCGGCTCGGCCGGCACCTTGATCGTCACGCCGGATTTCGCTGGCCTGTGGACGGATTCGCGCTACTTCTCGCAAGCCAAGCGGCAGCTGGCCGGCACGGGGGTCGAACTGGTGAAGCTGGTCACGCCGCACACGCCCGAACATATCCTTTGGCTGTGCGGACGCATGCGCGCGGGCGACAAAGTGGCCTGCGCTGCGGATATGTTGTCACTTGCATCCGAACGCGGGCTGCACGACGCGCTGGCGAAGTGCGGCGCGGAACTGATCGAAGACGACCTGCCCGCCGCGATCTGGCACGACCGGCCGCCGCTGCCACACGCGCCGGTGTACGAACATCCGATCGATTACGCGATCCAATCGCGCGCCGAGAAACTGGCGGACGTGCGCAAAGCCATGCGCAAAGCCGGCGCCACCCACCACATCGTGTCCGCGCTGGACGAGATCGCGTGGGTGCTGAACCTGCGCGGCGCGGATGTCGAATACAACCCGGTGTTCCTGTCGCACCTCTTGATCGATGCAAACGGTGCGACGCTGTTTGTGGACGCCGCCAAGCTCGCTGCCGTTCCCCCTCCCCCGCTTGCGGGGGAGGGCCGGGGCGGGGGCGCGGCTTCGCGAAACCTGCCCCCATCCGCCCTTCGGGCACCTTCCCCCGCACGCGGGGGAAGGGATTTATTGGAGCACTTGCGCGGCGACGGAATCCGCATCGCACCGTACACCGGGGTGGATGACGCGCTCGCAAAACTGCCACCGGATGCGAAGCTGCTGCTCGCGCCGGGACAAATTTCCGCAGCGGTTGCGCACGCGATTCCAAAACACGTGACGTTGATCGAAACCAACGCCCCGATCACCGCCGCCAAGGCCCGCAAGGGCGAGGCGGAAATGAACCACGTGCGCGAAGCGATGCGCCGCGACGGCGTGGCGCTGGTGCGCGGCGCGCGCTGGCTGGAACAATCGCTCCAGCAAGGCCAGCACCTCACCGAACTTGATGTCGACACCAAGCTGCGGGAGTTGCGTTCGCAGCAGCCGGGCTTCGTCAGCGAAAGTTTTTCCACCATCGCGGGCTACGAGGCCAACGCCGCGTCCCCGCACTATTCGGCCACCCCCGAATCGCACTCGGAACTGAAACCCCACGGAATGCTGCTGATCGATTCCGGCGCGCAATATCTCGGCGGCACCACCGACATCACGCGGATGTGGGCGCTGGGCGAAACGACGCCGGAACAGCGCCGCGACGTGACGTTGGTGCTGAAGGGCGTGATCGCGCTGTCACGCGCGAAATTCCCGCGCGGCACTTCCGGCCAGCAGCTCGATGCGCTGGCACGCGCGCCGATCTGGGCCGACGGCATCGACTACGGCCACGGCACCGGCCACGGCGTCGGCTATTGCCTGAACGTGCACGAAGGCCCGCAGTCGATCCGGCCGCCGCGCTCCGGCCAGCACCTTGAAGCCATGGACGCCGGCATGATTACCTCGATCGAGCCCGGCATCTACAAGCCCGGCCGCCACGGCGTGCGCATCGAAAACCTCGCCGCGACGGTATTCGCGGGTGAGGGCGAGTTCGGCGAGTTCCTCGGCTTCGAGACGCTGACGCTGTGCCCGATCGACACCCGCCTCGTCGACATGGCCTTGCTCAACCCCGACGAGATCGCGTGGCTCGATGATTACCATGCCCGCGTGCACCAGCGGCTGGCGCCCTTGCTCGACGATCCTGCCGACCGCGCCTGGCTGGACGGCCGTTGCACGCCGCTGGCGATGGCCAGGGCGGCCTGAACGCCGCCCGCCACACTCAACAGTGGCAACGGGTTCTGCTAGCTTACGCGGGTTCCATTTCCGGGAAGTTTCCGTGCCGCGCCGAATCAAGCTGACCCCGCGCACCCTGGCGTTCGCGATCACCCTCGCCGTCGCGCCCGGCATGGCTATGGCGCAAGCGACGGCGAAAGTGTGCCCGCTCGGCGCCTTCGTTTGCCCGGTGGTGCAGAACGGCTTCGCGTTGTGCAAGAAGAACGACCTGCTGAACTTCTACGTGCCCGGCCTGCCGACCACCGGCGCTCGCGACAGCAGGCCCGCGCAAGTGACCGGCGACCATTTCAACAGCCCGGACAGCAACGTCTTCCACGTCTACGGCAATGCCTCGCTGCAACGCCTCGACCAGTTGTTGCGCGCGGACGACCTCACCTACAGCCAAGATTCCACCGCGTTCGACGCGGAAGGCCATGTGCGCTATCAGGAACGCGGCATGTTGTTTTCGGCCGACAGCATGAAGGGCACCACCGACCCCGAACACGGGGTCGCCGAGCATGTGCGCTATCAGATGTTGAACTCGCACGGCAACGGCGTCGCCAGCCAGGTCACCATGCTGGACCAGGATCGCGACCAGTTGCACGACGTCACCTACTCGACTTGCGAACTCGACCACCGGGTGTGGGAGATCGAAGCCAAGACCATGACCATGGATCGCGACTCCGGCGTCGGCCGCGCCCATGACGTGGTGATGCGCCTGAAGGGCGTGCCGTTCCTGTGGCTGCCCTACCTGCGCTTCCCGCTCGACCACCGCCGCCAGAGCGGCTTCCTGTATCCCTCGTTCGGCCACCGCAGCCGGGCCGGGTATTTCTTTTCGATTCCGTACTACTGGAACATCGCGCCGAACGTCGACGCGACGTTCACCCCGACGTGGTTTACCGGCCGTGGCGGCATGCTGGATACGCAGTTGCGCTGGTTGACCTCGACCAGCAAGGGCGAACTCGATCTCGATTACATGCCGCACGACCAAGTTGCCGATCGCGACCGCGGCCTGCTGACTCTCAAGAACCAGACTCACCTGCCCGGCGGCCTGTACTGGAACACCTCGATCGCGCGCGTGACCGACAAGGCCTGGTTCCAGGATTTCGGCCAGAACCTGACCAGTTCGGCGGTGCGGCTGCTGCAATCATCTTCGTACGTCACCGCCGCGGGCGACTGGTGGAACGCTGGCGCCGGCGCCGATTGGTACCAGATCACCGACCCGGCCCTGCCGGATTCCGCGGCGCCCTACCGGCGCCTGCCGCGCCTGTTCTTCGCCGCAGAGCGTCCGATCGGCGCGGCCGGCGGCCTCGAATGGGGCGTGCACGCCGAGGCCGTGCGCTTCGTCAAGCCGGATGCGATCGGCGGCGACCGTTTTGACCTGTATCCGTATCTCGCCTGGCCCATGCAGGGTCCGGCCTGGTTCCTGCGTCCCGAGCTTGGGGTGCGCTACACCGCGTACAACCTCGCGCATCCGGTGGCAGCAGGTGATCCGGCCCACCCCACGCGTACCACGCCGATTTTCGACGTCGATGCGGGGCTGGTGTTTGAACGCCAAGTGCACCTGTTCGGGCAGGACTACACCCAGACCCTGGAGCCGCGCCTGTTCTACCTGCGCGTGCCGTACCGCAATCAGGACGATCTGCCGCTGTTCGACACCCAGCCGTTGACCTTCGATTTCTGGCAGTTGTTCACCACCAACAGCTACAGCGGCGCCGACCGCCAACAGAACGCCAACAACCTGTCGGCGGCCTTGACTACCCGGTTCCTCGACCCGAATGGCGTGGAAAAACTCTCGGCCAGCCTTGGCGAAATCCACTACTTCGATCCGCAAAGAGTCACCCTGTACCCGGGCCAGACCCTGGTCGATCGCAGCGGCTCGGATTACGTGGCCAACGTCGCGGTGTCGCTGAGCGACAGCTGGCGCCTGACGGCTGCTCATTTGTGGGACGTGCAGAGCGGCCGCACCGATGTATCGACGGTGGGCCTGCAACGCCGGCTCGGCGACGACGGCATCTTCAATTTCGACTACCGCTACCGCCGCGGCTTGCTGGAACAGGCCAGCACTTCGGCGGAAATTCCTGTCGGCGCGGCGTGGAAACTGGTTGGGGGCTACACCTGGTCACTGCTGGAAAAGCGCACCATCGATTCCTTTGCCGGGCTTGAATGGGACAGCTGCTGCACCTCGGTGCGCGTGCTGGCCCGCCATTACGTGTACGACTACCAGGGTCACTCCGACAACGCCATCATGTTCGAAATCGCCTTCAAGGGCATCGGCGCCTCCAGCGAGCGCGCCGGAAAGTTCCTGCATAATGCTATCCTTGGCTATCAATGAGGAAACCCTGAATAACCTGCTGCGCTCGGCAGCTCGCGCGCCGGCGGTGCTCGCAATGCTCACGTACTGACGTGTACGCTCCGCTTGCTCCGCTCCGGCGTCCCGCGATCTGCCTTCGCTCGCGACGGTTCTTCAAAGTTTCCTTCATGGCCGAAAGACGCTCGTTACCCAACCAACTTCCAGCGGCCCGCGTTGTCCAAGCCCTTGGCTTTCGCGGCCCGCCATTCCCAATCCGGTCACACGACACCTATATGAAACCATTCCACCTCGCCAGCGTTTTGCTGGCGCTCACGACCTTGGCCTTCACACCTCCCGCCGCCGCGCAACTGCTGAGCCCGAACGACCCGCCGCCCGCGGGTGCGCCGCAACCCTCGCTGCTGGCGTCGCCGGCAGCCGCCGACAACGGCAGCGTGCAACCCCTCGACCGGATCGTCGCGGTGGTCAACGACGGCGTGGTCCTGCAAAGCCAGGTCAACGAGACCATGGCCACGGTGACACACCAGATCACCGCGTCCGGTGGCAAGGTACCGCCAACCGATGTGCTGGCCAAGCAGGTGCTGCAACGGCTGATCCTGAACCAGCTGCTGGTACAAACGGCGCACAGCAATGGCCTGCGTATTTCCAACGAGCAGCTCGATGCCGCGGTCGCCAACGTCGCCAGGCAAAACAAGATGTCGGTGCCGCAGATGCAGGCAGCCATGCAGCAACAGGGCGTTGATTACGCGTCTTTTCGCCAGCAGCTGCAGGACCAGTTGCTGGTGCGCGAGCAACAGCAGCAGGTGATGCAGCAATCCGCGCAGGTGTCCAGCGCCGAAATCGACAACCTGATTGCCAGCCCGGCCTTCAAACAGGGCGAAGTGCACCTGTCGCGCATCCTGATCGGCCTGCCGGAAGGCGCGAACGCCCAGCAGATTGCCGCAGCGCAAGCCAAAGCCGGCAAGATCGAGGGCGAATTGAAAGCCGGCAAGAGCTTCGCCGCGCTAGCGGTCAGCGAATCCAGCGCGCCGGAAGCCTTGGACGGCGGCAATCTTGGTTGGCGACGCGTGGACGAGTTGCCGCCGCCCGTCCAGCAGATCACCAACGCGCTGCAGCCGGGCGCATTCACCCAGCCGCTGCGCGATGCTTCCGGATTCACCATCCTCAAGCTCGAGGGCCGGCGCACGCCCGAAACGAAGCAGATCGTCACCGAGTATCACGCCCGCCATCTGATGATCGCGCCCAGCGCGACACTGGATGCACAAGCCGCGCACGCCAAGATCGAAAAACTCTACAACGAAATCGTCGACAACCACGCGGACTTCGCCACGCTGGCGAAGCAGAATTCTGACGACCCGACCACCGCGAATGCCAGCGGCGACATGGGCTGGTTCATGCAGAACGATTGGGGTGCCGCGATCGGCAAGCTGGTCGGCAGCATGCAACCGGGACAGGTCAGTCAACCGTTCCAGACACCCGATGGCTCCTGGCACATCATCGAGTTTCTCGGATCGCGCCAGGCCGACAAGACCCGCGACATCGAACGCGAGCAGGCCCGCCAGGCCATCGCGATGCGCAAGGGTGAGCAGGCGTACGAACAGTTCGTACGTGACCTCGAAGCCTCGGCCTACATCAGCATCCGGGTGCCCGAACTGGCGGATGACGCGCCGGTGCAAGGCGCACCGTGAACGGCGGGCCGGCTCCGGTCGGCTCGCACCGGTCCAACCCGTTTCCCGTACTCGCCGTCAGCGCGGGTGAACCCGCCGGCGTCGGCCCGGAACTGGTGGCTCGCTTGGCAGCGACGCCGCTCGCGGCCGACCTCGTGGCTATCGGCAACACGCGCCTGCTGGAAGCCGCCGCGCGGCGTTGCGGCATCACCTTGACCATTGAAGCGTGGGACGGCCGGCCACGCCTGCTGCGCGCAGCAGGCACGCTGCGCGTGCTGGACGTGCCGTTGCGCGCCGAGGTGGTGCCGGGCGCGCCCGATCCGCGCAACGCCTTCCACGTTTTGCAAATGCTGGCCCGCGCCGCCGATGGCTGCATGGCCGGCGAATTCGATGCCGTGGTCACCGCGCCCGTGCAGAAGTCGGTCATCAACGACGCCGGCGAGCACTTCACCGGCCACACCGAGTTGTTTGCCGAGCGCGCCGGTTGCGAAGTGGTGATGATGCTGGCTTCGCCGGAACTGCGGGTCGCGCTCGCCACCACGCATTTGCCGCTGCGCGCGGTGCCGGCTGCGATCACGGCCAAGTCACTGACGCGCACCTTGCGCAGCGTGCACGCAGAACTCATCGCGAAGTTCGGCATCGCCGCACCGCGCATCGCGGTGCTCGGGCTGAACCCGCACGCGGGCGAAGGCGGCCACCTGGGACGCGAAGAAATCGACACCATCATCCCGGCGCTGGACGCACTGCGCGATGAAGGCATGCAGCTGCTCGGCCCATTGCCCGCCGACACCGCGTTCGTGCCGGGCATGCGCGCAACGTACGACGCAGTCCTGGCGATGTACCACGACCAGGCGTTGCCGGTGCTGAAATCCGAAGCCTTCGACCGCACCGTCAACATCACGCTCGGCCTGCCCTTCATTCGCACCTCGGTCGATCACGGCACCGCGCTGGATCTCGCCGGCACCGGCAAGGCTGATCCATCCAGCATGTTCGCTGCCGCCGAGATGGCGTTGCGGCTCGCAATCCGCAAGAAGCTGAAAAGCATTGCCACGGATTGACACGGATCAACACGGATAGAAGCAACCCACAAGACAAGCCTGAGTGCCAACGAGCGCGGATCAATTCTGAAAAAGCTTGTCTGCATCCGCGTAATCCGCCTTATCGTTTTTCGCTTGATCCGGATTTATCCGTGTCAATCGGTGGCGAAGCTTCTGCTCCTGATCCGCTCCCGCCAAAAACCCAGATGCCGCCACCCAAAAAACATTTCGGTCAGCACTTCCTGCACGAACGCTCGGTGATCGAGCGCATCGTCGCCGCGATCGCGCCGCAGCCGGATGACCGCATCGTCGAAATCGGACCCGGCGAGGGCGCGCTGACTCTGCCGTTGCTGCGCGCCGCCGGGCGCCTCACGGCCATCGAATTGGATGCCGAGTTGATCGCACCGCTGCGCGCCAGCGCTGCCGGCATCGGCGAACTCGAGGTGATCCACGCCGACATTCTCAAGGTCGACCTTGCCGCCATGGCTGGCGGCGGCAAATTGCGCCTCGCCGGCAACCTGCCGTACTACGTGTCCAGCCCGATCCTGTTCCATTGCCTCAGCGCTGCCGGCGCGATCGTCGACATGCACTTCATGCTGCAAAAAGAAGTGGTGGATCGCATGGCTGCTGCTCCGGGCAGCAAGGTGTACGGACGCCTGTCGGTAATGCTGCAACTTGCGTGCAGGGTCGAACCGTTGTTGCTCGTTGCACCGGGCGCCTTCCGGCCGCCGCCCAAGGTGGATTCGTCGGTGGTGCGGCTGACGCCGCTGGCTCCATCGCAGCGCCCCGATTCTGCATACACGCAGGCAATCGCCACGATCGTGCGCGCGGCGTTCGGCCAGCGGCGCAAGACGCTTTCCAATTCCCTGCACGGGCTGCTGGACAACCACGCCATCCGCGCCGCCGGCATCGACCCGCGCGCACGCGCGGAAACCGTGTCGCCGCAAGGTTATATTGCACTGGCGCAAAGGCTGGATCCAGACGGCTTGCAGGCTGGCCCGAAACTCGTCGACAATGCGAGCCAATGACAGCGCGACCGACCACCTCCGACAAACCACGCCAGCCGCGTGAACCCGAACCGTATGCGGTTGAGGTCGACGTGGAGGCGCACTTCGTACTGGACCAATCCAAGCCCGATGCCGGCCACTACGTGTTCGCCTACAGCGTCACGCTGCGCAACCTCGGCGCGCTGCCGGTACGCCTGCAATCGCGGCACTGGGTCATCACCGACGCCAATGGCAAGGTCGAGGAAGTGCGCGGCGAGGGTGTGGTCGGCGAGCAGCCGCGCCTGCAGCCTGGCGAAAGCTACAACTACACCTCCGGAGCAGTGTTGGAAACCCAGGTCGGCACCATGCGCGGCGCCTACCTGTTCCACGCCGACGACGGCACCGATTTCGAGGCACCGATTCCCGAATTCGTGCTGTCAGTGCCGCGCACGCTGCACTGATCCTTTCGGGCTCGGCACGTGTCCGTATACGCAATCGGTGATGTACAAGGTTGCTACCCCGAGCTGCAACGCCTGCTGGAGAAGCTGCGCTTCGACCCGGTGGCCGACCGGGTGTGGTTCTGCGGCGACCTGGTCAACCGCGGCGGCGAATCCCTGGAAGTGCTGCGGTTGGTGCGCTCAATCAGCGCAAGCTGCATCGTCGCTCTCGGCAACCACGACCTCAGCCTGCTGGCGGTAGCCGAGCGCGAACCGGAAGCGCGTGCACGCACCAATCCCGACCTGTCGCGGGTACTGCAAGCCGCGGACAACATCGAGCTGCTCGACTGGTTGCGCAGCCGCTGCCTGTTGCACCACGACCCGGTGCTGAACTTCACCCTGGTGCATGCAGGACTGGCGCCCGCCTGGACGCTGCCACACGCCCAGCACATCGCCCGCGAGGTGGAAAAGACCTTGCAGGGGCCGGGCCACCGCTCCCTGTTGCAGAGCATGTTCGGCAACCGCCCGGCACGCTGGTCGGAAAAGCTGCACGGCCACGACCGTCTGCGTGCGGCGATCAACTTCTTCACCCGCATGCGTTACTGCGACGCGCATGGCCGCATCGATTTCGATGCCAAGGGCAAGCCGGGCAGCCAGCGCGCAGGCTTGTACCCGTGGTTTGAGGTACCCGGTGTGAAGCTGCGCGACACCCGCTTCGTGTGCGGACACTGGTCGACGCTGGGACGCTTTGCCGGACTTGGTGTTTACGCGATCGACACCGGTTGCGTGTGGGGCGGAACGTTGACGGCGCTGCAACTCGACGGCGAAGAGCCGCGCTTCATCACGGTGAACGCGGAACCGAACCGCAAAGGCCGCTGCGGGAAGGTCGAATAACCGGTTTTCCTCTCGTCATCCCGGCGCAGGCCGGGATCGAGCTTGTTTTTGCAAAGGCAAGAGCCGCAGCATGCGGGTACCGCACACGCGGTCGTGCCAGGTACGCCGCTCGGCGTCAAAGCAGGCGTACCAGAATCCGCCGCCCAGCAGTGCGAGCGACAGCGACGCCAGCACGAAACGCAGCGCCGCGGCGCGCCAGTCCAGCAGGCTGCCATCGCGGCGCACCAGCTTGAGCTTCCATGCGCGCATGCCGAGCGTCTGTCCGATCCGCGTCCACGACACTGCGAAATACGCGGCGGTGACGAGCAGCAGCCACGCGTCCAGCAACCCACGCATCAGCATGTCCGGATGTTGGGGATCGTAGCTGCGATGGAACGCCAGCACCCACAGCCCGCCGGCGATCATCCACAGGCCGGCCAGCGGCAACAGGTCGTAGACCATGCAAGCAAAGCGCCGCCACAACGGCGCCGGCGTGGCGGCAGCATCGGCAACCGGGTTTGTCGGCATCGCAACCACTTGCGGTAATCCAGGGCACGCGCGAGCATCACATGATGACGGATTCCGAAGACCGAATCGACCCACGTGACCGCGCTGCGATCGACGCCTTCCTCGAAGGCGCGTGGTCACGCGACGGCCTGGCCGATCTCACCCTCACCGACTATCGCGGCGACCTCGAGCGTTGCGCGGCGTGGCTTGGCGAACACGCACACGGGTTGCTGGCAGCCAGCCGCGAAGACCTGTTCCGCTATCTCGGTGCACGCGCCAAGGCTGGCATCGGCGCGCGCACCAATGCGCGCGAACTGACCGCGCTGCGGCGTTTCTACGCCGAGCAGGTGCGCCACGATGCCGGCTTCGCGGATCCCAGCCTGTTACTGGATTCACCGAAACTGCCGCGCACCCTGCCCAAGGCGCTGGCCGAACGCGAAATCGACGGACTGCTGAACGCACCCGACGTGGGCACCTTGCTGGGTCTGCGCGATCGCGCGATGCTGGAATTGATGTACGCCTGCGGGCTGCGCGTGAGCGAACTTGTCACGCTGCCGCTGGCAGGCGTCAACCTGCGCCAGGGCGTGCTGCGCGTCACCGGCAAGGGCGGCAAGGAGCGTCTGGTGCCGATCGGCGAGACCTGCATGGATTGGCTGGGCCGCTACCTGCGCGAAGCGCGGCCGGCCATGGCAAAGGGCCGCGAAACGCCGGCGCTGTTCCTCAGTAATCGCGCCGCCGGCATGACCCGGCAAATGGCGTGGACGCTGGTGAAGAAGCACGCGCTCGCGGCCGGCATCGCCGCCAAACGCATCTCACCGCACGTGCTGCGGCATTCGTTCGCCACCCACCTGCTGAACCACGGCGCCGACCTGCGCGCACTGCAGATGTTGCTCGGCCACAGCAACCTTTCCACCACCCAGATCTACACCCTGGTCGCGCGCGAAGGCCTCAAGCGGCTGCATTCGCAACATCATCCGCGAGCTTAGTCATGCGCTCATCCATGATCGCTGCATGACGGAACGAATGAACAATCCGAACGATCCAGCTCCGAATGCACCAGAACGGCCGTCCATGGCCTGACTGTCCACAACAGCCGGCACCAACTCACGGTATTATTGACGCTTTCAGCGGAGCTCCGACATGGCTGCACAGAAATACCCGGAATGGGTCTGGCACAACGGCACGATCGTGCCATGGAAAGACGCCACGGTGCACGTGATGTCGCACAGTCTGCAATACGGTTCGGCGGTGTTCGAGGGTATCCGCTGCTACAAGACGCCGAAGGGCGGCGCGATCTTCCGCCTGAAGGACCACATGAAGCGCCTGTACAACTCGGCGCGCATCTACGACATGCCGCTGCCATACCCGGTCGAGGAGACCAGCGCGGCTTGCCACGAAATCCTGAAGCAGAATGGCTTCGAGCAGGCTTACCTGCGGCCCTGCGCCTTCCGTGGCCTCGGCAGTTTCGGCATCTCGGCCGACACCCCGGTCAGCATGACGATCGCCGGCTGGCCGATGGGCCCGTACCTCGGCCCGGAAGCGCTGCAGCAGGGCATCACCGCTTGCGTGTCTAGCTGGCAGCGGTTCGCACCGAACACGATTCCGGCGGGCGCCAAGGCGGCCGGCAATTACCTGTCAGGGCAATTGATCGCGCGCGAAGCCCGCCAACGCGGCTTCGGCGAAGGCATTGCCCTCGCATCGACCGGCCTCATCAGCGAAGGCGCCGGTGAAAATGTATTCCTGGTGATGGACGGCGCGCTGCACACCGCGCCGGTGAGCGCGGCGCTGTTGAACGGCATCACCCGCCATTCGGTCATCACGCTGGCCCGCGCCAATGGCATCGAAGTGATCGAGCGCGACCTGCCGCGCGAATACCTGTATCTCGCCGATGAGATCTTCATGTGCGGCACCGCCGCCGAGGTCACGCCAATCCGCGCGATCGACGGCAAACAGGTCGGCGCTGGTGAAGCCGGGCCGATCACGCGCAAGATCCAGGCCCTGTTCTTCGGCCTGTTCGATGGCCGCACCGAAGACAAGTGGGGCTGGCTGGAACCGCTGTAAGCGGGCCCTCGTCGGGATGAAAGTACATTTTTGCCCCGGATCTGCACAGACAAGCGCGGATCAAGCAGATCCGCTTTCGATAGCGCGTGCCCGTCCAGGCGGATACTCGCAGCCTTCTTTGCAGGTGCGTGCAAACACCTGGGCTCCGCACTGGATTGATCCGTGTTGATCCGTGCAAATCTGTGGCAAATGCTTCTTCCGATCCTTTTGTCAGGCCACGAACGCCGCACCCGATGAATCCATCGCCCAACCTGTTCTTGATTGGCCCGATGGGTTCGGGCAAGTCCAGTGTCGGGCGGCGGCTGGCGCAGCATTTCCGGATGCCGTGCGTGGACCTCGATGCACGCATCGAGGAACACACCGGCGCCAGCGTGGCCACGATTTTCGATATCGAGGGCGAAGCCGGATTCCGCCGCCGTGAATCCGAATTGCTGGCCGAACTTTCGCTGCAACAAGGCATCGTGTTGGCGACCGGTGGCGGCGCGGTACTGGCCGCGGCGAACCGCGACGTCCTGCGCGAGCGCGGCTTCGTGGTGTGGCTCGAGACCAGCGTCGAGCAACAAATGCAACGACTCGTGCACGACCGCCAACGCCCGCTGCTGGACGCACCGGACCGGCGCACATGCCTCGAAGACCTCGCGCGCGCGCGCGACCCGCTGTATCGCGAATTGGCGGATTTCGCCGTACCCGCAAGCATGCAAGAATCGTGCAGTCAGGCGACGGCACGCATCATCGCGTTGCTGGAACTGAAGTGGCAACGCCCACCCATCCCGGCCTCCGCATCATGAGCACAAGCCTTGAAGTCGATTTGGCTGCGCACCGCTACCCGATCCGGATCGCGCGCGGCCTGCTCGACGCCGCAACGGACTGGCGCGGCGCACTGCGCGGCCGCCACGCGCTGATCGTCAGCGACAGCAACGTCGCGCCGCTGTACGCACGGCGGTTGCAAGACGCGCTGACGCACGCAGCCGGCGAAGTCCACGTGACGACGCTGGCCCTGCCCGCGGGCGAAGCCCACAAGAACCTTGACGGCGTGGCGGCGGTGCTTGATGCGCTGGCAACGCTTGGCGCGACCCGCGATGCCTGCGTGCTGGCATTGGGCGGCGGCGTGGTCGGCGACATCGCCGGCTTCGCGGCGGCCTGCTGGATGCGCGGCATCGACTATGTGCAATTCCCGACCACCCTGCTGGCGATGGTCGACTCTTCGGTCGGCGGCAAGACCGGGATCGACCATCCGGCCGGGAAGAACCTGATCGGCGCCTTCCACCAGCCGCGTGCCGTCATGGCTGATCTGGACACGCTTTCAACGCTGCCGGACCGCGAGCTGCGCGCCGGGATCGCCGAGGTCGTCAAGACCGCCTGCATCGGCGACGCCGGATTCTTTGCATGGCTGGAAGCACACGCAGACGCACTACTGGCGCGCGACGCCGCCGTGCTCGAGCACGCCATCACCACCTGCTGCCGTTTCAAGGCTGGCGTGGTCGCGCGCGACGAGCGCGAAACCGGTGAGCGTGCCCTGCTGAATTTCGGCCACACTTTCGGGCACGCACTGGAAGTCGAGACTGGCTATGACACCCTGCTGCACGGCGAAGCCGTGGCGATCGGCATGCTGCAGGCCGCGCGCTTGTCGGCACAGCTCGGGATGGCCGGTGCCGATGACAGCGAGCGGCTACGCGCCTTGTTGTTGCGCTGCGGGCTGCCGGCGCAACCACCGCCCGGTGTCGATACCGTCGCGCTGCTCGCCCGCATGCAACTCGACAAGAAGAATCGCGCCGGGGCCCTGCGGCTGATCCTGTGGCGCGGCATCGGGCGCACGGAAATCGTCAGCGATGTCGAAGAGTCCGCGGTCCTTGCGGTTTTGTAGGCGGGTCGCGAGACCCGGCCGTATTCGATCGTTGGCGGCGCGGTCCCGTACAATGGCCATTCCATTGCAACGCCGTCCAGCATGCACCTCTACCTGCAAACCCCGCCCGCCGGCGGCACCGCGCCGCGCTACTGCCGGATCGCCCTGGAGCAGGACCTGCTCGGTGGCTGGACGCTGTATCGCGAGTCGGGCACCGAAGGCGGCCGCGCCACCCTGAAGCGCGAAGTCTACCTCGACCGCGCCGCCGCACTGGCGGCGTTCGAGAGTGCGCGTGACGCACAACTGAAACGCGGCTTCAAGGTGATGATCACGCAAGGGTCCGAATACCGGCATGGCTGAAACATCCAACCGCAGCAACCGCTTCCTGCGCGCACTCAGGCGCGAATCCGTGGACACCACGCCAGTGTGGATCATGCGCCAGGCCGGCCGCTACCTGCCGGAATATCGCGCAACGCGCGCGCGCGCGGGCAGCTTTCTCGCACTGGCACAGACACCGGAGCTGGCTTGCGAAGTCACGTTGCAGCCGATCGAACGGTTCGAACTGGATGCCGCGATCCTGTTTTCGGACATCCTTACCGTTCCGCACGCGATGGGACTGGGCCTGCACTTCGTCGAAGGCGAAGGCCCGAAATTCGCCGCGCCCGTGCGCAGCGCAGCCGCTATCGCGAAGCTCGGCGTGCCTGATCCGGAAGGCCCGCTGCGCTATGTGATGGACGCAGTACGCCTGGTCCGTCATGAACTCGGTGGCCGCGTGCCGCTGATCGGCTTTGCCGGCAGCCCGTGGACGCTCGCGTGTTACATGATCGAAGGCGAAGGCTCGCGCGATTTTGCGCGGGTAAAAGCCTTCGCGCTGAACGAGCCCGCGGCGATGCACACGTTGCTCGACGTCAATGCGCGCGCGATCGCCGCGTATCTCGCGGCACAGGCCGCGGCAGGCGCACAGGCACTGATGGTCTTCGACAGCTGGGGCGGGATGCTGGCGCCCGCGCTGTTCGCCGAATTCTCGCAGCGCTATCTGGCGCAGATCACCGCGCTGCTGCGCGCCGATGCACGCGCGCGCGCGGTGCCGCTGATCGTGTTCTCGAAAGGCGCCAACGCCAGCCTTGAAATCCTTGCCGACACCGGTTGCGCGGCGCTGGGGGTGGACTGGACGCTCACGCTGGATGAGGCGCGCCGCCGGGTCGGTGCACGCGTGGCACTGCAGGGCAACCTCGATCCCGCAACCTTGCTGGCCTCACCCGAGGTGATCCGCCGCGAGGTGGCGCGCGTACTGGACGACTTCGGCGCGCATCCCGGCCACGTGTTCAACCTGGGTCATGGCATCACACCGGACGTCGATCCAGCCAACCTCACGGTGCTCATCGACGCCGTGCACGCGCACACCGCGCACGGCGAGCGCGGTTGATCGCTTGATTCCGGGCCGTGTTTCCCCGCGCTGGCGCGGGGAACAGGTTACGTGCGTCAGCTCAGCGCGCCGTGGCAGTGCTTGTACTTCTTGCCGCTGCCGCAAGGGCAAGGATCGTTGCGGCCGACCTTGGGGCCATCACGCACCACCGGTGCAACTGCAGCCACGGCCGCTTCCGCGACACCGCCGGCGTGCCCGAGCAGCCCGGTTTCGCCGGCGCCGGCCGGGGCGCCCTCAAACCCGGTCGACGGTGCGTGCTGGAACTCGAACGCCTTGGCCGCGGCCTGACGGCGTTGCTCGGCTTCCAGCTCTGCGACTTCTTCTTCCGAACGAATGCGTACACGCGCGAGCGTCTGCGTGAGTTCGGTCTTGATCCGGCCGAGCATCTCCTCAAACAGGCGGTAGGCCTCACGCTTGTACGCCTGCTTCGGGTCCACCTGCGCATACGAACGCAGGTAGATGCCCTGACGCAGGTAATCCATGGTCGCTAGGTGATCCTTCCAGGCGCTGTCGACCACGGTCAGCATCACGTGTTTTTCCAGCGCGCGCATGACTTCGGGGCCGACCTGCTTCTCCTTGTCGGCAAAGATCTCGTCGACGGCATCGACCACGTGCTTGCGGATGATTTCAGAATCGGCTTCTGCCGCGGTCTCCAGCCAATGCTGCAGGTCCATCTGCATCCCGAATTCCGTTTCCAGCGACTTCTGCAAACCGGCGAGGTCCCACTGGTCGTCGACGCTGTCCTGCGGCACGTACTGCTGCGCCAGCGCATCGAACACGTCATGGCGAATGTCGGCGACGGTTTCGGCGACATCTTCGGACTCCAGCAACTCAAGGCGCTGCTTGTAAACCACCTTGCGCTGGGAATTGGCGGCGTCGTCGAACTCCAGCAACTGCTTGCGGATGTCGAAGTTGTGCGCCTCGACTTTGCGTTGGGCCTTTTCGATCTGGCGGCTGACCAGCTTGTCCTCGAGCGCGTCGTCTTCCTTCATCCCGAAGCGCTGCATCCAGCGCACCAGCCCTTCGCCGCCGAAGATGCGCATCAGGCTGTCTTGCAGTGACAGGTAGAAGCGCGAAGACCCAGCGTCGCCCTGGCGGCCGGAACGGCCGCGCAACTGGTTGTCGACGCGCCGCGACTCATGCCGTTCGGTACCGACGATGTGCAGGCCGCCAGCTGCCAGTACCTGCTCGTGGCGCTTTTGCCAATCGGCCTTGACGCGCTCGCGGTCGGCGGCGGTCGCATCCGCGGGCAAGGCCGCAAGATCGGCATCCAGCGAACCACCGAGTACGATGTCGGTGCCGCGGCCGGCCATGTTGGTGGCGATCGTCACTGCGCCCGGCGCGCCAGCCTGTTCGACGATGTGTGCCTCACGCTCGTGCTGCTTGGCGTTCAGCACTTCATGCGGCACGCCCGCCTTTTGCAGGAGCTCGTGGACCAATTCCGAGACTTCGATCGACGCGGTACCGACCAGCACCGGTTGGCCGCGCTGATGGCAATCCTTGACGTCCTCGATCACCGCCTTGAACTTGGCCTCGGGTTTCAGGAACACCAGATCGGGGTTGTCTTTCCGCACCATCGGCTGGTTGGTCGGAATCACCACCACTTCGAGGCCATAGATGGACTGGAACTCGAACGCTTCCGTATCGGCCGTGCCGGTCATGCCCGCCAGCTTGTCGTACATGCGGAACAGGTTCTGGAAGGTCACCGTGGCCATCGTCTGGTTTTCACGCTGGATCGGCACGCCTTCCTTGGCCTCCACCGCCTGGTGCAAGCCTTCGGACCAGCGGCGGCCCGCCAGCGTGCGGCCCGTGAATTCGTCGACGATGATGATTTCGCCATCGCGCACGATGTAATCGACGTCGCGCTGGTACAGCGCGTGTGCGCGCAGGCCCTGGTTGAGGTGGTGCACCACCGCGAGGTTGCGCGCGTCGTACAGGGTGGAATCCTCGGCGAGGATGCCCGCCTCGCGCAGCAACTGCTCGGCGTGCTCCATGCCCGCTTCGGACAGGTGCACCTGCTTTTGTTTTTCGTCGACGTAATAGTCGCCCGGCTCGGGCGCCTCGCCCGGCAACGGCTCCTTGGCCTGGCGGGTCATGCGCGGGACGATGCGATTGACGCGGATATACAGTTCCGGCGAATCCTCGGCGGCGCCGGAAATGATCAGTGGCGTACGCGCTTCATCGATCAGGATCGAGTCGACTTCGTCGACGATCGCGTAGTGCAGGCCACGCTGGAAGCGCTGCTCCTTCGCCACCGCCATGTTGTCGCGCAAGTAGTCGAAGCCGAACTCGTTGTTGGTGCCGTAGGTGATGTCGGCGGCGTAGGCCGCGGCCTTGTCGGACACTTCCATGCCCGGCCAGACCACGCCGACGGTCATGTCGAGGAAACCATACACCTTGCCCATCCACGCGGCGTCGCGCTTGGCCAGATAATCGTTGACGGTGACCACGTGCACGCCCTTGCCTTCCAGCGCATTCAGGTACACCGGGAGGGTCGCGACCAGGGTCTTGCCCTCACCGGTGCGCATCTCCGCGATCTTGCCCTGATGCAGCACCATGCCGCCGATCAGCTGCACCTCGTAGTGGCGCATGCCGATCACGCGCCGGCTGGCCTCGCGCACCACCGCGAAGGCTTCCGGCAGGATCTTGTCGAGGCTTTCGCCCTTGGCAATGCGCTCGCGGAACTCGGCGGTCTTGCCGCGCAGGGCGGCGGCGTCCAGCGCCTGCATCTCGGGTTCCAGCGCGTTGATGCGCGCCACGAGCTTGAAAAGCTGCTTCAGCACGCGATCATTGCGGCTGCCGAAGACGTTCGTCAGGATATTGGCCATCGTTGGATTCGCGATTCCGGGGTTGCGGCGACAACTCAATCGAGCATGATAAAAGGTCACGCCGCCCGCGCCTAGTGATGGCGGCGGAACCCCCGGAATTCAAGCAGCGCTGCGACTATCTGCGCACGTAGGCGATCGGATTCATCAGCTTGCCGTCGTGCCAGACTTCCAGATGCACGTGCGGACCCGTCGAACGGCCGCTGGACCCGGCGTCTGAGATCGGCTCGCCGCCGTGTACGTACTCACCCACGTGCACCAGCAGCTTGCTGTTGTGGGCGTAGCGGGTCATGTAGCCGTCACCATGGTCGATCTCGACCACGTTGCCATAGCCGGGGCGCACGCCGGCATAGGTCACGACACCCGCGGCGAGCGCGCGCACGGCCTCGCCGAACGGCACGCCGATGTCGATGCCGGGGTGGAAGCTTTCCTTGCCTGTAAACGGATCAATGCGCTCACCAAAGGGCGAGGAGATGTAACCCTCGCGCACTGGCATGCCCGACGGGATCAGGCTGTCCGTGACCTTGCGATTGATAAGCAGCGACTGCAGCACACCCAGCTTGGTTTGTTGGGAATCGAAGCGTTGCGCCAGCTGTTCCATGCTCACGGTCAGGTCGAACGGCAGCGCACGATCGGGCGGCACGGTCTTTTCCGGACCGCCCATCGCGGGCGGCTGGCTGAAGTCGAATTCGGCGGGATCCAGCTTGCCGGTCGCAACCAGCCGCTGCCCGAGCGCGTCAAGTCGCGCGGAATCGGCTTGCAACTCACCCAGCTTGATGGCCATCCGGGTGACGTCGCGCTGAGCGTCGCTGCGCACCTGCGCCAATTCAGCCTTCTGTGCATTGATCTGCTGGTGCATCGAGGAAATCTGTTCAAGCGTGCGGCTGCCGGGGCTGGCGACCCACACCGCAACGGCCGCGCTGGCAGCAATGCACAGGGCCACGCCCAGCGCAAAGCGGCCACATAACCGCCGATGCGCAAGCGTGCGCTCCTGCAACCAGTCGTTCGATCCTGCGGATCGTTGCGAGCGCGCCACCAGTATCATGCTCATGTCAATCAACCATAACCGTCATTGATCTTGTCTCCCGTCCAGCCACCACGCGACACCCGCGGCCCGACGCCGCTGTCGCAATGCGCCCCGATAGCCGATCTGGCTGCCCGGGCCCGCGATGTTGACTGCTTGAGTCAACGGATGGTTCCCTTGTTGCCGATACCCCTGCGCGAGCACGTGTGGCACGCCGGCCTGCGCAACGACCGCGTCCTGCTGCTGGTCGAATCACCGGCCTGGGCCACGCGCGCGCGCATGGATCAGGCCCGGATCCTTGCCGCCGTACACTCCCTGGGGCTGGCTGCGACATCCGTCACGGCCAAGGTGGTTCCGCTGCCGATGCCGCCGGTGGACTCCGCCACACCACGAACCCTGTCACCGCGTGCTGCCGAATCCATCCGCGCCGCGGCCACCGCGATTGCCGACCCGGAACTGCGCGCACTTTTCCTCGAGCTTGCCAGTCAATCAACAAGCTCGGCGGCCCCGTAATCACGCAATCCTGCTGGCCGCCCCGGCCGATCCACGCACCGGCGGAAGCGAAACCTTATAACACATCCATGGCCACCGGCGCTGACCGAAGTCAGCACAATGTCACGAAATGTGACGGGTCTGCCATGATTTTGCCAGAATTCGGCCTGCGCGCGTTGCGTCCGGATAGCACGACTTCACCCGGCAAGGGAACACG